>NZ_NFNY01000022.1 GCF_002179165.1 Campylobacter jejuni
GAAAGAACTAAGGCCTGCTTGGATAGCACCAAGGGGAGAGAGATAGCGTGATACGATGAAATAGAGTAGGATGACGCTAAGAATACTAGTAACAAATACTATAGCGACTTGTATGTAGGCGATTTTTACAACTGGCTCTTCAATTAAATCCACAGATTCATTGATACAAGTTGTGTAAATTCCAGCAACTTTACTACAAACTGCAAATCTTTCACTTCCATCTTTTGGTCTAGTGTATTCAAAACTTTCAAAATCTTGTTTTGTTTTAGCAAAATTTGCTATAGCACTCACATCATAACCCGGTTTTAAAAGCTCTTTATCCGTTGATACAAAAACAACATTTTTACTATCAAATACAAAGGTTCTACCTGGTAAATTATCAAATTCAGCCTGTAAATCTTTAACTAAAACATCAATTGCTAAAACCCCGATAAATTTACCATCTTTATAAAGTGGCATAGCATAAGTAAAACAAGGTAAATTTGTGGTTACATCTATATAAGAAGGCGTGATATAAAGACCATTTGCTTTAACAGACTCGGTAAAATATTCTCTTGTTCTAGCATCATAATTATCCGCTTTGCCATAAATTCCAAAATCTAAACCTTGAGAATCAGAGTCAGGATCGGTTACTATGAGTTCTCCATTAGGTTGAGCCAAATAAACTGCTAAAAATCTTCCTGCGTCTCTAAATACCTTCAAATCCTTACCAATATTACTCATTAAGGATTCTTGGCTATTAATTTGATCATATGGAAGCCTAAGAATATTTTTTGCTAAACTCTCTAAAGCTGCAGCATTTCTAGCTTTAAAGGATTCCATAGAGTTTTTAGCGGTTTTAACATAGTTTGTTTCAGCTTCAATAACTTCATTAAAAATAGCTTTTTTTACAAAAGCAAAAGTTATTACACCTAAAATAATCAAACATGCAATCGCTATCAAATTTGCAATAAGTGAAACTTTGATTTTAACGCTTTTCATCAAACAAAAAGCTCCTTTCTTTATAAGGGTTAAATTTTAATTTTATTAGGAATTTTTCCAAAAATTTTTCTAATTTTTGTTTTAAATTTGAGATTATAGGTTAAATCATTTTAAATTTATCTTAAGGGTTTTAATAAAAACTTAAAAAACAATATAATTAATACATTTTTATTATTTTAAAAATATTTTTGAAAAGAACTAGGAATTTTTAGAATAAACTATAAGTTTTAATGCGTTATAATTTTAAAAATCATTAGGAGAAATAATGAAAAAAATATTTTTTTTACTTGTATTTGGGATTTATGCTTTATTTGGAAATGAAAATTTTAAAAATAAGAATTCCGATATTCCTTTAATCAGCGTCAGCATAGCACCTCAAGCTTTTTTTGTCGAAAAAATTGCTGGAAATAATGTCTCTATTAATATTATACTACCTCCTAATGTTAATGAGCACACTTTTGAACTCAAACCAAAAACTATGAAACAACTTGAAAAAAGTGATATTTACTTTACCATAGGATTAGAATTTGAAAAAAATCTTATTGGTAAATTTCGTCAAAATTTTCCAAATCTTGAAATTATAAATATGCAAAAAAATATAAATTTGTTTGAAATTCAAGATGAAGATCATCATTCACACGAGCATGAAAATTTTGATCCGCATACTTGGCTTGATCCTATTTTAGTCCAAACAATGGCTGTAAATATTTATAATGCTTTGATTCAAAAATACCCACAAAATAAAAACTTATATAAACAAAATTTAGATAATTTTTTAGCAGAGCTAGATAGCTTAAATTTACAAATTTCATCTAAGTTAGAAAAATTAAAAAATAAAGAATTTATTGTCTATCATCCATCTTGGGCTTATTTTGCAAAGCGTTATGATCTCATACAAATTCCTGTGGAAATTTTAGGCAAAGAACCAAAAATCAAAGATTTAAAAAATTTAATCAATTTAATGAAAGATAAAAACATTAAAACCATTTTTGTTCAAAAAGGTTTTCCAGAAAATGCAGCCAAAACCTTAGCCAAAGAATGCGATGCTAAAATTTTTATCATCAATCATCTTTCCAAAGACTGGGAAAATGAGCTATTAAAAACCGCTGATGCTTTAGCCAATAACCTTAAATAAGGTGTTTTTGTGGAATTTTTTCAAATTTCAAATTTAAATTATTCTTATAATAATGAAGATGTTTTAAAAAATATCAATTTAAATTATGATAATAAAGATTTTTTGGCTATTATAGGTCCTAATGGAGCTGGAAAATCTACGCTGATAAAGCTTATTTTAGGACTTTTAGACTCTAAAAATGCTATTTATTTCAAAGGCATTAAAAAAAACGAAATTGGCTATGTTCCCCAACATACTTTAGCAAATCCAAATTTTTTTCCAAGAGTGCTTGAAATCGTTCTTATGGGACTTGTCAATAAAAAAGTATTTGGCTTTTATAGTAAAAAAGATAGAGAAAAAGCTTTACTGGCTTTAAAAAGTGTTGGGATGCAGGATTTTTGGGATAGAAAAATCAATGAACTTAGCGGAGGACAAAAACAACGCGTTTTTATTGCTAGAGCTTTGGTTGATGAATGTAAGATGCTGATTTTAGATGAACCTACCGCGAGTGTAGATAGCAAATCAGCAATTCAAATTTTTGAACTTTTAAACTCTTTACATCAAAAAGGTATAGGTATTTTAGTAGTTTGCCATGATATTAATCTTGTTCTTGCCTATAGCGATAAAATCGCTCATCTAAATAAAGAATTGTTCTTGCACACCAACACTAAAGAAAAAGAAAAAAGCCAATTTTTGAAACATTTGTATGAAAACCACTCTCATTTTTGCGATGTAGAAATGAGTTTAAATTCTTGTTTTTGCAATGAAAAAAATTGTGATAGTAAAAAATTTTGTGAGCAAGAATTTATAAGGAGAAATTTAAAAAAATCCACTTTTAAAAAAGAAGATTTTTGCTTGAAATTTACAAAGGAAAATAATGTTTGAAATTCTCAATTTCACTTTTTTTCAAAATGCCTTATTGGCTGCTATTTTAGTAAGCATTGCTTGTGGGGTTATAGGCACTTTAATTATGATAAACAGACTTTTTTCTATGGCTGGGGGTATCACTCATGGAGCTTTTGGGGGCATAGGCATAGCATTTTATTTTTCTTTACCAATTTTACTTAGCACAGGAATTTTCACTCTATTGTTAGCTTTTTTAGTGGCTTTTTTAGCAAAACATTATGAGCACAGAAGCGATAGTATAATTGCTGTAATTTGGGCATTTGGAATGGCTGTTGGAATTATACTTATCGATTTAAGCCCTGATTATAACACGGATTTAATGGCTTATCTTTTTGGAAGTATTTTAGCTGTTGGAGTGCAAGATTTATGGCTAATGGGTGTAATTGATGGTATTATCATCATTTTAATGCTTTTATTTTATAGACAATTTGAAGCTTTAAGTTTTGATGCTGAATTTGCCAAAGTTCGTGGAATAAATACAAGCTTTTTTCACTATCTTTTAATAGCACTTATGGCGTTTTGCATTGTTATATCTATTCGTCTTGTAGGACTTATTTTAGTCATGGCCTTACTTAGTATCCCTAGTTTTATGGCTGAAAATTTTACTAAAAAATTAGGTTTTGTAATGTTAATAGCAAGCGTTTTGAGTATGGTTTTTTGCTTTTTAGGATTAATGCTTAGCTATTATTTTAATCTTTCAAGCGGTGCTTGTATTATCGCTGTATCTTGCTTTAGCTTTTTAGTACATCTGCTAATAAAATTTTTCCTAAAAAGGTAAAGGTGCAAAAAATATTTGCACCTTTATATCATCTTTAGAATAATGTTTTTCATTTTCAAACCACAAATGCTTACCTGCATTAAATTCTAATTCTTTTATTTTATTTTTTAACTCCATTGTTCTTTCACAAAGTGGATATATAAGTTTTATATCGTGAATTTTAAATTTACAAGCATAAGCAAACATTTGATACAAATCACTTTGTGATATGCCATGTTTTTTCTCATCTTTGCTATCATCTGGGATTTTCCATTTGGTATCTAAAATCATTTCATTTTCTTCTATATATAAATCAGGCTTTAACATAAAACATTTTTCATTATTTTTTGTGATTAAGTATTTTCCACTACTTTGAGTTTTGATATATTTAGATGGATTAGCAAATTTAAACATATACGCTACATAGTTTTCAAAAAGTTTTTCCATGGGAAAAAGTAAAGCAAAGGCTTCATTTTTATCTTGAATTGGCGTAAAAGAGTGCTGGAGTAAAAATATCTTACACCAAGAAAACAAATTCTCATAATAATCAAAATGCCTTGAAAATTTAAAACTAAAATCTTTTTCATAATTTGTAGAAAATTCCACCTCATCTAGCATTTGCAAGGCTTTGATGATTCTAAATTTATTAGCAGTTATTTTGGATTGTAAAAAATTTAGAGTTGATTTAATGAGACGATTTGGTGCGATATCCAAGACAAACTCATCACTACTTGTAAAAAATCTTTCTTTATGTATAAAATTTGATTTTATATGATCGTTAAATAGTAATTTTCCTTTTAAAAAAGCTCTGTTTTCCTCAATATTTACATAAGATCTCATCAAGCCTTTTTTATATACACTATCAAATTCATCTAAAAACATCGCGATAAATACTTCAAGTAAAGGCATTTTAGCAATTTGCAAAGATGAAATTTGGGATTTTTGAAATGGAGTGTTTTTTAAAGTTTTTAGCATATTGATTAAAAGATTTTTAGGGTTGAAATTTATCTCTTTTATACTATACCATTTTTTTACTTTAATGTTTTTCAAAATTTTATATTCTTGAAAATAGCTAAAATTAGTATATAATTTATTATCACTATTTATTGTATAAGCATAAATTAACTTGCTCTTTGGAACATTCAAAGATTTATCTTTTTTTTCTTTATAGCTTTCTAAGTCCGTACATTTTGGTAAAATCTCCAAAACTCCGCTTTTGGTTTGTATAATGCCTACATAATTTTTAGCTTTTAAAGTATTTTTGTTTTTAAAGCCTAGAACATTTTCGTTATTTTTTGCAAAATTTTCTAGTTCTTCATAAAATTTCCCAGCCTTTTCTTTAAAAATTTCTTTTAAATCTTCTTTACAAAAGGCTTGATGCTCAATGATGGAAAAAGTGTTATTGTTCATCATTTTTTTGATTTATTTTTCTCATCATCATAAATAGCTTGATATGTTTCTGGTTTATTCCAAATTTTATCATTGAATGGGGTGATATTATAAATATTTTTTTCGTTATCTACATTATCTAAATTTTTTATTTTTTGTAAATATTTGTTATCTTTTTTATATTCAAAAATCATACTATTATTATTTAAAACTGCATCAATTAAAGCATAATCATTGTAAAAATACTCTTGTAAAAGTGGGATGATTTTGTTTTGAAAAACTTTTTTTAAACCCTCTAAATTTTCAACATCTACAAAAAATGCGTGTCCTATAGTCTTTTCTCTATCAAATAAATACTCTATGCGAGTATTGATAGCTGTTAGTAATTCTTTTAAATTTACACCCTCGCAATTATCAGACAAAACATTAGATTTAGGCATCATCTCAACAAATTCAAATCTTCTTCTCAAAGCCGTATCAAGTGAAGTTATGCTTCTATCGGCTGTATTCATAGTGCCTATGATATATACATTTCTAGGCACTCCAAATTTTTCACTGCTGTAAGGCAAAATAACTTTTAATTCCTCGCTTTCACCTATCCTTTTGCTAGGCTCTATTAAGGTGATAAGCTCACCAAAAATCTTACTTACATTACCACGATTGATTTCATCTATGATGATTATATAAGGCTTTAATTTCTCATTTATATTTTTAAAACTTACATTTTGTGTATTTTCAAATTCTTTTAATTTTTTATAAAACATAAAATAATAAATCGCATTTCCGTGATAATCGCTTTGACTTTCATATTTTGGTTTGATATCTTTATAATCTAAAATTTTGTTTTCTTTAAAATTTAAATAATCTCTTTTTATAATATCAATAGTCAATCTTTGAGGACTTTTTATTGATCCACCCAATAAAAAAGAACGATATTCGCCTTTAGAATTTAAAAGAATTTCTTTAATATTAACCCTATTTTCTAGAGGAAATTCATCGCCCTTATTTATAAAATTTTGATTAATGTAATTAGCAAATTCAAAAATCAATTTATCTAAATCAAGCTCATTGTTATTTTCATTTGATGAGAAGTAATTTTTATTAGCTTTTTCACAAAGTTCTTTAAAAACTCCATCTTTTATTTCATATTCTACTTCTTTAGAATTACCTTGCTCGCCATCCATAACAGGTTTTATACCTTCTACGAATTCTTCATACCCATAGCTTTGATGAAAGGTTGTAAAGACTATTTGTCCATTTTTCACATATTCATCAAATAACTTTTTTCTATTTACTCTATCATCTTCACTTGGAGTTTGTATTTTTTCTTCTTTTGATATAATTTCTAAGGCTTTATCTATAGTATGATAAGTTTTCCCTGTCCCTGGAGGTCCATAAAGAATTTGATTTAAAGGTGGATTTTTTTTATTTACTTTATCATCTATAATCATTTTTTTACCTTTTATTAAATTATTTGCCAATAATAGATAATTTAAGGCAAACATATTATAAAAATTTTGATTACGCTGAGGCACTGTAAAGCCATACTCTCTAGCATCATTTAAACTTATTGTTTTTTCTAATTTTTGAATTTTATTAATAATAAATTTTCCATCTTCTTTAATTTCTTTCACTACACCATAAAAACGAACTAAAGATTCTCTAGCTATATAGAAAAATACTTTACTATTTGACTTCATACTTAAAAGCGCTCCTCCTCCTTTTTCACCCCATGTTAATTCTTTACCTTTATTTTCATTAACATATCCTTCAAGATCAAAAACTTCTGGATTTGAAGGAATCAAAAAATAATCTGAACTATCTGAAACCAAACCACTGCTTTCTAAAATATCTTTATATATAATAGGATTATAAGATCTAATTTGCTTATCAACAACACCTTTTAATTTATCTAAAAAACTATCCATAGTAAATGTATCGCATAATTTTTTGCTTGTACTGGCAAATGATACTATTGATTTTGCATTTTTAGCAACATAAAAATAATAACCTTCTTTTGTTTTTAATTTTTTGATTTCATTGTTATTTTTATAAAATTCTATATCATCTTTTTTAAATTCTAAAAGTTTATTTTTATACTCTTCATAAACTATATTTAAAAATTTTTCATAATCATCAATTGAATTTATATTCATAAAATAAGCCTTTTTAGATATTAAAAAATTTATTATTCTACCACTCCACAAAGGTTCTAGCTTTTTTAATATCGCTGAATTTTAAAGTAATTTTTTCTTGATTTTCTAAATTTTTTAAAGTGATATTTTCATCATTTACGGCCATGATTTTTGCCTCGATTTTTTCTTTTTCGTTAGTTGTGATTTTTACAAGCTCATTAATACTTTTTGCAAAATGTTCCAAAGTGCTTAATTTTCTTTCAAGCCCCGCAGATGATACTTCTAAAAAATACTCGCCACTCACAGGCGGTTCTACATCAAAAATAGGCGATAAAATTTCACTAAGCCTTGCACAATCATCCAAATTCACGCCTATTCTCTCACCCTTTTCATTCAAAGGTTTCATCACATAAACTCTATAAATTTTCCTACCATTTTCGCTGACTGATTCACTATCATAAAGCTCTAAATTTGCTTCTTTGCACAAAGCTTCAAGATTCATTTTTTTCCTTTTTTATTTTTTCAAAAAGCGCGTCCATATGGTTTTGATACTCAAGTCTATCATCAAATTTAAAGTGAAAATTGGGACACCTATACCAACCCTGCTCACTCATGCAATAATTTTGCAAAGCTTTGCTGGCTTTTTTCAAAGAAAGCAAGATTTTTTCTTGCTCGTGAGTGTTGAAAAACATTTTATCCAAATACACAAAGGCATCGTATCTGCCTTTTTTACACTCCACATCCACTACACAAAGATTTTTTAGATTTTCATCGTCTAAATTCGCCAAAGCTTCAGGAATAAGCTCTTTTAAAATACTCTCTGTGCGAAGTTTTTTGATTTCAGCTGGATTCATAGACTTGCTTGTTCCTCTACTTCTTTATAGCTTTCTATATAATCGCCCACTCTCATATCATCACACCCTTCTATACCAACACCGCATTCATAGCCTTTTGCTACTTCTTTAGCATCGTCTTTAAAGCGTTTAAGCGAACTTACATTTCCTTCATACACAACAACACCCTCGCGGATAAGGCGAATTTTAGCCCCGCGGTTAATCACACCTTCAGTTACCATACAACCTGCGATTTGTCCGATTTTTGGCACATTAATCACTTGTCTAATCTCTGCTTGTCCAAGCTGCTCTTCTGAAATAATAGGACTCATCATACCACCAAGCAAGGCTTTTACATCATCAAGTAAATTATAAATGACATTATAAGTTTTAATTTCCACGCCTTTATCTTTTGCACGCTCTTTTACTTCACCGGTTGGGCGGATATTAAAACCTAAAACGATGGAATTTTCACTCGCACTTGCAAGCTCTATATCACTTTGTGTGATTCCACCTACTCCGCTATGGATGATATTGACTTTTATTTCATCGTTTCTAAGTTTTTCCAAACTCGCTTTTAAAGCTTCTAAAGTTCCTTGCACATCGGCTTTTAAAATAACTGGTAAGGTTTTTAAATTACCCTCTTTAATCTTTGCTCCAAGTTCATCAATGCTAACTTTAGTTGATTTGCTAAGCTCTTTTTGGCGGTTGTATTCGTGGCGTTTATTTGCATATTCTCTTGCTTCTTTGTCGCTTTTAACCGCGATTAAAATTTCACCCGCTTCAGCCACTTCGCTAAGCCCTATAATCACCCCACATTCGCCTGGTCTAATCTCCTTTAAAGCCTTGCCTTGATCATCACTCATTGCACGCACTTTTCCATAAGCTTCACCTGCAACGATAGTACTTCCCACTTTAAGCGTTCCATTTTGGACGATGATAGTTGCTACCGCACCGCGACCTTTTTGCACAGAACTTTCTATAATGCTTGCTTTTGCGTAATTTTTAGGATTTGCTTTAAGCTCTAAAATATCAGCTTGCAAAAGCACAATTTCGAGCAAATCTTCAATTCCCATTCCTGTTTTAGCAGAAACCCCTACAAATTCATAGCTTCCGCCCCATTCTACTGGCATAATTTCCATTTCAGCAAGTTGTGTTTTTACCATATCAGGATTTGCAGCTTCTTTATCCATTTTATTAATCGCTATGATAATAGGCACACCTGCAGCTTTTGCGTGATTGATCGCTTCTTTGGTTTGCGGTTTTACTCCATCATCCGCTGCAACAACGATAATAACAATATCCGTTATACTTGCACCCCTTGCACGCATAGCTGTAAATGCTTCATGGCCTGGAGTATCAATAAAAGTAATTTTGCGTCCATTTTTTTCCACCATATAAGCACCCACATGCTGAGTGATCCCCCCTGCTTCGCCACTTGCCACACGTGATTTTCTGATATAATCTAGTAAAGAAGTTTTACCATGATCGACATGCCCCATAATCGTAATGACTGGTGCTCTAGTCACTAAATCTTTTTCATTTACTTCTTCTTCATAATCTTTTACATAATCAAATTCATCTGCTTCATTAATGATATTAATCTCTATACCAAATTCAGCCGCTAAAATTTCGATCGCATCTTCATCTAAAAAGTCGTTTTTTGTAGTCATCATTCCAAGCATAAAGAGTTTTGAAATCACTTCGCCGACATTTTTTCCTATTTTATCTGCAAATTCATAAACGCGAATTTCTTTTGAAATTTCTACGCTAGTTACGGCTTCATTTTCTTTTTTTTCTACCTTTTTAGGTGGTTTTTTACGGCTTCTTCTTTGAATTCCACCTTCAAGTCCAAAACCGGCTGAATTTCCAACAGCTTGACGCAAAAAATTAGGTTGTTTTTTTGGAGCACTTGATGCTTTTTCTTGTTCTTTTACACTAAAATCTGGTAAAACCACCTCATCTTCATCATCCAAAGAAATATCTGCAAAATCATGTCCTTCTAAAAAGTCCATTTTTTCAGCACTTTCTTTTTTACTTGCCACAAAAGGTTTTTTCTCTTTTTTCTTTTTCTTTAGATTTTCATCAGTATTTGAAAACATAGTCTTTAAGCTGATGCGTTCTTCATTAGATGGGGTATTAATCTTTACTTCTTCTTTTTTTACAGGCTCTTCTTCATCTTTTTTCTTTTTAACTATCACAAGTCCGCGTCTTTTTGCTAAAGTCGCACTTGCTAAACTTTCTTGAGTCTTTTCTTTTACTTCTTGAACTTTTACTTGATCTTTTTTTGGTTCTTCTAAGACTTTATCTAAGATTTTTGGTTCTGCTTTAATAATCTTTTCTTCTTTAATCTTGCTATTTTCATCATTTTTTGCTTTAGCTTTTTTTGTAGGAGCAGGTTTTAAATTTTTCTTAAAAGCTTCTGGGATAACTTTGGTTTGTATGTATTCATAAATTCCTGCTGCAACTTCAGGTTCTACTGCGTTTGAAGCAGTTTTAATATTCAAGCCTAATTCATTTGCTTTCTCAATAATTTCTTTGCTATCATATCCTAGTTCTTTTGCAATTTCATGAATTCTAATTTTTGCCATTTAAAACTATCTCCTTTATTTTCTGTTGAGTGATTTTTATATTTAAATTTTTACAAGCCTTAATAAATGCTTTTTGCAAGATATTATCTTCGCTTAAAATACAAGCTTCGCATAAATAAACACTGCGTCCAAAATTAAATTTATTATAAAGTTCGCCTTGAAAATTTTTAAAACGATGCAAATTTTTTTGCAAATAACGATTTTTACAAATTATACACATTCTAATAGGCTCGTGCTTATCTGTAATTTTGTTAAAATTATATCTTTTTTTTTCCTTTTTTAGCAAATTTTAAAGCCCTCATTATCAAATTCTAAGCAAATAATTTTAAAATCTTTAAATTTTTGCTCCATTTTTTGAGTTAAATGCTCAGCTTCATCTTTGTAAACTAAATTAAAAAAACTCGATCCTGAGCCTGAAAGTGTGCTCATTAAAGCTTTATTTTCAAGAGCAAATTTTTGCACTTCAAAAAGTTCAGGTAAATTTTGCATTCTTCGTGCTTGATGAAGTAAATCTTTACTAGCAAGGGCAAGCAAATCGTATTTTTTTTCCAAAAAACAAGCAGTAAGAAAAGAAGAATGTGAAATATTAAAAACACAATCTTTTAAGCCCAAATTTAAAGGCAATACACTACGACTTTGTTCTGTACTCATTGCTATATCTGGCACAACTATAACCGCATTTAAATCTTTATCTAAATCCTTTTTTATACTAAAAACTTTTTCACTTTCGACCATAGATACCACAAAACCACCAAGTGCAGCAGGAGCTATATTATCAGGATGATTTTCATATTTTAATGCTTCATTTAAAATTTTTTCTCTTTCCACCTTAAAACCTGCCATCTCATAAGCCGCACCAATAGCTCCAATAATCACAGCTGAAGAGCTTCCAAGACCACGAGATAAAGGAATATTGTTGTTAAAAACAAAACGAAAAAAATCTTTTTTGCCGCTTAATTTTTGATAAATTTCATTAAAAATGCTGACAAAAATATTATTCTTTTTAAGATTTAAATTCTCACTTCCCTCACCATTGATACTAATGCTAAAAAAATTTGATTTTTCAATAATAGTATCATTAAAAAGTGCCAAACTTAAACCTAAACAATCAAACCCAGGACCTAAATTTGCACTTGTTGCAGGGACTAAAATTCTCAATTTTTTTTCCTAAAAATTAATTTAAATTGCAGATAAAAAATAAAAAGGTAGATTATCATCTTTTTTATTAAGCTTGCTTAAATTTGATGGCAAAAAAAACTCTCCTGCAATATTTTCTTCTAAAATAATTTCATCTTCTTTTTTTACAAAACACATATTTTTATGTGCACTAATTGGCTTATTATCATTTAACTCAAAAGCACTAACAGCAAAAAGAGGGATATCTTTAATTATACTAAGCGTACTAAGACTCACATAGGAAATTTTAATCCCCATATAAGAACCTGGACCATTAGCATAAATTAACTCATCAAATTCAAATTTTTCTAGCAAAGTTTTTAAAATTTTTGGCACAAACTCACTTGCTTTTTCTTCACTTGCTATACTTTTAACAAGCTTATCATCTTGATAAATTCCAAGCATTAAAGGCTTAGCTAAAGCATTTAACAAAAGAGAAGTTTTTATGCAAACACCTTTTCATAAGCTTTTTCATAAGCTTTTTCGAGACTGACTATTTCATAAGCATCTTTATCTTTTAATACTTCCTTAGTCAGCAAGTGATTTAAATGGTGACTTCCAGCATATGAAATATAATCACCAAAAACACGATATCCAAGTAAGGTTAAATCCCCAATAGCATCTAAAATTTTATGTCTTACAAACTCATCTTTAAAACGCAAACCTTCGGGATTTAAAATGCGATTTTCATCAACAACTATGGTATTTTCTAAACTTCCACCAAGTCCTAAATTCATAGCTCTTAAAGCCTTGACATCTTTTAAAAAGCCAAAAGTCCTAGCCCTTGCTATATTTTCAATATAATTTTTTTTACTGAATTCAAAATTATAACTTTGCTCACCAATAACAGCATTATCAAATTTAATTGTATAACTAATGCGTGGCTCTTTCGTTGGGATTAAGCGGACAAATTTGTTACCATCTCTTACTTCTACAGGTTTTTTAATGACCATAATTTTCTTAGCTACATCAAGCTCTTTAACACCTGCTTCATCAAGCATCATACAAAAACTAATACTGGATCCATCCATTACAGGAGCTTCATTGGCATTTAAAACAACACGCACATTATCAATACCATAAGCATTAATTGCACTCATTAAATGCTCAATTGTAGAAATAAAACCTCTTTCATCACCTAAAACTGTTGCCATTTTAGTATCAATTACATTTTCAGGACTTGCTTTATAGCTTACATTTAAATCACTCCTAAAAAAAACTATACCACTATCAGCCTCTAAAGGCTCAAGTGTGATTTCAATAGGTTCTCCTTTGTGAAGACCTATACCTACACCTTTTACTGTTTTTGCTAAAGTTAATTGTTTCATTCATTTTTCCCCAAAATCATCTTTTTACCATCATTTAAAACTTTATAAATATTATTTTCTATCCACTTCCTATCTTGCCATTGTTCAGGACGCGTTTCAACCCCTTGAACCAAAACCCCAAAATGTAAATGATCACCTAAAGCCAAACCACTTGTGCCTGTTCGTGCTATCACACTTTGCTTACCTAAATTTTCATCCACATCAACATTTTTAGAAGAACAGTGTCCATAAAGACTATACACCCCAAAACCATGATAAATCAGCAAATTAAGTCCATAAATTCCATTATCCCCTGCAAATACAACTTTACCTGCATTATTACTTATAATAGGTGCTTGTGCCACACTAGCTAAATCAAGCCCCATATGATAAGATTCACTAACAAATTGCCCATCATAAGAATAAAATCTATGATCAGCAAAATCGGCTACTTTCATTGCATTTTTAAGTGGTAAAAATAAATTGATATTAAAATCATCAAATTTAACTTCAGGAACTTCAGAAGTGATTTTATGAATTAAAATTTCATTGTCATTTCTTAAGATTTCATTGACAAATTTAAATTTTTCAAAACGCGTAAAATTATTGTCTTTTGGCGCATATTCTCTTGCTAAATTTTCTATTTTACCATCTAAAAATTTATCCGTAAGATTAATATTTGAAACACGATATTTGCGATTTAAGAAATAATATCTTATGCGTTCTTTTGAAATATTTCCAGCTTTATCTGTTGCAATAACATAAGCACGAAACTCTTCATCTCTTGCATCCCAAGCAATAAGTGCTGCATAGTATCCATTTCTAACATAAGGAGTTGCTTTAAAAATTTTACCTTTATTAGTTTCAATATAAACTTGATCTAAATTTTCATCTTCCGCTTTAAAAACAACCGCAGCAGCACCGCCTTGTTCTATTTGATAAGAATTACTTAAAATATTGAGTTTTGGCGCTGTATCATCTATAATAATTGCTATTTGTTTTTTTACTTCATTTCCTCCAAGAAAATTCCAATAGCTACTATCTTTAGCCCTAACTTCCATAATAAAAGACTTAACTTTTTCTTTGTATGTGAGTTTTGGCAAAACAACTTGCAAGGTAATGTCATTTAATTTTTGAATTTCTTCATCTACAATCATCATACCTGTATTATTGCCTTCTTTTTGTAAGACAATTTGAACATTTTTAATCGGACTTTCATCGTCTTTTATATGAACTAAAATAGGTTTTTTAAGATCTGTATAAATCACATCGGGCATTAAAATTTGAGGAGGATTTTTTTCAAAAATAGTCATTTTTGAAGCAAAAAAAACTAAAACAATCAGTAAAATAAAAACAATAAAAAATAAATAAAATTTTCCTTTTCTTCTTGCCATATCTTAAAATTTCCTTATTAACTTACAATAATTTAAAATTTTATTATAATTTTAGTAAATATCAAGCAAATCTATAAAATTTCTCTTAAAGTATTCGCTTTTTTCATCCAAGCGTATAATTCATCTTTGCTTACATTTTCAAGCATTTTTTTGCAACGATCTAATTCTTGTTGAAAACATTCTATACTGGAAAGTATATTTTTTCTATTTTGTTCAAAAATACCACCCCACATATCAGGATTTGATTTTGCTATCCTACACATACCCTTAAAAGAAGGACCACCTAGATGAGCTATATTTCGTTTATCTTCTTCTTTCATCACATAATTTGCTAAAGAAAAACTAATTACATGCGGCAAATGAGAAATAATAGCTGTATGGTGATCGTGAGCTTCACTATCCATAAAGACAATTTTCATTCCCAAATGTGAAAAAATTTCTACTGCTCTTTTTTGATGCAAATCATCAGCTACTTCACTATCACATAGCACACAAACTGCATCTTTATAAAGCTCTTTAAAAGCAGCTTTTGGACCACTGTTTTCAGTCCCTGCCATAGGATGTGCAAAAAGGGTTTGTTTGACTAAATTTGAAGGCAAATTTTCTACAATCTTTCTTTTTGTGCTTCCAAGTTCTATAATAGTGATATTTGAAGGCAAATGAGCTAAATTTTGCAAAAGTTCTATGATAGCATTCACAGGCGTTGCAATAAAAATTATGTCGCAAATTTGCAAATCTTTAAATTCTATAAGCTCATGGACAAGTCCCAAATTTAAAGCATCTTGCTCGTTTTCTTTATTTAAATCCATACCATAAACGCAAGAAATAAGTTTGTTTTCTTTAAGATTAAGTCCTAAAGATCCGCCCATAAGTCCCAATCCTATAATTGCAATCTTCATAAAATATACCTTGTTAAATTTTTTTTGCTATTATACAAATTTTAATCAAGTTTTAGGTAAAAATATAATGAAAAAAATTATCAGTCTTTGTGCTTTAGCTGCACTAAGCAGTGCAACAACCATAAAAGAAATTAAATTTAGCGGATTAAATCATCTTTCAAATACAAGTGCTTTAAATCTTACAGGATTAAAAGCTGGTGAAAAACTCGATCCTGTTAAAATCAATACAGCCATACTTAATCTTTACAAACAAAATTATTTCAAAAACATTGTAGTGGATGAAAATAATGGAATTTTAAATATTATAGTCACAGAAAAACCAAGCATAGCTAAAGTAACCATCACAGGCATTGCATCCAATGATAGAAAGCAAGTTGAGAGTATTTTAGGAATAAAAAGAGGAACTTTATTTGATGAAGCTAATGCAAAGGAAGCTAGCGAACGCATTAAAGCTTATTATGAATCAAAAAGCTATTTTGATACTATTGTAGAATATAAAATCAAAAATCTTGACAATACCGACGGGTTAGAACTTGAATTTATAGTTAATCGTGGCGAAAATATTGTGATTGATAATGTGTATTTAAGTGGAGCTAAGAAGCTTTCATATTCTGATATTGAACCTGCGGTTGTAAATAAAGAAAAAGAATTTATGGGATGGATGTGGGGAAGAAATGATGGAAAACTTAAAATTTTTGAATTAAGCAATGATAGCGCAAGAATCAGTGATGAGTATATGAAAAAAGGTTATTTGGATGTGCAAGTATCTCCACCTTATTTAAAAACATATACTGATACTTATCAAGCTAATCTAACTTATTTTATCAAAGAGGGTAAACCATACAAAATTCAAAGCATAAGTATAGAAAATCCTTTATTTGATGAAAAGAAAAATTCAGAAACTACAAAAGACCTACGATCAAGCGTTGGCAAAACGATCAATATAGAAGATATCAGAAAAGATGTTAAAACAATAGAAACACAAAGTGCAGATTTAGGCTATGCTTTTGTTGAAGTTTATCCTGATATCCAAAAAAATGACCAAACTCAAGAAGTTGTTGTTGTTTTCAAAGTTATTCCACACGATAAAGTCTATATAAGAAATGTCATTATTTCAGGAAATTCTCGCACCGTAGATCGCGTAGTTCGTCGCGAACTTTATGTAACAGAGGGAAATTTATATAACCGCACAGACTTAAGCGAATCAAGAAATGCCTTAAGAAGAACTTCATACTTTGATGATGTCAATATCAAAGAAGAAAAAGTTGATGATACTCATATAGATTTAATTGTTAATGTCAAAGAAGCTTCTACTGGTGCTATTTCTGGTGGTATTGGCTATGGATCAAGTGATGGTTTATTACTCAATGCCTCTTTATCAGATACTAATATTTTTGGTTCAGGAATTAAAAGTTCCGTAAGTGTTGATAAAAGCGATGACACTTTATCGGGTAGAATAAGCCTTATTGATCCAAGAGTGCGTGATAGTGATTATAGTTTAGGCGGAAGTTTATATTCTAATGATTATGAATGGGATAATTACTCGGAAAAAAATTATGGTTTTGATATTACCATAGGTCGCCAATTTGCAAGATATTACAATGTGAGTTTAACTTACAATCTCGAACAAAGTGATATTTACCATTTAAGTCCAACACTTTTAAGGACAGGATATGAACTTGGTAAAAGCATCAAAAGTTCTATCACTCCTGCAATTACCTTTAACAACACTGATGATTATTATCTTCCAAGAAGTGGTATTATAGCTTCAACAAGTTTAGAATATGCAGGGCTTGGTGGGGATCAAGAATTTATTTCTTCAAGTTCAAGATTTAACTTTTACCAAGGATTGCAAGATTATATAGGATATGATCTTATTTATCGTTATAAGGCAAGCTTCTACAAGGTTTGGAATGAAGGTTATTTGCCGATCAATCAAAGAATCTATTTAGGAGGTATCAGATCTATTCGTGGTTTTGAAAGTAGAAGTGTAAGCCCTAAAAATGAATGGGGAGATGAAGTGGGTGGAACTATAGCTTTTGCAAATTCTTTAGAGCTTAGTTTTCCACTAATCGATAGAATCAAACTTCGCGGTAGTATCTTTTTTGATTATGGTATGATAGGACGCAAAAATTTAGATGAAATCCAAAGAATGAGTACAGGTGTGGGTATAGAATGGATTACCCCAATTGGGCCATTGCAACTTGTATTTGCCAAACCGCTTAATGATAAAAAAGGTGATGATACCAATACTTTTGAATTTAATCTTGGAACGCGCTTTTAATGAAAGAATTTTTGGATGCTTGCTTTAATGCAAATTTGCAAATTAGCAAGTATCTTAATAATATAAATGAAAATGATCTTAAATTTTCTCCTGAACTTGGTTATGATAATAATCAAGGCTATAAACTTGATTTAAAATGTGAAGAAATTTTTGTCAAAAATCTTAATAAATTCGGTCAAATTTTTTCCGAAGAAAGTGGTTTTATAGGCAAAAATAGCTCTTGTAAAATTATTCTTGACCCCTTAGATGGTAGCTCAAATTTTGTTTCAAAAATACCTTTTTACGGTACTTCTGTAGCATTTTTTAAAGACGATAAAACTCAAAATGCTTTTATCTGTAATTTAGCCAATAATGAAATTTTAATTTTTGATGATAATAAATATCTAAAATCAAATCTCTTAAATCCTAATTATTCTCCTTTTTTACCTAATGAATTTTCTAAAATCGGGATTGTAGAAAAGATCACACTTTGCCCAGAAATCATCCCTTTTCTCTCACAAAATAAACTCAAATTCCGTTCTTTAGGCGCCACAGCTTTAAGTATTGCTTATGCTCCATATTTTAGCTTTGTTTTGATTTTGGGAAAAACTCGCATTTTTGATACCGCAGGTGCTTTAATGTTGTGTCAAAATTTATATATAGAAAATAATGAAAATTTCCTTCTCATAAGCAAAGATAAGAAAATTTTTGATATAATCTTAGCATTTTTTAAAAATAATTAGGTGAATTTATGAATTTTGCAGATATTTTTTCAAAGATAAGAAGACAACAGCCTAGCACCAAAGAAGCTCCAAATCATTGGGTGAAATGTCAAAGTTGCCATGCTTTGATGTATTATAAAGAAATAGAATCTTGTTTTAATGTATGCCCTAAGTGTTCTTACCATATGAGAATTTCCCCTATGGATAGAATCAAACTTTTAAGCGATGAAAATACTTTTATTGAATATGATGCCAATTTAGAAGCTATTGATCCGCTTAAATTTGTTGATAGCAAATCTTACAAAAAGCGTTTAAGCGAAGGTGAGAATAAAACAGGTAGAAAATCTTCAGTCATTAGCGGAGAATGCGAAATAGATGGACTTAAAACCCAACTAGTTGTGTTTGATTTTTCTTTTATGGGTGGATCTTTAGGATCTGTCGAAGGTGAAAAAATCGTTCGTGCTGTTCAAAGAGCAATTACAGGAAAAAATCCATTAGTCATTGTTAGTGCAAGCGGTGGAGCTAGAATGCAAGAAAGCACTTATTCCCTAATGCAAATGAGCAAAACAAGTGCGGCCTTAAAACTTCTAAGCAAAGAAAAACTTCCTTATATTAGCGTTTTAACTGATCCTACTATGGGTGGAGTGAGTGCCTCTTTTGCTTGGCTTGGTGATTTAATTATTGCTGAACCGGGTGCTTTGGTAGGTTTTGCAGGGGCAAGAGTGATCAAACAAACTATAGGTGCAGATTTGCCCGAAGGCTTTCAAAAAGCTGAATTTTTACTCGAACATGGGCTTATAGATGCCATAGTAGAACGCAATGATATGAAAAAATATCTTAGTGATACTCTTAAATTCTTTTGTGGAAAATGATTTGCAAGTTAATATTTTTCATATACAAAAAAATGATGAATTTGATACTTGGAGTAAAAAATATACCAAACTCATCTCGAAATTTGCCAATCTTAAAGAATATAATCTTTTCAACAAAAAAATAGCTCTAGCACAAAATTTAAATGCACAAAGTGCTAAAAAAAGCTACGAAGAAGCTTTTATACCTTACAAAAAAGGCTTTTGCATAGTACTTGATGAAAGAGGAAAAGAACTTACTAGCATAGAATTTGCAAAATTGATAGCGGATAAAAACGAGCTTAGTTTTTTTATAGGTGGTGCTTATGGCTTAAGCGAAGATTTTGCAAAAAGTTTAGATTTTAGTTTATCTTTAAGCAAACTTACTTTAGCACATCAATTTGCAAAAACCTTGCTTTTAGAGCAAATTTATCGTGCTTTTTGTATCAATTCAAATCATCCTTATCATAAATAAAGAGTTGAAAATGAAGAAAAGTGAAATACAAAATTTTAAAAATATATTAGAAAATAGAAGAAAAGCGATACTAGAAAATTTACAAAGCAATTCCAAAGAAATTGAAGAATTGCATAACAGCGTCCCTAGCGATAGTGTTGATTTTTCGGTCATTGAGCTTGGGTCTGAAATTGACTTTGCCATTAGCGCTCATCTGAAAGAAGAATTAGAAGAAATAGAAACTTCGTTAAAGAAAATTAAAAATAATAGCTATGGTGTTTGTGAGTCATGTGATGATTATATTGACACACAGCGTTTAAAGGTCAAACCTCATGCTAAATACTGCATCACTTGCCGACAAATCATCGAAAAGGGGAAAAAATGAAAATCAAGTTATTTTTGATAGCAAGTTTTATTTATATAGCTTTGATACTTGGCTTTGCTTGGTATCTACAACTGGGAAACTATACTTTAACTTTTCATAGCTATAATTTTGAACTTCCTATAATGTTTTGGCTGATTTTGCCTTTACTTCCTTTGATATTTTTTGCTATTTTGCATATGTCTTTTTATCATTTTTTGCTCACTTTAAAATTCAAACATTTTTTTAAAGATGCTGCCAAATTTGAAAATTTTATTAAAGACTTACTTTTAGAAAAAGAATCAAATATCAACTTTCAAACTAAGGAATTTAGAGAAGTAGCACAATTTACAAAAAGCTTAAAAACTAAAGAAAAAATTCCAAACGCTACGAAAATCAATGAAATCTTAGATCTTATTGATGGTATAAAAAAAGAAGAATATTTTAATATTAACAAATTTAAGCTTGATAATAACAATATTTTATTTTTAGAAAATGAAAAAAATCATATTAAAAATGATGTAAATTATGCCTATTCTAAAATAAAAAATTTAAGTGAATGTAAAGATGATTTTGAAGAATTAGCCTTTGAAACTTTAATCAAAAAAGGCACCTACGAGCAAATCAAAAATATCAAAATCACTAAAAAACCTTGTCAAATTTTAAACATTGTCAAACGCTTTAAAGAAGGAAATTTAGAGTTAAATGTTGCGGAGTTTGAAGTGCTTTTATCTCATTCAAATTTAAATGAGAAAGAATATTTAGAAATTGCAAAAATGAGTGTTAAACTTTTAAATCCAGATGCAATTTTAGGTATTTTTGCCAAAATTAGAAACGAAAAAATTGAAGCTTTAAGAGCATATTTATATCTTTTAGCCGAATTTGGATTGATAGAAGATTTAAGAGAGCAAATCAAAGATGAGAAAAAATTTAGCGATTTTAAAGCCTTTTTAATACTGCGTGAAAAAAATATCAAAATCGATTTAAACCAACTCATACAATGATAGATTTTAGCAAAAAACCTTTATTTTTAGCACCTATGGCGGGTTTTTCAGATCTGCCTTTTCGCAATGTGGTAAAAAAATTTGGTGCGGATATCACCATAAGTGAAATGATAAGTTCTAATGCTCTAGTCTATGAAAGCTCTAAAACTTTACATATGCTAGAACGAGCCGAGCTTGAAAATCCTTATATAGTCCAAATTGCAGGGGGCGATAAAGAAGTACTAAAAAAAGCGGTTAAAATGCTAAACGAAATGGATTTTGTTGATGGGATTGATTTTAACTGCGGTTGTCCCGTAAATAAAGTTGTTAAACAATGTGCTGGTAGTGCTTTGCTAGAAAATTTAGAGCTTTTTAAAAGTCTTGTTGGAGTGATTAAAGAAAATAACAAAAAAAGCCTTACAAGCGTTAAATTCCGCCTTGGATTTAATGAAAAATACCCTGAAAAAATGGCTAAAATTTGCGAGAGTTTGGGCGTAGATTTTATAAGCATTCATGGACGCACAAGAAAGCAACTTTATAGCGGAAAAGCTGATTATGAATCTATTGCTAGTGCCAAAGAAAGTGTAAAGATTCCTGTCATCGCAAATGGCGATATTAACGCACAAAATGCTAAAGAAGTCTATAAAATCACAAAATGCGATGGGCTGATGATAGGGCGTGCGAGCGTGGGAAATCCTTGGATATTTTATGAAATTAAAAGCGGTAAAAGTGTGGATATAAATTTAAAAAAACAAATCATACTCACACATTTTGATGAAATGATAAAGCACTATAAAGATCAAGGCGTAAGTATATTTCGTAAGCACTTGCACGAGTATTCTAAAGGCTATAAAGACGCTTCAAATTTTAGAGACAGCGTAAATCGCATTGATAACGCTAAAGAAATGAGAAAAAAAATAGAAGAATTTTTCTAAACCCTAGCTTATTTTCACAACCTTTGGATAAAGTAAATTCCATTCTAGCTAAAAATTTATAATAAGTTCTTTATGTAAGTTTTAAATAAATTTCTTTTATCAAAGTGTTAAATTAGAAATTTAAAGACTTTTAAATCCTTAAGCCTTCAAATCCACACTTTTGATATTGTGTAAATTTGCATTTGAAAAGATTTTAGTAAAATCATTATTATTTACATC
>NZ_NFNY01000075.1 GCF_002179165.1 Campylobacter jejuni
TAAGCCTTCAAATCCACACTTTTGATATTGTGTAAATTTGCATTTGAAAAGATTTTAGTAAAATCATTATTATTTACATCTTTATCATCTATTTTAACACCAAAAAGAATTTCTAATTCTTTAGAAAGATTAAATTTATTTTCTAAAAGCTTTTTTAAAAGATCGCTTCTTATGTTATCATCTTTATAAGTTTGCGTATTTTGGCTTTTTCCTTTTATGGGTTTAAAAGTTTTATTAACTTGTTCTTGTTTGGTTTTGACATTTTTATCAACTAAACTTTGCCCGCTGGCAAGATCTATACTATAAGCAGTAATTCCTTTTGCTTTTTCTTCTGCTTCTAGTTTTTCTATAAATTTGTCATATCTTTCTTTAAAATCTAAATATTTACCTTTAAAGTCTTCTAAACTCATATTTGAATTTATCATTTTTTCGTATTCTTTAGAAAATTCAAAAGCTTCTAGGGCTAAATCACTATTATGCACTTCTTGACTTCTTTTGATGTAAAGTTTCATTGATAATCGTTCTTCAAACGGATTCCATTCATTAGGATTGTTTGAATTTTTTATAAAAGCACTTTGAAATTTATTTGCATTCATAAAATTTTGAAAATCCTTACGCTCTATATCACTGATGTTTTTATCGTATGTTATTTTTCCAAGTATTTTAGTGTCGCCTTCTAAGAAATTATAAGTTGCACCAAATTTTTGAGAATTAAGAAACGCCATTAAAACTCCACCTTTATCTACGCTACCATCTTCGTTGATATAAGCATTTTTAT
>NZ_NFNY01000084.1 GCF_002179165.1 Campylobacter jejuni
CTCTTGTTCTAAATTTTCAAACATAAAAACATTATTATCTTTATCATAAATATTTAAATTTTCATCTATACTAAAACGATTAAAAATAGGATTTTGTAAAAAATTTTCAAGTTTTTTAGCTAAAACTTCATTAACTCCACTTTTTAAAGCATTGATGTTTTTTTCTAAGATGTTCAATTATAGTCCTTTATGCTTTTGTGATATTTAAATTGATTTTATTATCTTTTTCACTAAAATGGTAGATTAAATCATCGCTTAAATACGATACGCATTTTTCTTTATAATCTTTTTTTGGATTTTGCCCTATTTTTTCTAGTATTTTAGGAAGTTCTTTTTTGATCAAAAGTTTGGTAGGAATTCCCATACCATGATTTAAATTTTTAATGAATTTTCCATCAATTTGCGATTCTTTAGTGATGGAATTTAAACTCGCATCAAAGCCCAAATTTGAAAGTTCTTCATAAAGATTTATTTTTTCTTCCAAGCTTACATATTCATCTTTTAGGGAATGATAGCTTACAAAATGAGTATTGGTATATTTTGCTTGACTTTTGAGTTGATTTTTTTCTAAAAGATTGCGGATATATCTTCTTGCGGGAGAGAAAAAATTAGGCGAAGCGCTATTGCTAGTCCAAAAAGTTTTGGTAGAACAATGTGTTTTGATATGATGAAAAAAATCAAAAGTGGCAAATTCGGCATATTGCATAAAATCAATTTCTTTACCAAAGCCTACAACTCTCCATAAAAATTTAGCACCGCTAGAATTATCAATCACTCCATCAACAAGCCAAGGTGCAAATTTAGCTGCCAAATGTGCTAAATATGCTCCATGAGAATTACCAATCATTATCACAGGTATACCCTCCCCCATAGTGTCAAATGGAGCATTTGTTTTTAAATAAAGTGCGACATTGAGTAAATCTTGTGCTTGCATTACGCCAAAATTTTGATACTCATTTTTCTTAGGTTGCAAACTCACATGTAAATTTAAAAAATAATTTGGTAAAAATCTACCTTCTTGTTTGCCTTGTATAATGCTATGATTGACAAAATGAAAGGCTTCACTCATCTTTTCATAATTTTGAATTTTTTCTACTTCAAAAGGGAGTTTGATATTAGCCGCTTCACAACTTACTTTTAAAATAAGCTTGTCAATTTCATCTAAGTAAAAAGTGGAACCTGTTTGTGGGCGATTTCCTATGCAGTGATAATTTACTCCTACAAAGGCTACACTTAAATTTTTACTTAAAGACTCAATGATAAAATTTAAATGCACATCATTGCAATCTGCTCCCATACCTTGCACTATAAATACTAAAGCTTCTGGGGCTTTTTCATCATCATACCAAAGCTTAAATTCACACTTGCTTTCTCTTTTGATATTTAATTCCACATCATCGCAACTTTCAATCTCGTAAGTTTCACACAATAATGCCATATTTATTTCCCTCCTATTAAGGTATAAATTTGACTTGCTAGGCTTTTAAAATTCTCATTTTTGCTTAATGCCACACAAGCTTTATTATTTGAAGTGCTTGTAAAATCGATATTTTCTAAAGTGTTTGCTCCATTTGTTGCATTAATGATAGCATTTTTACTCGCTTCATTGCTTGAAATTCCCATAATGACAAAATCATTTTTATCCATAAAGATGAGTTTTAAACATTTTTCATCATCTCCTACTTTAAAACCAAGTTCTTTTATGCCTTTAAAATCTTTAAGATCGACATTTTCAATTTCATTTACATTGCTCATTGATTTCATAAGACCTAAGCTATCGTTTTTTAAGGTGTAAATATGAATATCGTTGATTAAAGTTTTAAGATTATTTAAAGATTTGCTAAGCTCTGCTTCATCTTTACTTGCACCAAATTTTGGTAGGGCAATAGCGGCTAAAATACCTAAAATAATAATCACAAAAACAAGCTCTAAAATCGTAAATGCCCTTTTCATTTTTTATATCCTTGAAAAGTTTGTATTTCTTGGGCTTAAAATTTCTTCATCTATGCGGACAAATTCTTTTCTTTTAAAGGCATCAACCCCAGCTCTTGCTATCATTAAAGCATTATCAGAACAATATTTTAAAGGTGCAAGTTTTAGCTTGGTATTGTATTTTTCACATAAATTTAATAAACGGATACGCAAATTTAAATTTGCACTTGCACCACCTACAATGCCAAAATTCTTAAAATGATAAAGAGAAAAGATTTTTTCTAATTTATCCATAATGTGTGAACAAGCTGTATTTTCAAAGGCAAAAGCAATTTCTGCTTTTATATCATCATCTAAATTTTTATGTTTTAAAATTTCTAAACGCACTGCATTTTTAAGTCCTGAAAAACTGAAAGCCAGTTCTTTAGAGTGCTTTAAAGGGGTATTAAAATTGATATTTTTAAGCTTGGCATTTTTGGCTAAATTTTCTATAACTACTCCGCCTGGATAGCCTAAATTCATCATTTTAGCAACCTTATCAAAACTTTCGCCAAAACTATCATCATTTGTGCTTGCTAAAAGTTCTAATGTGCCGTCATTTTTTAAATAAAGCACCATAGTGTGTCCGCCACTTACGAGTAAAATTCCCATATCCAAACAAAGTTCTTCTTCTAAAAAAAGGCTATAAATATGACCTTTGAGATGATTTATGGCTATTAAAGGTAAATTTAAACCTAGTGCTAAAGTTTTTGCCATAGAAATACCGCCTAGCAAAGAAACGCTAAGTCCTGGTTCATTTGTAACTGCTATGGCGCATAACCTTTCAAAATAGTTTTTACATTGCTTAAGTATTTTGGGTAAGGCTTCGCTATGAAGCCTTGCAGCTAATTCAGGGACTACTCCACCATAAATACTATGTTCTAGTTCTTGAGAGATTTTTTTATAAAAAACACATTCTAATGTATCTTTATTGATAATCGCAATAGAGCTATCATCACAAGAACTTTCTATGGCTAAAATTAAATTTTTCATTCAAATTCCACTAAAAAAGAGCCTATAAATTTATCTTTTGATCTGGCAGTTTTTAAAGTAGCAAGGTCTAAAATTTTAGCATTTTTTATCATTTTGCTATGAGTGGTTTCTTCTAAAAGTTGTTGCAAATTAGCGTATCTTAGCTCATAAAATTCCACGCGATAAATTTTTCCTGCCATATCTAAAGAATAGGCACTTTGCATATTTTTTTTATGGACTAAAATATTGCTTTCATCTTTGCCGTGGTCAAATCCTATGATATTTACACGCACGCCTGCAATTTTGGGTATAAAAAAGTTTTCTTTTACTTTTATTTTATTTCCAAATTTAATAACACTATCTTTACCATCTGCTTGCAAAGTGATTTCATTAAAAGGATTGCTAAATTCTAAATATTCTGGATAAATTCTTGTTTGAAAACGATTTCCGTATTGCACATAAAAAGAATTTCCTTCTGCAATAACAGCGGTAAGCTCATTGCTGGTATTGTAGTTTAATTCTTTATTGACTGGAAAAGGCACATAGCGGATTGTTTTTCGTGGGTTTTTCAAAGAAAGTAAAATTTTATCATCGAAAAGTTTTACTTCAAGTTCTTTATTAATAGCTTTATTTACACCTTCAGGAGTGAGTTCAAAAGTTCTTGTAAATTCAATACCTGCAGTTTTTAAATAATTTTCAATTGCTAAAAGATGATAATAAGCCCTTAAATTTACAGGTAGATTTTTACTTGCTTCATTTGCAAAAGCAGCTTTGTGATTGGATATAACAAAATAAGTTAAAGCTTTTAGCATTTCAGTATCGCCAAGTTCTTTTGTTTTGGTATTTTTAAGATGATAAGCATGTTTTGGATCGGCCAAAGATGAATTGACACTATTTACGGTTTGTGTGGCGATATTTTCAAGATCGGCGTATTTGCTTGCATTAATTTCACTTGTATCGATCACGCTTGAATTTCCCCAACGCTTAGGATTTTGTAAAGCATCGACATAAACAGGTTTATAAAATCCCCAACCATCGTGAAGATTTATAACCATACTCACTTCAGGAAGCAAAATTAATTGTTTAATGCGTTCAATGGTTTTATAATCAGGATCTTTTGGGCTTATATTTGCAAATTTGCGATTTAAATCTCCATTGTTTCCACGCGATCTTTTAATGATGCTATCAAAAGCTAAATTTGGTGCGACAATAATTTTACCTTTAGTGATATTATAATCACTTAGCAATAAACTAGCCGCATGAAATCCACCCGGTTCATCGCCTTGAATACCGCCAAAAATCAAAATGGTATTATTATCATCTAAGCTTTTACCATTTTCTCCTACACTAAATTCTAATTCTAATGCAAAAACACTATGGACTAAAAATAAAAATAATACAATAATTCTCATTTTATCCTTTCTAAATATTCTCTTGTTTTAAAATCATACTCAAAAACTTCATCAATACTTGAAATTTTAGGTATACCAAAATGATCAAGTGCTTTAAAAACAGTATCACTAATATCTAAAAATCCACATTTTTGTGTTAAAAAATTCTTTACAGCTATTTCGTTAGCTGCATTGATAATAACGCCTAAATTAGGTTCATTTAACAAATCATCTTTAAGTTTAAAAATGGGATATTTTTTAGCACTTATTTTATAAAATTTTAAACTAGAAAGTTTAACAAAATCAATCGCTTTTAAAATATTGGTATCGTGTTTAGAAAAAATGGCTTCAGAGATAGCAAGTTTCATATCTGCATTTGAAAAATATGCTGTAGTGGCTCCATTTTTAAACTCACACATTGCATGGATTAAAGACTTAGGCTCAATAAGTGCGTCAATATTTTTAAATTGATATAAATGATAAGCTTCGATGATTTCAAAAAGTTTATTTGCCATTGTTGCACTATCGATAGTGATTTTTGCACCCATATTCCAATTTGGGTGTTTTAAGGCTTCTTTTACGCTGACATTTTTTAAATCTTTGATTTTATATTTATAAAAAGCTCCACCACTTGCCGTAATATAAAGTTTTACTATATCTTTTTTACCCTCAAGCAAAAATTTCAAAGCTGAATGCTCGCTATCTACTGGGATAATCTTTGCTTTGTTTAAAAAATTTCCCGCAACAACTAAACTTTCTTTATTGGCTAAAGCGATTTTTTTCCCAAGATCTTTGGCCTTTAAAGTGCTTTTAAGTCCTGCAAATCCTACTATAGCATTGAGTAAAAAGTCATCATTGCAAAGCTCTAAAATTTGTTCTAAACCCTCTTGCCCTATGAAAATTTTATTATGTTTAACCAAATGTTTGTCTTTGACATTTTTTATAGCGACAAATTCGGGTTTAAATTGTTCAATTTGCTGATTTAAAAGAGAAATATTTTCCCCACAAGCAAGAGCAGAAATTTTAATATTTTTTAAGGTAGCCAGTTTTAAGGCATTAACCCCTATGCTCCCTGTGCTTCCAAAAACGATCATAAAATGGCAACCATTGCAAATGCTGCAATAATCACAGCATCTATTCTATCTAGAATTCCACCATGACCTGGGATAAGATTGCCACTATCTTTGACTCCGGCTTCTCTTTTAAAATAACTTTCTAATAAATCTCCAATCACGCCCATAAAAGCTACGCAAAAAGAGCAAATCAAAGAAAGGATAAAACTATAAGCAAAAATTCCTACCAAAGTTCCAAAAATAGTCGCACAAACAAGCCCACCAATTACACCTTCTAGGGTTTTATTAGGGCTGGTTTGCGAAAAAGGAGTTTTTCCTATAAGTTTGCCTATAAAATATGCCCCGCTATCACACACTGCTACAATTAAAATAAGCCAAAATAAAGCAAACATTCCATAATCTAAATAAACTTGCCAAAGTGCTAAAATAGGTAAGGTTGGGTAAAGATAAATTTTTAAAAGATTTAAATTATCAACCTTTTTATACACCAAATAACCTAAAACCAAAAGTGCGATTAAAATACCAAAAAACAAAGGCTTAGAGCTTATACTTCCCAAAATAAAAGCAAAGATTATGGGGATAATAGAGGCATTTTCTGCATGAAAAAGTTTTTTGGCCTCATTAAAAGCTAAAAAAAGTAAAATTGCAAAAATAAGCATATTGATAAAATACTCATCAATCAAAGCGATAAGTACTACTGCTACCGCCATTATTACACCCCAAATAATTCTTGTTATATTAAACATAATTTTCCCTTATATACTCATATCTAAATGATGAATGCTTTGAGCATTTTTAAAATTATTCTCATCTTCTGAATTTTCTTTATCTTCTTTATCTTCATTGCTTTTGGTTTCTTGCTTTTGTTTTTTCTTTTTTTCTTCTTGTTCGGCTTTTTCTTTGATTTCTTCTTTGATTTCATGAGCTTCATTGACTTTTTCAAGTTTATTTAAAGTTTTTTCTTTTTCGTTAAATTCTGCCATATTTGCAAGGGCTGCAAAACCTTCTTTTGCGATTTCGTTACTTGCTTGAGTGGCAGGATAAGTCATATTTTGATTAATAAAATTCATATTTCCTATAGGGCTTACTGGCATTTTAGTCCTTTACAATCATAATGCTTTGAAAATTGGTGTAATTTACCAACGCTTTTTGCTGAATTTTGACAAAATTCTTTGAAGTATAATCGACCCAATATGAACCTTTCTTTAGTTTTGAAAAACTCACACAAAGCTTTGCGGCGAATTCTATCACTTCTTCGCTGATTTTTTGCTTGTTTGAAATGATTAAAACATGCGAACTAGGAAGATCTTTTACATGAAACCATAAATCATTTTTTTTAGCACTTTTTAATAAATTTTCATTGCCTTTTTCGTTTTTGCCTACACAAATTTTAAATTCGTTAAAATAAAAATTTGCAATAGCATTGTCTTGTTTATTTTCTTGATTTTTTCTAATATTTTTTTTTGGCAATAGAATTTCAAGTTCAAATTCACTTTTTGCTTTCTCAAGCAATTCTTTTAAATTATTAGCAAAATCTAACTTATCTTTTAAATTTTGTCTTTGTATATTTAGATTTTTGGCTTTTTGTTCCAGTTTTTTAGCGTTTTTATAAAAGGAATTAGCACTCTCTTTAGGACTTAGTTCAAGTTTAAAATTGATCTTTTTGCCTTCAAAATCATCGAGTTCAAATTCTCTTTCATAGTCTTTTAAAACGCTTAAATTTGCAAATAAAATATCGGCTTGTTTTCTAAGTTCTAAAGCTTTATTTAATAATTTTTCCTCTTCTTCTAAATTGAAATAAAGTTCTTTTAAATTTTGGATTTTTTTGTCAATTTGGATAATTTTTAAAGCTTTGATTTGCTTAATTTTGTTTTCATTGAGAGAATGAAATTTTTCATTAAAATAAGCATAAAAATCGCTTATAATTTCTTTATTTTCATCCATTTTATAAGGTTTTAAGGCTTCTAAAAATACATTAGGCTTTATAATTCTATAACTTTTATCAATATGTCTTAAGGCTTCAATGATAAGATTTTTTTCATTTGTAATAATGGCATTAGTGTTTTTACCTGTAAATTCAAAATAAATTTTATTTTCATAACTTTTATAAGCCTTATCAGCTTTAACGCTAAAACACATAATTCTATTATTTTCTAGAACTTTAACTTCTTTTATTAAAGCATTGCTAAAGTATTTTTTAAGCATAAAGTCAAAAGGTGCATTGTAGTTTTTAGCAGTGAGTTTTGCTGTATAAATGGCACTCATTCCTCTGGTTAAATCAAAGATAAATCTTTGTCTGTCAAAACTTAATTCTAAAATATTATCATTGACGCGTTTGATAAAATCAATTTTTTTAAAATGATCGAAAAAATTTCTTAATTGTAAAAGTTCTATATATTTCATAAAATAATTATAAAATATTTTGATGAATTTTATGTTAGAATTGTAAAAAATTATTTAGGAACAAATATGAAACTTGATGGGTTAAATTGTGTGATTTTGTGTGGCGGAAAGTCGAGTCGTATGGGACAAGATAAGAGCAAACTCATTTTAAAAAATAAGAATTTAACCCAGTTTCAAGTTGCAAAATTTTCAAAACTTTTTAAAAATGTTTATGTAAGTGCTAAAGAAGATAAATTTGAAGGTGAGTTTAAGCTGATTAAAGATAAAGAATTTGAAATTTATTCTCCTATGTTGGCACTTTATTCTATACTTTCAAATTTTAAGGATGAATTTATTTTTATTATTAGTGTTGATAGTCCAAAAATCAGTGAAAATGAAATTTTAAAAATGCTTGAATTTTTAGAAAAAGATTATCAAATTATTATCGCTAAAACACCTTTACATAAGCATTCTTTGTGCGGATTCTATCATAGTTCTTTGGCGAAAATTTGCAAAGAATGTCTAGAGCAAAATAAGCAAAAAATAGGGTTTTTATTTTCCAAAGTTAAAACTAAATTTGTAGAATTTGATAATGAAGAGCCTTTTTTGAACCTTAATTTTTATGAAGAATATGAAAAATTTAGAAGTGAGTTTGAATGAAAAAAATCCTTATATTTTTAGTTTTATATAGTTTAACATTTGGTAATGATTTCGAAAAAGCTTTAAATTTTGAGCAAAAAGGCGAGTATAAAAAAGCTATGGAAATTTATAAAAAACTTGCTTTAGAAAATCAAAATATTTCTCAAATAAATAAGACAAAACAAAATGAAAATTTAAGCAAAAATGCAGAACAAAGTATAAAAAAAGAAGAAAAAAAGGATTTTTCTCGTATCGCTTTGGCGAATTATTTGGGCGAAGAAAGTGTCTTTAATCCCCTTGGCATCAGTGCTTATAAGATGAATTATTTTTTACCTTTTGCTTATAGTTTTGATTCTTTAGGAAAAAATAATCGCAAACTAGAAATGAAATTTCAACTTAGTATTAAAAAAAGATTATTTGAAAATTTATTAGGACTTGATGAAAAATATTATATCGCTTATACACAAACTTCATGGTGGCAAAATTACAAGCATTCTTCGCCTTTTAGAGAAAGCAACTATCAACCTGAATTTTTTGTAGATTTTCCACTTTATTTTAAAGATTATGAATTTTTTAATAATCTTCGTTTAGGAATTTTGCATGAAAGCAATGGCAAAGGCGATGAAAATTTAGAATCCCGATCTTGGAATAGAATTTATGCTTCTACGGCAGTTTTATATAAACGCTTTTTAGTCGTGCCTCGTTTTTGGTATAGAATTCCTGAAAGTCAAAAAGAAGATGACAATCCTGATATTAAGCATTATATGGGAAATTTTGATCTTAATTTGGGATATTTGGGGGATGATTATTTTATCAATCTTATGTTAAGAAATAATCTTAATTTTAAAGACAATAAAGGTGCTGTGCAAGTGGATATAGGATATGATATTTTTGATAATGGCATTTATTGGTATTTGCAATATTTTAATGGTTATGGCGAAAGTTTGATTGACTATAATAAACGCTTACAAAGACTTTCTACAGGGGTTTTGATTTCATACTAATTTTACTTTAAGTGTAAATTTAACTCAATTTTTTATGCTTTTTTAAATTGTTTTATAATACAATTTTATTTTTGATAATTATTATTACTATAAGGAAATTTTTGTTTTATAAGCATTTGTTGAGTTTAAAAGTTCTTCTACCCTTGCTTGTGTTATTTTCATTTTCAAGCTTATTTATAGGGGTTATCAATATTAATTTAAAAGATATTTTTTCGCTCGATTCCACCCAGTTTGAAATTATTATGCTCGCCCGAATTCCAAGATTGATAGCCATTATAATTACAGGAATGAGTCTTAGTGTTTGCGGACTGATTATGCAGCAACTCACGCAAAATAAATTTGTATCGCCAACAACTGCAGGGACTATGGATTGTGCAAAATTTGGCATATTGATTGCACTGATTTTCTTTAGTCATTCTTCTTTTATTGTTCAAGCTTTAGTAGCTTCTTTTTTCGCTCTTTTAGGTTCTTTTATTTTTATACAAATTTTAAAAAAAATTAAACTCAAAGATGTCATTTTTGTGCCTTTGATAGGATTGATGTTTGGTGGAATTATCAGTGCAATAACAAGTTTTTTTGCTTATGCTTTAAATTATATACAAAATATTCAAGGATGGTTACAAGGAAGTATGGCAAATATTATGCAAGGAAATTATGAATTGCTTTATATTTCATTGCCACTTTTCATTCTTGCTTATTTTTTAGCTCACAAAATTACCATAGTGGGTATGGGAGAAGATATCGCTTTAAATTTAGGTATTTCTTATAATACTATTTTGTTTTTGGGACTTTTAATTGTTTCTATTATCACAAGCGTGGTGATTGTAAGTGTTGGTGTGATCCCTTTTTTAGGACTCATTATTCCTAATTTAATTGCTCTTTATCTTGGGGATAATCTTAAAAAAAATCTGATTTACATAGCTATTTGCGGTGCTTTATTTTTGCTTATATGCGATATTTTTTCAAGGCTTGTTATTTTTCCTTTTGAAATGCCTTTAAGTATCACAACAGGGGTTGTGGGTTCTTTTATTTTTATCTTTTTATTATTAAAAAGGCGAACTTATGCGTAAAAAGCTTATTGTTTTAGCCCTTTTAACTTTGAGTATGATTATATTTTTTATGTTTATAGGCATAGAAAACTGGGATGAATATACTCTTACCAATCGTTTGATGCAAATTATGGCTATTGTTATTGTTGCTATATGTATAGGGAGTTCTACGATTATTTTTCAAACTCTTTGTAATAATAAAATTTTAACTCCAGCTATTATAGGCTTAGATTCTCTTTATATGTTGCTTCAAAGTATGCTTATTTTTTCTTTGGGGTCGGCTAATTTAAGTGTTTATAGAAATGATGTGAATTTTTTAATCACTTTAGCTTGTATGATTGTATTTTCTTTAGGGCTTTATAAAATTTTATTTACAAGCGATAGAAGTATTTATTTGATTATGCTTTTAGGGTTGATTTTTGGAACACTTTTTAATACGCTAAGTTCTTTTTTTGAAGTTTTAATTGATCCTAATGAATTTATGGTGATACAAGGAAGAATGTTTGCAAGCTTTGACAATATAGCTTTTGATGTTTTATTATTTGCTTGTATTGCTACTTTGTTAAGTTTCGTATGGATTTTTCGTTTTGCTAAATTTTTAGACCCTTTAAGTTTAGGCAGGGATTTGGCGATTAATTTAGGTATTGATTATCAAAAAATTTCGAAACAACTTATGATAGTCATTGCGATTTTAACTTCTATCAGCACTGCACTTATAGGTCCTATCACTTTTTTAGGGCTTTTGGTGGCAAATATCACTTATGAACTTTTTAAAACTGCAAAGCATAGTATTTTGCTTAGCGCTTGTATTTTTATTAGCATTTTGTCTTTACTTGGAGGAATGTTTTTTGTAGCACACATCTTTGAATATAATGCAACCATTAGTGTGATGATTAATTTTGTCGGTGGAATTTATTTTATCTATCTTGTTTTAAAGGGCAATAGATTATGATTGAATTTAGAAATATCACTAAAAACTATAATCAAAAAACTATAGTTTCAAATTTAAACTTTAAATTCAGTAAAGGAAAAATCACTTCTATTATTGGTGCTAATGGAGCTGGAAAATCAACTCTTTTGGCTTTGGCAAGTCGTCTAGTAAAACCAAGTAGTGGAGAAATTTTCGTTGATGAGAAAAATATTAAAGCTTATAAAGAACGCGACTTAGCACAAAAAATTTCTATACTTAAACAGCAAAACAATATCAATTTAAGACTAAAAATCAAAGAACTTGTTGCTTTTGGACGCTTTCCTTATTCTCAAGGAAGATTAGAAGCAGATGATAAAATCAAAATTGATCAAGCATTAGATTATATGGGACTTAAAGAATTGGAAAATGAATTTTTAGATACTTTAAGCGGAGGTCAAAAACAAAGAGCTTTTATAGCAATGATTATTGCACAAGATACTGAATTTATAATGTTTGATGAGCCTTTAAATAATCTTGATATGAAGCATAGCGTGCAAATTATGAAATTAATGAAAAATTTAGTTAAAGATTTTAATAAAACTATTGCTGTTGTGCTTCATGATATTAATTTCGCTTCTTTTTATTCTGATGAGATTATTGCTTTAAAAGATGGCAAACTTTTAAAACACGCAAAATGTGATGAGATAATTAGTAGTGAAATTTTAAAACAAATTTATGATATGGATATTCCGGTTAGCCAAATTGATAATAAAAAAATTTGTATTTATTTTTAAAAAGGAGAATTAATGAAAAAGTCTTTAGTTTTTGCAATTTTTGCATTTGTATTAAGTTTGGTTTTAACAGCTTGTAATTCAAGCTCAAATGAAAATAATACAAGCTCAAAAACCGATACAGCGGTAAAAGTTACACCTATTAGTATGAGTGATAAAGGTGGAAGTTTTTTGGTTAAAGATAGCTTAGGGGAAAATATGATTACCAAAAATCCTTCCAAAGTTGTGATTTTAGATCTTGGGATTTTAGATACTTTTGATGCTCTAAAATTAAACGATAAGGTTGTTGGAGTACCGATTAAAAATTTGCCAAAATATCTAGAACAATTCAAAAATAAAAAAAATATAGGTGGAGTGCAACAGCTTGATTTTGAAGCTATAAATAATTTAAAACCCGATCTTATCATCATTTCAGGACGCCAAAGTAAATACTATGAAAAATTAAAAGAAATAGCACCCACGCTTTTTATGGGACTGGATAATGCTAATTTTTTGAAATCTTTTGAAAATAATGTTTTAAGCATAGCAAAACTTTATAATTTAGAAAAAGAAGCCAATGAAAAAATTAAAGATATTAAAAGTCAAATAGAACAAGCAAAAAGTCTTGTAGATGAAGATGAAAAAGCCTTAATAGTATTAGTCAATACAAATAAAATTTCAGCTTTTGGTCCTGCTTCTAGATTTGGACTTATACATGATGTTTTGGGAATTAACGCTGTGGATGAGAATATACAAGTTGGCACTCATGGAAAAAGTATCAATTCTGAATTTATACTTGAGAAAAATCCTGATTATATCTTCGTGGTTGATAGAAATGTTATCGTAGGTAATAAAGAACGCGCACAAAGTATGCTCAATAATCCGCTTATTGCTAAAACAAATGCAGCAAAAAATAATAAAATTATTTATCTTGATCCTGAATATTGGTATTTAGCAAGCGGAAACGGGCTTGAATCTTTAAAAGCAATGATTAATGAAGTATCCAATGCGGTAAAAAACTAAGCCTATTTTGGCTTGGTTTAAATCTTATTTTAATTTATAAATGCTTATATAAAAATAATTGACTTTTTATACTATAACTGCTTTTTTGATGATGAAAAAATAATGCAAGAAATGATTAATTTTAAGGCAAAAATTTAATCCATAAATTACAAAAAACGCTTATGTAAATTTAATAAAATATTAAATTTATACTAGAAGATATATTAAAATATATTTTCTTAAAATTTAAAATACTAAATTTTATTAAATGTAAAATATTTGAAAGATTTAAAAAGTGGCGGACAGAGAGGGATTTGAACCCTCGAGACCCGTTAAGATCTGCACCCTTAGCAGGGGTGTGGTTTCAGCCACTCACCCATCTGTCCTTAATAAAAGAATTGTAATTGTATAAAAATTTAGATAATACCTAGCTTAAAAAACTAGGTAAAAATCTTTAAAGACTAAGATAAGCTAAAAGTATAGTAACAATAAAGCCTATGCCAAGAACCATAAATTGCTTTTTTCTGTCTTTTTTGTTAGCAAATAATGTAATCATTAAGCCTGAGATATAAAGCAAAAATAGGGTAATTCCAAAACCGACACTAAGCACAGAAAAATACCAAGCACCTTTATCCTTATGAAGAAGTATCATATCACCCAATAAAGATCTGGTTTGCAAAGTAATATTATATTCATTGCTAGAGATAGGTGTAATGCTCGCACTATAATGTAATCCTCCTATAGTGATCCCATTCTCATTGCCCCCTTTGCCTTTACCTTTTTTGGTTTTAATAATATCAGTATTTGAAGGCACTTTTAAATTGTTTTCTATTAAAAAATCAATCAAGGCTTCTCTTTCTTTTCCTGCATCAATATTTTTTACTAGCTTATAGCTTTCTACTTTCATGCCCACATCTTGATTAAATCCAAAAATATAAACAATGCCTGTTATGGCAAAAAGCAAAGCACAAGGCAGGAAAAACAAACTCACATAAATATGAATTTGTCTGAATAATTTATTCTTATTGATCATTTTGTCTCCTTTTTGATTATCAATTTGTATAGTATTTTGACAAATTAAAGTGAAGTGAAAGTGAATTTTTAAAATAAAATACAAAATTTAAAACGAAAATTCTACATTAATAAAATAAAATTTTAATTAAAAATTTTTAATGAAGAAGCCCTATAAATAAAATAGGGCCTATAAATCATTTTTTATCAATGATTTGATAAATATAAGGTGCAAGATTTTTATCGTGTTCTAAAAATTCTTTTGGAGGATTACCGCCCACTTCTTTTTCATCTGCATAGTAGCGTTCTCCTGCTTTATGGTCATTAACATCAACTTGATAATAGAGTTCTCCAGGATTTAATTTTTGTATATCTTCAAAACCCAAATTTGAAGTTTTAAAATTGTTAATTCCATTTACTGCTGCAACTTCAACAAGCTTAGTTTGCCCCATTCTTGCCATATCAACAGCTTGTAAAAGCATTCTTGAAGCTTCTTTAGGATTATGAAAGCCTGTTGAGTTTTCAGCATTGACAAAATCCGCTCTCATTTGAGATTTGCGATGAAGTTCTAAAACATCTTTTAATTCTTTGCTGATCTTATCATCATCGGCTTTTCCATTGGTTTGGAATTTTTCCATTTTACCTAACTCATCGCGTAATTTTTTAGTATCCATAATCAAGCTTACTATAGCGTATTCTGCTGTTCTTTGCTCGTGTGCTATGCTATTTTGTATATTAAGAATTTGTGCCTTTAAATAATCTTCGTTTTGTTTGTGGCAAGATTTACAAGCAGAGTTAATATCTCTTAAAGGAGAAGTAATGTTGTGTTGAGTAATTTTTTTAGCTCCTTCTCTAACATAAGGCATATGACAATCCACACAACTTACGCCATTAGCGGCATGCACTCCACCACTATAAAGCTCACTTTCTGGATGTTGAATTTTAAGAATAGGAGCCTTTGTTAATTGATGTGTAAAATCAGCACCAAAAACATCACGAACTTTTTCATAATAATCATCTAGCATTTCAATTCTAAATGGTTGTCCTTTTTTCCACTCGCTCCAAGGAAAAGTCAGCATTATGCCATCTACTTCTATCTCTTTAGGTTTATTGCCATCTCTCCAAAACTCATGCTCGTCGTAAGTTTTTTGAGTGCCATCCCACCATTTCTTAGAGCTATCATCAGCAATACTTTCGCCCATTACTTTTACTTTTTCTCCTGTTGGTTTAAAATAATACTCCACATGGCATTGAGAACAAACTAAAGTTCTCATTTCTTCTCTAGTGGCTTTTACGCCTTGTATAGGATCTTTTTCATAGCCCCTAGAAACTAAAGCATTGATAGCCGCTGGACGAGTAAGTCTTAGGCTCATATCATTTGGATTGTGACAATCCGCACAAGTTACGCCCATTCTTTTACCCCCATGTGGTCCTGCATGCTCAGGTGAATTTTCTACTATACCATCAACGGCTGGAATATTTTTAATCATTGTCCAATAATTTGTTGAGTTAAATGCTACAAAATCGCCTTTTGCTACATTTTTTATAAGCCAAGGAGTCCAACCGCTATGACAATTCATACAAGCAGTAGGCTGACCTTTAAAGGCTTTAAGTCCGTGTGCATTGAGAAAATCTTTATTATTTCTAGCGGTTTTCATTTGATCTACTTGCACCCAAAAATGTCCGCGTTCTTCATTAAAATCAAGGCTGAAAGGATATCCCGCCCAAAGTAAGGTTAATTGCGGATAGCGGATGAGTTTTGAGTAGGCCAAATTTCCACCAAATTCGGTTGCTTGTGGCTCCTCGTTCTCAACCGTTAAATACATTTTTAATTGTTCTGGAAAAGCTTTGCCCCATTTTTCAAAGTTAGGATCATCATCACTAAGTAAAGAAAAATTGACATCTGCTAAAGCTGCATTTTTACTTGCTTCATCAGCTTTTTTTTGATTTATATCGTTATTAAGCCATAAAACTCCTGCTATTAGTAAAACCAAAGCAACAATACCTAAGCGTAAAAAATTATTTTTCATCATTTCTCCTTAAATCAAATTCCGTGTTTATGACCCACATCTTGATGGCAAGATGCACATTGTAAAGATTTGTTTGCATGTGGATTTGTCGTTGCATTGATAGCTGTTTGTGCAAAATCTGCATGACAACGGATGCAGTTTTCTTGCACCATTTTTTTACTTTTTTCCGTAGCATTCAAATTTGTAGGAAGCTCATCGAGTTTAAAAGTAAAAGCATAAGCGTGTCCTAAACCACTTTCTACTTTAGCAATCCATTTGGAGATAAAATCATGAGGTAAATGACAATCTACACAAGTGGCTCTTGGATCTCCTTTTACCTTTTTTGAATGCACTCCTGCCATATACTCATTATAAACTTCATTCATAATGTGGCAATTATTACAAGACTCACTTGCATTGCTTAAATAAGATGTTCCTTTTGCATTGTAAAAGGTATAAAAACCTACTGCAAAAAAGACAAAAAGCAAAACAAGAAAAATACCAAAAAGATTCGAATTTTTCTTCAAGTTTTTCCTCCTTAATATATTAATCTTTGCAATAAAATTTAAAATTCATGCAATTTTACTATATAAATTTTTAAGATAAATTTAAAGATATATTTACTCTTAATTAATCAAAATATAGTGAAAAATATAAATTTTAATTTCTTTTTTATATTTATTTAAATTTTTTAAAATA
>NZ_NFNY01000067.1 GCF_002179165.1 Campylobacter jejuni
TATCATTAAATATTAAAAAACAAAAATAAACAAATATAAAAATTATTTATAAAAAAATTGCTGGGAAGACTTACTAACGCTAAAAAAGTTTTTTAAAAACTATTATCCCAAAAAAAATTGGTGGGAGGCTCTACTAACGCTTTTATAAGCTTGTATTTGGAGATTGTAAGAAAAATTTCTTATAAAATAGGCTTTTGAAAGAAAAAAAACTAAAGCCGTTTTTAAGTATTAAAAATCTTTCAATATTCTTAAATTTATTTAAAAACTACTCCTTTAATTATGATATATATTATCAAATAAAAATAACAAAAAAATATATTTTTGCTTTTATTTACATTACTTTCTTAAAGTGTTACAATTCTTGCAAGTTTTTTGAATGAAACTTATTAAAAGTAGATTTTAAAAGCTTAGGAATTTCGCAAACTTTAGGTGAATAACTCTTTAAAGGATTTTTCAAATGTTTAGAAAGATTTTAAAAGGGTTGTTTAAAAAACTTACTTTAAAAATTATTATAAAAATAAAATTTAAAGTAAGAAAATAAATAACCTACCCGCAATTATAGCGGGTTTAGGTTAAAAAATAAATAAAAAGGATGAAAAATGGTAAATGTAAAAATCAGTGAAAATTTGTTGCTAGATATGTTTGAAGAGCGTTTGGAATATTGGGAGAGCGGAAGAGATTACAAAGACTTATTTTTAAAAATGTATGAAAATTATATTAGTGATGGTCTTTTTGAAAATATGGAGCTTGATATTATGCAAGTTGTGGATAATGATGTTATTAATTATTGTCAAGTTTTGAATGTTAATGATTTTGATGATGAAGATGAGTTTAAAAGAGCAATTAGGCTTTATAATGAAGGTTATAGGGATGTTAGTTGTGATGGGTTTGATTTTGCTTTTATAGAAGCTATCGACGAGAATAAAGGGCTTTTATTAGTAAGATACTAATAAAAAGCCAAATTAAAAATGAAATTAATTATATATTAAAGTTTATTAAAAAAAGATTAAAGGCTTGATTATTAAATTTAAAAATTTTTGGGTGGGCGGCAAGGGGTTAAAACTCTTTTAAAAGGTTTGAAAATGATGTTTTTCAAATTTAAAAAAGGGTTTAAGATATTTGGAGTGAAATTTAAAATTAATTTAAAAATCACTTCAAAAAAATAAACTCTTGGCGGTTATTTTACCGCCTTTGAGTTTAAAACAAAATTAAGAAAGAAAGGTTAAAAAATGAAAATTAAAAATAAAAACTTAAAAAAAAATAAATATGGATTTTAAAAATATTAGTGATGAAAATCAAAAATTTAAGGATTTGAATAAAACTTATTTAAAAGAATTAAAGGTTTTTAATAACTTAAATTATATTTTTAAAAAGATTAGAGACGGCATCTCTAGTCAAAATTATAAACTTTTTTATGATTTAAAAACCAAAGGAGATGATGTTTTAATGATTATTGTTTAAGAATAGCTTGTAAAGTTTATTTTATAGGTTTTGCAAACGATAGGGAATTAAAAATTTTAATTAGAAAAGAATTAAAAAATTAACTTTTTTTGGTTGGGGTGGGCGGGATTTTTAAGCTAGGATTTTAAAAATGAAAGTTTTTAGAATTGTGGTTTTTTTAAAATGGTTTGGTTTAAAAATTAATTTAATCTTTAAAACCAAAACCAAAAAATAAAAAAAACATAGGGGCATTATAGCCCCCTTAGCTTAAAACAAAATTAAAAGATTTTAGCTTTTATACAAAGGCTAAGATGTTTTAATTTTAACCTTGTTTTAATCGGTTAAATTTTAAAATAAATAAATTATAAAGGAAAAATGATGTTATTAAAATCTTTAATTATGTTTTGGTGGGTGTATGCAATAGCTTGGCTTGTTTTAGGAAATGGCTTTTTAGTTGTTATTGGTTTAGCTATTCTTGGCGGTTTATGTGGGTTTTAACCTTGCAACTTTAGGGCTTTTAGCCCTTTTTTCTGTCGTAAAAACTTCTTTAAAAATAATCAAATCTAAAAACTTTATAATATTTTCATTTTAAAATATTAAAAAATATTTACACTTTAAAATCTGGTATTCTTTTTTACTTGTGTTTTTTCTAAAAAATTAATTTTTCTTATTAAAAAAAGCCTTAAGCTTGATAAAATTAAACGCATTTACAAGCTTTTTATTTTTTTAAATAAATATAAATAAGACTTTAAAGCTTTATTTATTAGTTTTAAAAAGCTTTTTATTTTGCTTTTTTTGTGAATAAATATAAACCTTTTAAAGATTAAAAACTTTATTTGGTCAAAACTTAAATTTTCAATCTTTTAAATAATTTGTAGTGCCTAATTTTAATGCTTTAAAATATTACAAAGAAGGTTAAAATTATGATGAAAAGATTTTGTTCTTAATTAGGATAAATTTAAAATATTTTTCTATTATTATCCTATACTTTAATCTTGCTCAAAAAACTTTTTCTACCTATAGGAATGAATTTAATATACAATTCTTTGTCTTTAGCTTTAGATAAGCTTTTTATCTTTACTATATCTTTTTATGTAAATACCATTTAGTCTTTTTGGTATTTTATACTCAAAAAATAAAAAAATATGATCAGCAGATATAGAACTGGGTAGAAGAATTATATGTTAATTTTTTTTGTGGAAGAGATAGGGGATTTAAACAATATAAATAATTATAATTTTCTTAAAATATTAATAAAAAAGGATTTAAAAAGATATTTAGTGATTTAAGTTTTGTATTTGTGGTGTCCCCGACAAGATTTGAACTTGTGGCCTCAAAATTAGGAATTTTGCGCTCTATCCTGCTGAGCTACGAGGACAGAAAGCGGGAAAATCTCCCGCTTGCATTTTAGCCGTTTCTTTTCTTGATAATTTCTTCAGAAACATTTTTTGGAACTTCATCATAGTGATCAAATTCCATAGAATAAGTTGCACGGCCTTGAGTTTGACTTCTAAGATCGGTTGAGTAACCAAACATTTCAGCCAAAGGACAAAATGCAGTGATGATTTTATTGCCACCTCTTTCATCCATTGAGTTAACCTGACCACGGCGTTTGTTAAGATCGCCGATTACATCGCCCATATATTCTTCAGGGGTTTCAACTTCAACCTTCATCATAGGCTCTAAGATTACCGCACCTGCTTTTCTAGCACCTTCTTTAAAGCCCATAGAAGCAGCAAGTTTAAATGCCATTTCAGAAGAATCCACTTCGTGATAACTTCCATCATAAACGGTTACTTTAACATCTTCCACTGGATAACCTGCTAAAACACCATTTTGCAATGCTTCTTGCACACCTTTATCCACCGCAGGAATATATTCTTTTGGAATCACCCCACCTTTGATATCATTGACAAATTCATATCCACTACCTGGCTCAAGTGGCTCAAGGCGTAAGAATACATGTCCGTATTGACCACGACCACCTGATTGCTTAGCGTATTTATATTCTTGCTCAACTGTTTTTCTAATAGTCTCACGATAAGCAACTTGAGGTTGTCCTACTTCGGCTTCTACTTTAAATTCGCGTAGCATTCTATCAACGATAATCTCAAGGTGTAATTCACCCATACCTGAAATAATGGTTTGACCACTTTCTTCATCAGTAGAAACTCTAAAGCTTGGATCTTCTTGTGCTAATTTATTCAAAGCAATAGACATTTTTTCTTGATCCGCTTTTGTTTTTGGCTCCACAGCAACGCTGATAACCGGATCAGGGAAATCCATTCTTTCAAGGATTACTTTATCTTTTTCACTTGCTAAAGTATCCCCTGTTAATGTATCTTTAAGTCCTACAACAGCGCCAATTTCTCCTGCATAAAGAACCTTGATTTCTTCTCTTTTATTAGAATGCATTTTCAATAAACGACCGATTCTTTCTTTTTTATCTTTAGTAGAGTTATAAGCATAAGAACCGCTTTCTAAACTACCACGATACACACGCACGAAAGTTAATTGTCCTACAAATGGGTCGGTCATAATTTTAAATGCAAGCCCTGCAAATTCGCCATCATCAGTTGATTTTACAGAAACTTCTGTTCCATCTTCATATTCGCCTTTGATATTTGCAACTTCATCAGGAGCTGGTAAATAAGCTACAACTGCATCAAGCAAAGGTTGAATTCCTTTGTTTTTAAATGCAGTTCCACAAAGCATAGGCACCATAGAAAGGCTCAAACATCCTGCTTTAATACCTGCTTTAATTTCTTCTATACTTAATTCTTCGCCACCTAAATATTTTTCCATTAACTCATCACTTGTTTCAGAAACCGCTTCTATCATTTTAGTGCGATATTCTTCCGCTTTTTCTTTAAGTTCTGCTGGAATTTCTTTTTCTACATAATCAGTTGGCTTGTTTTCATCTTCCCAAAGCAATGCTTTCATTGTGATAAGATCAATCACGCCTTTGAAATTATCTTCAGCACCTACTGGAATTTGAAGTGGAACTGGATTTCCTTTTAAGCGATTGCGAATTTGATCTTCTACATTAAAGAAATTCGCACCGATTCTATCCATTTTATTTACAAAAACAATTCTTGGAACGCCGTATTTATTTGCTTGTCTCCAAACGGTTTCAGATTGAGGTTGCACCCCACCTACTGAACAAAATACAGAAACCGCACCATCAAGAACACGCATTGATCTTTCAACTTCGATAGTAAAATCCACGTGGCCTGGAGTGTCTATAAGGTTGATTTGATGATCTTTCCAAAAACAAGTAGTCGCAGCAGAAGTAATTGTAATACCTCTTTCTTTTTCCTGCTCCATCCAGTCCATAGTCGCAGCACCATCATGCACTTCGCCTATTTTATGACTCATACCTGTAAAGAAAAGAATTCTTTCACTTGTAGTCGTTTTTCCTGCATCGATGTGTGCAGCAATACCGATATTTCTAACCTTTTTTAAAGGAGTACTTCTTGACATCTATTCTCCTTCTTACCAACGATAGTGAGCAAATGCTTTATTTGCTTCAGCCATTTTGTAAGTATCTTCTTTCTTCTTAAATGAAGCACCTTTGCTATTTGCTGCATCTAAAAGTTCAGCTGCTAATTTTTCTATCATTGTTCTTTCACTTCTTTTTCTAGCAAAAGAAATAATCCAACGAATTGCTAAAGCTTGTTGTCTAGCAGGGCGAACTTCTACTGGAACTTGATAAGTCGCTCCACCTACACGGCGAGATTTTACTTCTAAAATAGGTTTGATGTTTTCAATCGCATCGTTAAAAATATCGATACCTTTTTTCTCGCCACCTTTTTTATCGATAGCTTCTAAAGCACCATACATAATAGTTGTAGCTGTGCTTTTTTTACCATCATACATTAAAGAATTAATGAATTTTGTGATTACTTTATTACCATAAATCGGATCTGGCAAGACTTCTCTTACCGGAGCTTTTCTTCTTCTCATTATTTTTCCTTCAAATTTTAAATTTTACTCAAACAAAATCAAATCTAACGGATTCGCCTGTCTAAAAAATTACTTAGCACTTGCTTTAGGACGCTTTGCACCATATTTAGAACGAGAAACTGTTCTTTTTGCAACGCCCGCAGTATCAAGTGCGCCACGCACGATATGATACTTCACACCCGGTAAGTCTTTTACCCTACCACCACGCACTAAAACAATGCTGTGTTCTTGTAGGTTGTGACCTTCACCGCCGATGTAGCTGATCACTTCAAAACCACTAGTAAGTCTTACTTTGGCAACTTTTCTTAACGCTGAGTTTGGTTTTTTAGGGGTTGTTGTATAAACCCTAGTGCAAACTCCCCTTCTTTGTGGACAATTTTTAAGCGCTGGAGATTTAGATTTTTCTAAAACTTTTTTGCGCTCTTTTCTAACCAATTGATTTATGGTAGGCACAATAATTCCTTTCTTTAAAAAATATAATAAACTTTGGATAATAGCTAAATTTTACTTACAAAAAGATAAACTAGAGATTTTTTGGTAGTGATTAAATTTAAAAATCCTATCCCATCTAAAACTAGATGAGATAAGAAAAATTATTGTTTATTGGTATTATATTGCAGATAAACTACATGGGTAGCTAAATACTCTTCAAGACCATGTTTTCCATCGGCTCCACCTATACCACTTTTTCTAAAACCTGCGTGAAAACCTTGCATGGCTTCAAAATTTTCGCGGTTTATATAAGTTTCACCGAATTTAATTTCTCTACTGGCTCTCATGGCTATATCTAAATTTTGCGTATAAATAGAACTTGTAAGTCCATATTCGCAATCATTTGCCATATCGATAGCCTCATCAAGTGTATCAAATTTAGCAATAGGTAAAATTGGAGCAAAAATTTCTTTTTGCATGATCTCATCTTCGTGTTTAACATTAGTAAGAACGCTTGCAGGAAAATAATATCCGCTTGTATCGGTGATCTTTCCACCACATTCTACAACTGCTCCTTTATCCGTGGCTCTTTGAAGCATTGCTAAAGCATTATCAACACCTGCTTGATTAACAAGCGGTCCCATATCAAAATCACCCTTTAAAGTATTTCCAACGCTTACCTTACTCATGGCTTTTACAAATTTATCTACAAATTCATCATAAACACTTGTATGCACATAAGCTCTTTCAGCACAATTGCAAACTTGTCCGTTATTGCAAATTCTACTTGCCTTAATCGCTTCTACTGCTAAATCAATATCTGCATCTTTACACACTATAGCCGGTGCTTTTCCACCAAGCTCCAAAGAAACTTTAATGATATTTTTAGCTGCAGCTTCCATTACTCTAGTCCCTGCTTCAACACTTCCAGTAAGACTTACCATACCTATATTTTCATTGCTTGATAATTCATGTCCTACTACACTGCCTTTACCTGCAACCAAATTAAACACGCCTTTTGGCAAAGAACTTTGCGAAACAAGCTTTGCAAATTCAAAAGCATTGTTTGGAGTTTCGCTACTTGGTTTTATAACGATAGTATTTCCTGTTAGTAAAGCAGGTGCCATCTTCCTTGCGATTAAGAAAAATGGAAAATTCCAAGGTAAAATTCCACCAATTACCCCAATAGCACTTTTATATAAATATATATGTTCATTAGCCCTATCACTTTGTATGATTTCACCCTCATATCTTCTAGCCCACTCGGCTGTATAATCCGTATAATCTGCTGTAAAATTAATCTCCACACTGGCTAAAGCTCTAGTTTTTCCTTGCTCTTGCATTAAAATTTCTGTTAAGAAATTAGCATTTTTGCGTATTAAACTAGCTATTTCTTTTAAATGATTTGCTCTCTCAATCGCTGGCTTAGCCTCCCAAGATTTTTGTGCTTTTTTGGCTGCTTCAATCGCTCTTTTAGTATCTTCTAAAGAAGCACTCGCTACTTTTGAAATGACTTCTTTAGTAGCTGGATTTAAAACTTCGATAAAATCCCCATTATGTGGGATAAATTCCCCATCAATATAATTTAAATAAGTTGTCATTTTTTCTCCTTTTTTAGTCTAAGTGAAACACTTCTTCCATATTTAGCCACTTTTGCCCTGCATAGCCTAAAGATATTTGACAAGGATCTGTTACTTTCCACCATTTTTGTGTGTTTTCATCTCTTGCCATTTTAGCCATATCTGCTTCAAAATCAGCACCTATATATTCAAAATATGCAAATAAATATTCTCCAAACAAATAAATGGAATAATTTTGTATATTGCATTCCTTAATCATCTCACAAACCCCTTCATAAGGCTTTGCGTGAAGACTTTTATATTCCTCTATTTTTTCCTTTTTTATCTTTATGATTTGACCATATCTTTGCACCTATCCTCCTTGTAAATTAATAAAGCATTTTGATAAAATATCCTATCTAAGTTTTCAAAAATTTTACTTTCCATAATAAGTTTTGCCCATTTAGCTGGAGCTATTTTTGCCACAGGATAATTGCTACCAAATATGAATTTATCTTCACTAAAATTTTCTTTTAAAAAAGTGAAAAGCTCATAAATAAATTCCTTTGGGGTTTGTTCCGAAAAATCATCCGCAGCCGAAAGCTTAATATATAAATTTGGAAATTTTTTCAAAAGATTTAAATCTTTTTTATACTCATTTAAACGATCTATTTTTGGACTTCCTAGATGATTTAAAACCACTTTTAAATTTGGATTTTTATTTAAAAATTTTTCTAAAAAACTGAGTTCTTCATTTTTCATACAAGCTTCAAAAGGTATATTGAAAGTTTTTAAAATTTCTATTTTTTCTTCAAAATCTACTTCAAATAGCCTTTTAGCTCCTTTTTTACTTACATGCATTACCTCTCTAAAAGAATTAAGTTCTTCTTTATGTTTTAAATTTGCTAGACAAAGCAAAAGATTATGAAGCTTTTTTTGCTCCAATGCAAATAAAGCTTCTTTCTCTAAATCATCGCTATTGGTTTCAACATACATAGCACCCAAAAATTCAAATTCCTTATATTCTTCTTTTGCTCTAAAAAAATCATAATTTTGTTCTAATTTTTCATCACCCTTTAGCCATGAAATAGAAACTTTTTCCAAATCCCAAAGATGTAAATGTGCATCAAAAATCTTTTGCATTTTAAGCCTTTATCTTTGAACCAACAAAACCATACCAAGCTACATATAAAAATAAAGGTGCCATTGCTAAATATCCCATGCTTGTGCCATAATAATCATTAATAAAGCCTATAATACTAGGCATAATCGCTCCACCTACTATACTCATTACAAGCAAAGAACCGCCTAGTTTTACTTGATTTAAAGGCAAATTCTTTGTTGCAACCGCAAAAATAGTAGGAAAGGAAATAGACATAAAGAAAAATAAAGCTATTAAAAGCACTATACTAAAAAATCCATTCGCAAAATAAAGTCCAAAACATATAAATACATTGATTAAAGAATAAAGCCCTAAAATCGTCTCACCTTTAATCACTTTCATCAAAGGAGTAGAAACAATGCGTCCTAACATAAATGCAACCAAAGCTATGGAAAAATAATAAGCGCCTTGTGCGTCTTTTAAGCCTTCATTATGCTCTACTGCATAATTGATAAAAAATGCTCCTGCTGCAACCTGATTTGCTATATATAAAAATTGTGCTAAAAGTCCTAAATTAAAATGTCTGTGCTTAAAAACATGTATTGGTTTAGAATCATCCTTTTGCTCATAATCATCACTTACAGCCTTTCCTTCTGGAATTTTATTTAAAGCAAAAGCAATTAAAATTAAAATAACAATAGCAGCAATTCCTACATAAACAAGCTGGACATTTCCCATATTTGCTACTAGTGCAGCTTCGATTTGTTCTTTACTTGCGCCCTCTTCTTGTTTTGTAATGGATAAAAATAAAGCTCCACCTATAATAGGTCCTACAAATTGTCCAAAACCATTAAAACTTTGCGCAGCATTGATTCTAAAACTTGCATTTTTCTCATCACCAAGCTTTGTCATATAAGGATTTGCACTAGTTTCTAAAGAACCAATACCACAAGCTAAAACAAAAAAAGCAAATAAAAACAAATGAAAAGAAGCCAAATTTGTAGCAGGTATAATAAGCAAAGCCCCTATAGCATAAAGTGCTAAACCAAAAATAATCCCCATTTTATAAGAATATTTATTAGCTATATAACCCGCTGGTAAAGCTATGATAAAATAAGCTCCAAAATAAGCAAGTTGTAAAAATCCGCTTTCATGTTGGCTAATGTGAAGGTGATTTTGAAAATTTTTATTCATCACATCAATGAGTCCATAACTTACTCCCCATAAAAAGAAAAGAGAAGTTACCAAAACAATGGCTATTTTTACATTTTTAGAATTAGTCATTTTTACTCCTTAAATTTCATCCCAATTTAACGCTCTATCTAAATGAACATAACCTCCATCTGGCATCAAAATTTGTCCTGTAGTATGCGAAGCCAAAGGACTAAGCGTAAAAACTGCAGTATTTGCAATCTCTTCTATAGTAGTAAAACGATGCCCTAAAGGTATAGTTTTTGCGATTTTTTCGTATTGTTCTTTAGGATTAGGAAAATTTTGCAACCATTTTTCATAAAGAGGAGTCATAACCTCAGCCGGTGCTATGGCATTCACTCTAACGCTGTCTTTAGCAAAAGCACAAGCCCATTCCCTAGTAAAACCCATTTGAGCAGCTTTTGCCGAAGCATAAGCTGAAGTTCTACCTTGTCCTGTGATACCTGTTTTACTCACTATATTTAAAATACTGCCTTGCTCTTTTTTAATATAAGGCAAACACTCTTTTGCCATAGCATAATAATGAAAAAGATTGTTTTCGTAAGATTTAATCAAATCTTTAGTACTTGTACTTTCGATATGCAAATTATCATTTGCACCTGCATTATTTACAAGGGCATAAATTCCACCATGTTTTGTAGCAACTTTTTTTACAAGTTCTTCAATTTGTTCATAATTTTTTAGATCAATTTCATAAAATTCATAGCTTTTGCATAAATTTTTTAATTCCTCGTCGTGATCTTTAGGCATAGATCTTGAAAAAACTACAGGAATTCCACCCTCCATAGCCCATAATTTAGCAATACCATAACCAATGCCTTTAGCACCACCTGTAATAATACAAATCTTATTTTTAATTTTTAAATCCATTTATTCTCCTTTATCTAAATTTAAAGTCATTTTTAAATGCACTAATACCAATACGCCTAAAATTGCTATTAATGCTAGTATTATAAGTCCAAACTCGACCCCAAAATGATTTTCTATATATGTTTTTAAAGTCGGTGCGACAAAACCACCTAAATTTCCTAAAGACCCTATAAGTGCAATAGCAGCTGCACTACCTTTTCCCTTTAAAACTTGAGTTGGTAAATTCCAAAATATAGGCTGAATTACGATAAAACTTATAGCAGCTAAGCTAATAAAAAATAAAAATGGTGCTAAATTTGCAACAAAAGTCGAAGCTATCATGCTTAAACTTGCCAATAATAAAAATAAAATCGCATATAAATTCCAAGAGCGTTTTTTATCAGCCAATGAGGTAAATATTGGCAAGGCGATAAAAACAAAAATCCAAGGAATAGCGTTTAAAAGCCCGACTTCAAAACCCACATTTATTTGCAATATTTGAGCTATTTTACTTGGCAAATAAAAAAGAACACCATAAACACTTAATTGAATACAAAAATAAACAAATACAAATTTCCATACTAAAATACTTTTAAAAATATCCTTGATAGAATAATCTTTTGCCCTGGAATTACAAATTTCTATATTTTTTAACAAAACAGCTTTTTCTTTTACATCCAACCATTTAGCATCTTTTGGGTGAGAGTCAAGATAAAACAAACAAAAAATACCCACCAAAACAGTAATTCCGCCCTCGATTAAAAACATCCACTGCCAATTTTTAAAATACATATTTGGTGCATAATCAAGTATAAAACCACTGATTAAAGAACCAAAAACAAAAGCTATAGGCACACCCATTTGATAAATTCCATAAGCTTTTGATCGATATATAGCTGGAAAAAAATAACTAAGATACAAAATAATCCCTGGACTAAAACCCGCTTCAGTTAAACCTAGCAAAAACCTTAATATATAAAAACTTGTTTCTCCTTGTATAAAAATCATAGCCATAGTTACAAGTCCCCAAGTGATCATTATGCGACTTAACCAAATCTTAGCTCCTAATTTATGCAAAAGCAAATTTGAAGGCACTTCAAACAAAGCATAACCAACAAAAAATATCCCAGCACCCAAAGCATACGCAGCTTCGCTAATGCCTACATCCATTTCGATGTGAGATTTCACAAAGCTAATATTTGTCCTATCAAGCATAGAAAGACAAAACATCAAAACAATTAAAGGTAGAATACGCCAAGATATTTTCTTACAAACCAGCTCTAATTTTGTTAATTTTAAATGCCCCATTTTTAGTCCCTAACAAGTTGTAGCGAGTCTCCAAACTGAAAAATCATTTTGCTCGTTTATTTCAGCTTTTACCAATTCTCCATTTGAAATTCGCACGATTAGTTCTATAAGCTCATCACGCACTTCTTCTTTTGTTTTTACCCCATCTATAATGCTTCCTGCGTTAATATCAATAGCATCATTCATATTTTCATAACAAAAAGTATTAGAACTCATTTTAATTGTAGGCACGATAGCAGAACCCGTTGGAGTGCCACGACCTGTAGTAAAAACACAAATATTTGCTCCACCTGCAACCATAGCACTAAGTTGTTCTATATCATTGCCTGGTGTATTCATAAAAGTAAGTCCTTTAGAAACTATAGGTTTAGCATAATCAATCACATCCATTAAGGTTCTAGTTCCTGCTTTATAAACACAACCTAAAGATTTTTCCTCTATAGTACTAAGCCCGCCTGCAATGTTTCCTGGACTAGGATTTGCTCCTCGAATATCAGCATGAAAAGACTTGACTAAATTCTCATAACCTAAAATCTTATCATATACCTTTTTAGCTATTTCATCGTTTTTTGCTCTCTTAGCAAGTATAGCTTCACAACCTATAAGCTCTGTAGTTTCTGCTAAAATTACCGCACCGCCCTCATCAATGACAAAATCACTCAAACTTCCTAAAGCAGGATTAGCACTAAGTCCGCTATAGCTATCACTTCCACCGCATTCTGTGCCTAAAATCAAATCGCTAAAATCCCCTTCACTTTTTTGTAACTTTGCAGCACTTTCAAGCATTTCATTGACTATTTTGACACCTTTTTCAATGGTATTTTTACTACCGCCACATTCTTGTATCACTAAATATTCAACCTTTTTATAAGGCGTTGCTTCTTTGATTTTTTCTGCTACTACTTTAGCTTGTATTACCTCACAACCAAGCCCTACAATTAAAACACCAAAAACATTGGCATTGCTCCCATGACCTATCAAAACATCTCTGGTTTGCAAAGCGTCAAATTCAAGCTGGGAGCAACCATGCTGATGGTTAATATAAACCGCTCCATCGCATTTTTTAGCTATATTTTCACACACTTTATTAGCACAATGCACACTTGGTATGATAATGACTTTATTTCTTAAGCCAAATTTTCCATCTTCTCTTCTATAGCCCATTATCTTTTTCATATTTATTCCTTATCTCCACGACCTCTAATTCCCGCGGTATTATGGATATGCACCCATTCCCCTGCACTAATATCACAACTTGCACTAGCTATAGCTTCTGCGTATTTGATGATAATTTCATCTTTTTTTATATCCTTTAATGCAAATTTATGTCCGCTTGCAATATCATTTAAAAGCTCAATATTTGCCACCCTTTCGCCTCTTTTAAAGTCACGCAAAGCTGTGGCAACATTGTCTTTTTCATTGACTATAATATATCCTTTCATAGTTTTATACCTGTTTCTTTTTCTATAGTTTTAATAAGCTCTTTTGCTTCATCAAAACGAGTAGATAATTCTTCTTTTGTAGCAGGTGATAAAGGATGAATACTAGCATTTGCAAATTCAAATCCTCTAGCCTTTAAAAGCAAAGCAAAGCCCATAGGAAAAGCCATACTCATACCAAATCTTATAGCCTTTAACAAGCTCTTTTGAATGAGTAAAGCTCTGTCTATGTTTTTTTCATTGATTGATTTGTAAATTTCACTCATAAGTTCTGGAAAAACTCCACCTATACTAGTCATAGAACCTTTTGCACCCGCTAATAATGCTCCTGCATAAAATTCCTCTCTTCCTACAAAAACATCAAAATTGCTAGGCAATACATCTAAAATATGATTTAAAAGCAAAGCATCCCCACTACTATCTTTTATACCAACAACATTATCAAGCTTTGAAACTCTTTCTATAAATTTTAAGCTTAGTGCTGGCGCAAAAAGGGGTATATTATAAACATACAAGGGGAGTTTCACTTTAGAAGATAGATCTTTTACATATTCAAAAAGTGCATCTTCGCTTAATTTATAATAATAAGGCATAGCAAGCAACAAAGCATCAAGACCTAATTCATAAGCTTTTTGTGCCAAAGTAAAAGTGTTTTCATAAATTGTTGAAGCAATACCTGTAATAATAGGCACATTATTTTTTGCAGCTTCTTTTGTGAGTCTCATTAATTTAACTTGTTCTTCAACGCTTAAAGCTTGAGAATCTCCTGCACTTCCATTACAAAATAATCCATTTAAACCTTTAGAAATACCAAATTCACAATAATGAATAAATTCTTTTTCATTAATACTTCCATCATCTTTATATGGAGTAAGCAAAGCCGGTAAAGTTCCTTTTAAAATTCCCATTTTTATTTTCCTTTCGTATATACAAAAATATATTTATATACAAAAAATATAACAAAATATTTGTAAAAAATCAAATTAAGAATATGGTGAAAAATTCACATTCCATCCTTAACAACTACCGATTCTTACAAAAAATTATCGAAATTCATCAATAGATAATTTTTTTATTTTGTGTTACTAAAAGTAAAAATTATGCTAGAATTTATAAAAACAAAACAAGGATAAAAGCATTATGCATCAGCCTACTCTTAGAGTTTTAAATATTTTAGAACTACTGGCAAAAGAAAAACTTACCTTAAGCACTATAGCCAAAAAACTAAATATTCCAGCTGGAACTCTTTGGCCTATTTTGCAAACTCTACAAGAAAAACAATATATCAGATGCGATTTAAAGAATAAAAGCTATTATTTAGATTTTAAGATTTTAGAATTAGGATACAATATAAAAAGTGAAAATAGTATTTTTGAACTTATTAAAAAACATATGAAAAATATAAGTAATTTAACAAATCAAACTTGTCAAATGGGAATTTTAAAAGAAGAAAATGTGCTCTATTTAGAAAAAATTGATGCAAATAATCCGGTACAATTAAAATCTTTCATAGGCACCTCTTATCCTGCTTATGCAACTTCTTTAGGCAAGGCTTTATTGTCCAATAAAAATAAAGAAGAATTAAAAAAACTTTATCCAAACAATTTTGAAAAAATCACAGAAAATACACTAAAAAATATAGATGAACTCTATCAACAAATCGAACAAATTAAAAAAGAAAAAATTGCTATTGAAAGCGGAGAAATGAATCCGCAAATTGAATGTATGGCTGTAAGTATAGAACATAAAAACAAAATAATTGCTGCTATTAGCATATCTTATCTTATTTTCTACTCTAATGAAACTTTCAGAGAAAAAAATAAAAAAATACTTTTAGAAGAAAAAAATAAAATAGAAAAAGCCTTAAAAATTCATTTCAACGATTTAGAAGAATTATACTAAAATAGCCCAAAAAAGGGCTATAAATTATTCTTGTTCTTTAAGTTTTAAATTTTGCTCACCGTAAAGTCCAGTACCTACAGGGATCATTCTACCTAAAATAACATTTTCTTTCAAATCTTCCAAATAGTCAAATTTACCCGCTATACTAGCTTCAGTTAAAACTTTAGTTGTTTCTTGGAAAGATGCAGCAGAGATCACACTATCACTTCCAATAGCTGCTCTTGTAACACCTAAAAGCACAGGTTCAGCAATTGCTGGTTCTCCGCCCATTCTAAGAATTCTTTCATTTTCTTCACGGAATTTGCGTCTTGAAACCAAATCACCTTCAATAAATTTAGTATGACCGCTATCAACAACTTTCACTTGTCTTAGCATTTGAGAAACAATAACTTCAATATGTTTATCAGAAATAACAACGCCTTGACCGCGATAAACTTGCTGAATTTCAGAAATTAAATAATAATGTAAAGCTTTTTCGCCTAAAATTTTAAGCACATCGTGACTTGAAATAACACCATCGGTTAATTTCTCACCCGCGTGGATAAATTCACCTTCTCTTACTTGTATATGTTTTGATTTATCAATTAAATATTCAGCACTTGTACCATCTTCTGCTTGAATAATGAGTCTTTCTTTTGAACGCAAAGGCTTATCAAAATGTACTACTCCATCAATTTCTGCAATCACAGCTGCATTTTTTGGTTTTCTTGCTTCAAAAAGCTCTGAAACTCTTGGAAGACCACCTGTAATATCTTTTGATTTTGCTGCAGCTTTTGGAGTTTTTGCCAAAATATCCGCTTGAGAAATTTTATCGCCATCATGGACAAAAATAACGGTTTTTGGCTCTAATTGATAACGAACTGCTTTGTTTCCTTTTCCTGCAATAATTAAAGTCGGTCTTACTCCACTTGGTAAATATTCATTAATCACTAAAGAACGCTTACCTGTTGCCTCATCAATTTGCTCATCAGCACTATAACCTGCTTCAATATCTTCAAAGCTTACTACACCATCAATCTCTGCAATAATAGTATTGTTATAAGCATCCCATTCTGCAATGATAGTCTTTTCTTTCTTTGATGCACTAGCAATAATAGAATCAGCTTCCACTTCTGCACTATCATTAAATTCTATTTTAGATTCTCTTGGAATATAATGTCTTTTTGCTTCTCTATCATTTTCATCAGCAACCACAACAAAAAAGCCTTTTTCTTTGACTATATCACCTTTCTTAACATTTCTAACCCTATCAAGCCCATCACCTTTAAGAACATAGAATTTTAAAGTTCCTTTTTCACCTGCTTTGATATTTTGCACGATAGGATCGCCATCTTTAACAAGAATTTCACTTGCAAATGGAATACGGTTTGGCACATTCCAACCCTCTTTAATCATTTCAACAATGCTTTCATTTTCTTCGACTTCAGCACCACTTTGATATGGTAAATAAAGCTTTCCATCTATACTTCCACTTACACCAGCTAACTCATTTGGCTTAGCAAGATCATATTTTCTTAAAATATATTTTGCTTCTTGTTTTTTATCTTTAATAGAAACAATCACATCTTCGTGAATATTTTCTATATTAATAACACCTTTAAATGGAGCTTTAATTTTTGGCTCCACAAGTAAAACCGCTGCATTTCTACGATTCGCTACTATACTTTTACTTTCTTTATTTTTGTAAGTTTTAAGATTATAAAATCTTATAAAGCCTTCTTTTTGAGCACTTACTTGTCTATCTTGCAAATCAGTACTTGCTGTCCCCCCGCTATGGAAAGTTCTTAAAGTTAGCTGTGTTCCTGGCTCACCAATAGATTGAGCTGAGATAATCCCTACTGCTTCACCCGGTTTTACAAGTTTGCCTTCACCAAGATTGACACCATAACATTTTGCACAAATTCCTTTTTTTGCTTTACAAGTAATAGGAGTGCGAATACTTACACTTTTTATACCGCTTTCTCCAAGCATTCTAGCTTTTTCTTCATCCATTAAAGTGCCTTCTGCAAAAAGAACTGAATTTGTAATAGGATCAATAACATCTTCAGCCAAAACTCTACCTAAAATTCTTTCTTCCAAAGTTTCAATAATAGAACTATCAGCTGTAATTTCATTAATCTCTACACCCTCATGTGTTCCGCAATCTTCAATGGTGATTTTCACATTTTGAGCCACATCAATAAGTTTTCTTGTTAAATAACCCGCATTTGCTGTTTTAAGTGCAGTATCTGCAAGACCCTTTCTGGCTCCGTGAGTTGAGATAAAATATTCAAGAACATTTAATCCTTCACGGAAATTTGAAATAATAGGTGTCTCAATAATCGAGCCATCCGGTTTGGTCATAAGCCCTCTCATTGCTGCAAGCTGTGAAATTTGTGCTGCGCTACCCCTAGCACCAGAATCAGCCATCATATAAATAGAGTTAAAGCCTTCTTTATCTTTTTCCACAAGCTTCATCATTTCTTTTGAAAGAGTGTTATTTGTGCTTTTCCAAATATCAATAATTTTATTATATCTTTCGCCTGAAGTGATTAAACCAAGATTGTAAGAATTTTGAATTTCTCTTACTTGTTTTTTAGCTTCATTAATGGCTTTTTGCTTATCATCTGGAACAATAATATCAGCAATAGATATAGAAATTCCTGCTTTTGTTGCATATTCAAAACCTAAATTTTTAAGCCTATCTAAGAAACTTGCTGTAATCTGCAAACCACCTTGCTTATAAACATAATCCACGAGTGCAGCGATGTCTTTTTTCTTTAAAACTTTATTCCACATATTTTCAGAAACAAAATCAGGTAAAATTGATTTTATGATAAGCCTTCCAGCAGTTGTAACGATTTTCCTACCATCAACCATAGTTTGAATACTAGCGTGTATATCAAGGCATTTACTTTCAAGCGCCATCATCACTTCATCAATACCGGTACAAATTTTATGCGAACCTTTAGCTCCTGCTTTTTCCAAAGAAAGATAATAAATTCCCAAAACCATATCTTGAGAAGGCACGGTTACAGATTTTCCACTTGCAGGTAAAAGAATATTCATTGATGAAAGCATCAACACTTTACATTCTGCTATTGCTTCTTGAGAAAGTGGAACATGCACCGCCATTTGGTCTCCATCAAAGTCTGCATTAAACGCTGCACAAACCAAAGGATGAAGTTGTATAGCCTTACCTTCAACCAAAACAGGATGAAATGCTTGAATAGAAAGTTTATGCAAAGTTGGCGCACGATTTAGCATTACAGGATGCCCTTTTACAACTTCTTCCAAGCACTCCCACACTTCATTTGTTTTATTTTCTATCATTTTTTTAGCTTGTTTAACGGTTGTTGCATAACCTTTTTCTTCAAGTTTTGCTAATAGATGTGGTTTAAAAAGCTCTAAAGCCATTTTTTTAGGCAAGCCACATTGATCCATTCTAAGTTTTGGTCCTACAACAATAACACTACGACCGGAAAAATCCACCCTTTTACCAAGTAAGTTTTGCCTGAAGCGACCCTGCTTACCTTTGATAATTTCACTTAAGGATTTTAGTGGGCGTTTATTTGCACCTTTTACAGCATTAGCACGACGACCATTATCAAAAAGTGCATCTACTGCTTCTTGCAACATTCTTTTTTCATTTCTTATAATAATTTCTGGCGCATCAAGCTCCATTAGTTTTTTAAGACGCGTATTTCTATTAATCACACGACGATACAAATCATTTACATCAGAAACTGCAAATTTTCCACCATCTAAAGCAACTAAAGGACGCAAATCCGGTGGTAAAACTGGAAGATTGGTAATCATCATCCACTCAGGGCGATTTGGCACTGCATCTTCGCTATTTGTATTTGCATTTAAATTTGAATTTAAGAAATTTTCCACAACTTTTAAACGCTTGATGATGGTTTTTTTCTTTGCCTCCGAATTTGTAGAAGCCATTTCTTCTTTAAGTTGATTTAAAAGTGCTACAAGGTCTAAATTTGCAAGCAAATCGCGGACAACTTCCCCACCCATTCTTGCTTTAAATCCACTATTTTCATAGCGTTGCATTAAATTTTGATATTGCTCTTCATTTAAAACATCGCAATATTCCACTTTTTTGGTGCTTTCATTATCGTAATACGCATCTCCAGCATTTTCAACAATATAAGCTTCATAATAAAGTACGCGCTCAAGATCTTTCATCTTAACACCCAAAAGCGTTCCTATACGGCTTGGTAAAGAATTTACATACCAAATATGTGCCACCGGAGTTACAAGTTCAATATGCCCCATTCTTGAGCGACGCACTTTTGAATTTGCAACTTCAACGCCACATTTTTCACATTTCACACCCTTAAAACGCATTTTTTTGTATTTACCACAAAGACATTCATAATCTCTAATAGGACCAAAGATTTTCGCACAAAACAACCCATCTCTTTCGGGCTTTAAAGTTCTATAATTAATCGTTTCTGGTTTTTTTACTTCACCATACGACCAAGATTTGATTTTTTCAGGACTTGCCAGTCTTAATTGAAACGCTTCAAAATCTCTAGGTCTTGCTTCTTCTTTTATTTCTATTATTTTAAATTTACTCATTATCTTCATCCTTATCAAAAATCTCAACATCTAAAGCTAAAGATTTAAGCTCGTTAGTCAATACAAAAAATGTCTCTGGAATTCCTGTTGCTGGGACATTTTCTCCTTTTGTAAGTGCCTTATAAGCACTAAATCTACCCTCAACATCATCTGATTTTATAGTAAGCATCTCTCTTAAAGTATGCGCAGCTCCATAAGCCTCTAAAGCCCAAACTTCCATTTCTCCAAATCTTTGTCCTCCAAAGAGTGCTTTACCACCCACAGGCTGTTGTGTTACCAAGCTATAAGGTCCAGTACTTCTTGCATGCACTTTTTCATCAACCAAATGGTGAAGTTTTAACATATACATACAACCCACATGAACGCGTTCTGCGATTTTTTCTCCTGTGCGTCCATCATAAAGCTCGGTTTTACCGTCCATATCAATTTTTGCCATTTCAAAAAGTTTAGTAAATTCTTCTATATTCACTCCTTCAAACACAGGAGTGGCAAATTTAACACCCTTACTCCAATCTCTCGCGTAATCTAAAAGTTCTTCATCACTTAAATTTTTAATAAATTCCTTTTCGTTTGCAAGTCTTGGAATAGAACAAATTTCAAGCATTTTTGCTCTTAATTCTTTAATAAAATCTTTTTGTTTTCTGTCAAAAATTTCTTGAATTTGATCGCCGAGTCTAAGTCCAACAAGCCCTAAGTGACTTTCTAAAATTTGTCCTATGTTCATACGGCTTGGAACACCAAGTGGATTGAGTGCAATATCTACACTTTTACCATTTGCTAAATAAGGCATATCCACTTCAGGTACTATGGTCGAAACTATACCTTTATTTCCATGTCGACCGGCCATTTTATCGCCTACTTTAAGCTTTCTTTTGGTCGCAATATATACTTTAACAAGTTTAATCACGCCACTTGGTAAAATATCATCTTTTTCTAAAATTTCAAGCTTTTCATCGTGTTCAGCTTTTAGTTTTTTCTTCTCATTTTGGAAATGATTTTTTAAGTCTTCATATTCTTTTTGAATATCTTTAGAATAAGCTTTAATCAAAGTCGTCAAAGCGAAACGATTGATTTTTTCCAAATCTTCTAAACTTGCTTTTTGTCCTTTTTTATAGTTTTTATCCCCTATTTTTTGATCACTCATTAAAGCAGATTTAGAAAGTAATGCACAAACGCGTAACATTTCTTCTCTATCCATCATTAAAAGTCTATCGTGATGCTCTTTTTCTAAAGACATTTTTTCTTTATCGTAAGATTTTAAAGCTCTGTCATCTTTTTCATAGCCTTTTTTAGTAAAGATTTTTACATCTACAACTACACCTTCTAAAGAAGCAGTTGCATATAAAGATTTATTGACCACATGACCTGCTTTTTCGCCAAAAATAGCTCTTAAAAGTCTTTCTTCAGGCGTAGGTTTAACTTCACCTTTTGGAGAAACCTTGCCTACCAAAATCATACCCGGTTTTATATGAGTTCCTATTCTTGCAATACCGCTTTCATCTAAATGTGCTACATCTTCTTCTTTAACATTTGGTATATCTTTTGTTATTTCCTCAATACCATCTTTAAGTTCTCTAGCTTCTATCTCTTTTTCATAAATATGCACACTAGTAAAGGTATCTTCGCGTATGATTCTTTCACTTACAACGATCGCATCTTCGTAATTATAACCATTCCAAGGCATAAAAGCGATTAAAGCATTTTTACCGATGGCCAATTCTCCTTGATCCATAGAAGGACCATCAGCTATAATTTGTCCTGCTTTTACCACATCGCCTTTTTTAACAATAGGATGTTGCATATAATTTGTATTCTGATTTGTGCGTAAATTCTTTTCCATGATATAGTGATCTATAAATGGACCCTTATCATCTTCACCCAAGATAAATATACTTTTATTATCCACTTTTTCAACTACACCACCGCGTTTTGCTTTCACTGCTTCCCAAGCATCACGCGCAATAATACTTTCCATACCTGTCCCAACAATAGGAGCCGAAGAAGTAAGAAGAGGGACAGCTTGACGCTGCATGTTTGAACCCATCAAAGCTCTATTTGCGTCATCATGCTCCAAAAACGGAATAAGTGAAGCCGCAACTCCTACAACCATACCTGAACAAAGGTCAATCAATTGCACTTCTTCGCGTCTTGCAAGTATAGTTTCCCCATCTTGTCTTGCTTCTATAAATTCTTCTATAATATTACCTTTAGCATCTACTTTTGTGGAAGCAGGAGCAATAAATAATCCTTCTTCTTGTGTGGCTGTTAGATATACAATCTCATCGGTTACCTTGCCATTTTCAACTTTTCTATAAGGAGCTTCCACAAAACCAAGCTCATTTACCTTAGCATAAGTAGATAAAGTATTAATCAAACCAATATTTTGACCTTCTGGAGTTTCAACAGGACAAATTCTACCATAATGAGTTGCATGGACATCACGCACTTCAAATCCAGCTCTTTCTTTAACAAGACCACCTTCTCCAAGCGCAGACAAACGGCGTTTATGGGTAACCTCGCTTAATGGATTGGTTTGATCCATAAATTGAGAAAGTTGTCCGCCTGTAAAGAATTCAATAATAGTGGTTGTAATCATCTTAGGATTGATCAGATCATAAGGCATTACCTTATCAATATCTGCATTCAAAGAAGTGAATTTATCTCTAATAGCTTTTTGCATTTTGGCAAGTCCCAAATGAAGTTCATTCGCTAAAAGTTCACCAATAGATCTGATTCTACGATTTCCCAAATGGTCTCTATCATCAATATGACCTTTACCGTTTTTTACTTTAATTAAATATTTTGCGGTTTTAATGATATCTTCATTAGTTAAAACGGTTACATATTCTGGAACTTCGAGTCCTAGTTTATGATTCATTTTCATACGACCCACTTTAGTAAGATCATATCTTTCTGGATTGAAAAACAAATCATTTACAAAAGCCTTAGCCGCATCTTTGACTACAGGCTCACCTGGACGCATTACTTTGTAAATTCTAATAGCCGCTAAATCATTTTCATCATCAATATTTTCACTCTGCTTTAATAATTTTAAAGTTTCATAATCTTGAGCAAAAGAATTAATAATAGCAGCATCTACACCATTTGCCAAATCATTGGCTATGTCAAAACTCTTTTGTTCTTTAATCTTAGCAAGCTTACTTTCATCTAATAAAGTCAGAGAATCAAATAAAACTTCTCCGGTTTCTTTATCAATAATAGGATTTGCTAAATAGCGATTGAGTAAAATTTCTACCGGATACTCTATCCATTTTAATCCATCTTTTATAAGTTGTTCTGCTTTTTTCTTTGTTAGTCTTTTACCCGCTTGATGAACCACTTTACCTTTTTCATCTTTAATATCATATTCTATTCTATCCATAAAATCATTTGGATTAAATTCAGTTAAAAATTTATCCTTTTTCACAAGAATAGTTTGAATAGGGTAAAACAACTTAATTATGTCTTGTTTTTTATATCCTAAAGCCCTAAAAAGCATTGTTACAGGAACTTTTCTTCTTTTGTTGATTCTTACATACAATACATCTTTAGCATCGTATTCAAAATAAAGCCAAGAACCGCGATCAGGAATAATTTGAGCTGTATAAACAAGTTTATTTGCAACGGTTGAACTTTCTTCTTCTTTAAAAATCACCCCTGGACTTCTATGAAGCTGATTAACCACAACCCTTTCAACGCCATTGATAATAAAAGAAACTCTATCTGTCATCAATGGAATTTCACGGATATAAATTTCTTGCTCTTTAATATCTTTTATACCAACTTTTTCACCTGTTTTTTCATCTTTTTCATGTAAAGTAAGACGGATTTTCATTTTTAAATTTACAGAATAGGTTAAACCTCTTTCCATACATTCACGGATCGTGTATTTTGGCTTTCCGATCTCACTACTAACATACTCAAGACTAAGTCTATTTTGTGGATCATGAATAGGAAAGATTGATTTAAAAACTTTTTCTATTCCACTTTCGCCATTTTCAAGATTTAAAAAATAATCAAAACTTGCTTTTTGAAGCTGAAGGAGATTTGGGATTTCTATCTGTTTTGAAATATTGGAGAAATCTACTCTTAAACGATTTCTTAATTTATTATCTAACATATTGCATATACCTCGTGGTAAATTTTGTAAATTTAAAAAAGAAGACCTAAAATTAGGTAAAAATAAAAAAAGAAGATTTACTCAAAGGCAAATCTTCTTTAAACTCTATAAGCTTATATTACTTAAGTTCTACTTTAGCACCAGCTTCTTCAAGTTGTTTTTTAGCTTCTTCAGCTTCAGCTTTAGCTACACCTTCTTTTAAAGTTGAAGGAGTTTGTTCTACTGCATCTTTTGCTTCTTTAAGTCCAAGACCAGTTAAAGCACGAACAATTTTAATTACTTCAATTTTCTTAGCACCGCCATCAGTTAAAACGATATCAAATTCAGTTTTTTCTTCAGCAGCTGCACCAGCACCACCTGCTACTGCACCACCTGCTACCATTACAGGAGCAGCAGATACGCCAAATTTTTCTTCAAATTCTTTTACAAGCTCAGAAAGCTCAAGAACACTTAAATTTGAAATAAATTCTAATACATCTTCTTTAGAAATTGCCATTTTTTATCCTTTATTTATTTTTATTCAGATTCTTTTTTATTTTTAAGCGCATTTAAACCTATTGCAAAATTGGTAATTGGCGCATTCCAAACTTGCAAAAGCATAGCAAGCAACTCGTTGCGTGAAGGCATTTTAGCCAGAGCTTTAACCTTAGCAACTTCTGCAACTTCACCTTCAATATGTGCGGTTTTGATTTGAAATTTATCATTATTTTCTTCAAATTTTGCCGCTACTTTTGAAACGCTAAGTTGATCTTCGCCCCAAAGATAAATATTAGTATCTTTAAGAACTAGACCTGTTTTACCGGAATTATTAAGAGCAATGTTAGCCAAAGTGTTTTTAATAATTTGAACTTTTACATTGTTTTCCCTTGCATTATTTCTAAGCTCTTCAAGTTTTTTAGTACTTAAGCCTTTGTAGTTACAAACCACAATCGCCTCACTAGCTTTAAAATCTTCTTCAAGTTTAGCAATAATTTCAATTTTTTCGCTTCTAGTCACATTTTCTCCTTTCCGATTGAGATTTCAAGTAGAGTGGTTAAATCCAATTAAGCTTTTCGCCTCGACTATCTTCAATCTAAAATAAACATTTGAAAAAACTAATATTTTTTCAAATGTGTATTTTAAAACAAAAGAGTTGCAATATAGCAACCCTTATTTCATATCAAGCAATTCTTGTGTTTCAAGTTTTACAGAAGGACTCATTGTTAAAGATAAAGCCGCACTCTTAATATACCTACCTTTAGCTGCTGCTGGCTTGTGCTTATTAATTGCCTTAACAAAAGTAGAAATATTATCCCAAAGTTGTTCTTTGGAAAAACTTACTTTTCCAAGTCCTGCATGGATATTTCCTTGTTTATCTACACGGAAATTTACCTGTCCACTTTTTGCATTATTTACAGCTTGAGCTACATCCATAGTAACTGTTCCTGTTTTTGGGTTTGGCATTAAACCTTTAGGACCTAAAATCCTACCTACTTTACCTACAAGACCCATTAAATTTGGGGTTGCAATTAAAACATCAAAATTCATATTTCCTTTTTGAATTTCTTCTACTAAATCATCGCTTCCAACAATATCTGCACCTGCATTTTTAGCTTCATCAGCTTTAGCATCTTTTGCAATAACAGCAACACGCACTTTTTTACCTGTTCCCGCAGGAAGCACAACAGATCCTCTAACCATCTGATCGGCATGTCTTGGATCAACATTAAGTTTTAATGCAATTTCAACCGTTTCATCAAATTTCGCTGATTTTAAAGTTTTAACCGTTTCAATTGCTTCATTTAAAGCATATTCTTTATTTGCATCAATTTTTTGTGATAATTCTTTTAATCTTTTTGCTATTTTAGCCATTCATTTTCTCCGCATTTTAAAGTGCTACCGCCTTTTACCTTGGCGGTGAAAGGATTAATCTACAATTTCAACACCCATAGAACGAGCAGATCCTGCGATGATTTTAGCCGCTTGATCTCTATCTTTTGTGTTTAAATCTGCAATTTTTTTATCTACTATTTCTAAAACTTGAGCACGAGTTAATTTACCCACCTTATTTTTAAGTGGATTATCCGTACCTTTAGAAATTCCAGCCGCTTTTTTGATTAAATCTGTAGCTGGTGGCTGTTTTGTAATAAAAGTAAAACTTTTATCTGCATAAACAGTAATAACAACAGGAATATTAAATCCAGCCATATCTTTTGTTCTTTCATTAAAAGCTTTACAAAATTCCATAATATTAACACCTTGCTGACCTAAAGCAGGACCAACTGGTGGTGATGGGTTTGCTTTTGTGGCAGCAATTTGCAATTTAATTTCGCCTACGACTTTTTTAGCCATAACAAATCTCCTTACTTGATATAAATTAAATTATTTTCTCAACTTGAGAATACAAGATCTCCACTGGAGTTGAACGCCCAAAAATTGAAACATTGAGTTTCAATAAACCACGAACCATATCATATTCTTCCACTATAGCAGTAAAATTTGCAAATGGACCTTCAGTGATTCTTACATTCTCCCCTTCTTCAAAAGAAATTTTTGGTTTTGGAGCCGCACGATTATGCACTTTTTCTAAAATCAAATTAATATCTTTTTCCGTTAAAGGAGTAGGCTTTTTCGATTCCCCAATAAAGCGACCAACCTTTGGAAGCGATTGAATACGATGCCAAAGTTCTGTATTTAAATCAAGATGTGCAAAGACATATCCAGAATACAAACTTCTTTCGCTAATCTTCTCTTTTCCATTTTTAAATTCAATAACATCTTCTGTTGGAACAACAATTTCTTTTAGTTGCTCTTCGATTCCGTTATCTTTTACTAAATTTTCAATGGCTCTTTTAACTGCCATTTCGCTACCAGCATAAGTTTGAATTGCATACCATTTATGAGTACTCAATCTGTCCTCCTTATACAATCGCAGAAACAATAGAGGACATAATCCAATCCACTAATGCCAAAAACAATGAAATGACTGCAACTACAACAAAAACTGTAATATAAGCATTTCTTACCTGTTCTTTCAAAGGAAAAATTACTTTCCTTAATTCGGCTTTTGATAATTTAAAATAAGTTATTAATTTTTCCATTTATTTAAACCTTATTTATGGCAGGGCAAGAGGGATTCGAACCCCCAACCATCGGATTTGGAATCCGGCGCTCTACCGTTGGAGCTATTGCCCTAAGGGCAAGCTTAACTTTTTAGCTTAACTTCTTTATGAAGTGTATGTTTTTTTAATCTTGGGCAATATTTTTTTAACTCTAATTTTTCTGTAGTGTTTTTACTATTTTTATAGGTGCTATAATTAATGTCCCCACACTCTTCACATTTTAAACCAACTTTAATTCTCATCTATATTTTCCTTAGAAAAATTTAAAGCCAAGCTTAAAAACTTGGCTTTTGTAATATTACTTAATAATTTTAGAAACAACACCTGAACCAACAGTTTTACCACCCTCACGAATAGCAAAACGAGTACCTTCTTCAAGTGCTACTGGAGCGATTAAGCTTACAGCGATTCTTACATTTTCACCTGGCATAACCATTTCAACGCCATCAGCTAATTTAATTGAACCAGTAACATCTGTTGTTCTTACATAAAACTGCGGTCTATAATTATTAAAGAATGGAGTATGTCTACCACCTTCATCTTTATTTAAAATATAAACTTCCGCTTCAAAATCAGTGTGTGGAGTAATTGATTTTGGTTTAGCAAGAACCATACCACGGATAACTTCTTCTTTTTTAGTACCACGAAGAAGAACACCAACATTATCTCCGGCTTCACCCTGATCCATTTCTTTTCTAAACATTTCAACACCAGTGACAGTTGTTGTTTGAGTATCTTTGATACCAACAATCTCAATAGTATCACCTACTTTTACAACACCTTTTTCAATTCTACCTGTAACAACAGTACCACGACCTGAAATTGAAAATACATCTTCAATAGGCATTAAGAAATCTTTTTCAGTGTCGCGAGCTGGAGTTGGGATATAGCTATCTACTGCAGCCATAAGATCCATAATTTTTGCTGACCACTCACCATCTTGTCCAGCTTTAGCTTCTTCAAGAGCTTTTAAAGCAGAACCGGAAATAATAGGAGTATCATCTCCAGGGAAATCATAAGAACTTAACAATTCTCTAATTTCCATTTCAACTAGTTCTAAAAGTTCAGCATCATCAACCATATCTGCTTTATTCATAAAAACAACGATATAAGGAACACCCACTTGACGAGAAAGCAAGATATGCTCTCTAGTTTGTGGCATTGGGCCATCTGCGGCAGAAACAACAAGAATAGCACCATCCATTTGAGCAGCACCTGTAATCATATTTTTAACATAGTCAGCGTGTCCTGGACAATCCACATGTGCATAATGGCGATTATCTGTTTCATACTCAATATGAGAAGTAGCAATAGTGATACCTCTTTCTTTTTCTTCAGGAGCATTATCGATATTATCATAATCTTTAAGCTCTGCCAAACCTCTTCTTGAAAGAACAGCAGAAATAGCAGCTGTCAAAGTAGTTTTACCATGGTCAACGTGACCGATAGTTCCAATATTTACGTGTGGCTTATTACGTGAAAATTTTTCTTTAGCCATTTTTTCCTCCGTATAAAAAAATAATTTAACAAAGCAAGTCTATATTTATTAATTTTTTCAATTTTATGGAGCTCATAGCGGGAATTGAACCCGCGACCTCTCCCTTACCAAGGGAGTGCTCTACCTCTGAGCCATACGAGCGCTCAGAAAAATTATATAAAAACATAGACAACTAAATAATATTAGGGAATTTACTGTAAGTTAGAAAAATACAGCTCCCAGTCAAACTTTGGAGCGGGAAACGGGACTCGAACCCGCGACCCTCAGCTTGGAAGGCTGATGCTCTAGCCAACTGAGCTACTCCCGCAAAGCATGGTGGTGAGTCGTGGATTCGAACCACGGAAGGCGAAAGCCAGCAGATTTACAGTCTGCCCTCGTTGGCCACTTGAGTAACTCACCTTAATAAAATATTGCCAAAGCAATATTCTGGTCAAACACTGCTAAAATAATGGAGCTGGTTAAGGGACTTGAACCCCCGACCTGCTGCTTACAAGGCAGCTGCTCTACCAACTGAGCTAAACCAGCAATCTAAAAATTAAAGAAGTGATTATATCTTAAAAAAAATCTTTTGTCAAGAAATTATCACTCTTTTTCCCATTTTTTTAATTCTTTTTTGGGATTATAAAAAAACAAGAATATAAATTTATAAATATGTGAAAAAAATTTTACCAAGGGTTGTATAATATTTTTTAATATTTTTTCCCATAATTTTACTTCAATATGATGAATGGTTGTTTTTGTATTTAAAAATTTAACTATTCTTAATATTATACATTAAATGCCATACTTTAATGAAAATAAAACATATCCAGATAATAATCCACTGGACAAAACCAAATATTAGCTTTTATAAGAAGTTTTTTCGCACCGCAAGGACTTAAAAAATAAGCAAAAGCACCAAAAGAATTATTTTTTAAAACCACACCTATATTTTCTTCAATCCTATAAGCAATTTTATTTTCTTTATAATTAAATCTAACACATTCATAAGGTAAATTTATAATTTCATCTATATGTTTTATTCCTTCTTCATTTAATATTACATCATCTTCTAAGATAAGAATATTTTCATCAAGATCGATGCATTTTTGCCATAATAGATAATGACTTGCAAAACAAGCTTTTTCAGGCTCACTCATACTTTCACCGCCTGCATAAACTTTTCCTAGCCATGTAAAATGATTTTTAAACTCTAAATGCTCTTTGTTTTTAGCATCTACTGCTTTAAAAAAATGGAATTCTAGCTTATTTTTAAGATTAGGGTAATGTAAAAATATTTTTTCAATTTCTTGTTCTATGATTTTACGCCTATCTTTACTGCGTTCTAGATTAATAATAAAAACCTTCACAAAAACTCACTTATGATAATCAAACAAATTAAGAAATTTCTTAGCTCTTTCACTTTTAGGATTTTCAAAAAAAGCTTTAGGAATATTTTCTTCAACAATCTCTCCATTATCCATAAAAACTATCCTGTCTGCTACAGCTTTTGCAAAACCCATTTCGTGGGTAACTATAAGCATAGTCATTCCATCTTTTGCCAAATTTAGGATTACCTCCAAAACTTCACGCACAATTTCAGGATCGAGTGCTGCTGTAACCTCATCAAAAAGCATAAGCTCTGGATTCATACAAAGACTACGAACTATAGCAATCCTTTGTTTTTGTCCACCACTTAGCTCTCTTGGATAAGCATCAATTTTATGTGCCAAACCTACTTTTTCAAGCCAAATTTTAGCTTCTTTTAAAACTTCTTCTTTGTCTCTTTTTTGCACTTTTAAAGGGCCTAGAAGTATATTATCTTTCACACTTAAATGTTCAAATAATTCATAAGATTGAAATACCATACCTACCTTTTGACGCACTCTTGTCCAATCTTTGAAATTTTTATCTATTTTATCTTGCCCTATTTCTATACTCCCATCGGCAATTTCTTCAAGTCCATTAATGCAACGCAAAAGAGTAGATTTGCTACAACCACTTGGACCTAAAATCACTACCACCTCTTTTTGTTTTACTTCTAAATTTATATTTTTTAAAGCGTGGTGTAAACCATAATATTTTTGTAAATTTTTTATTTTTAAAATACTCATTTCAGCTCCATTTTTTTTCTAATTTTCTAGAATATAAAGTAATAGGATAACAAATTAAGAAAAAAATAAAAAAAATAAAACCATAAATCACAAAAGGTGCCAAATCATTTTTATTGTTAAATTCTATAATCTGTTGTCCCACTTTTATAAGTTCTACTGCACCGATTAAATATGCAAAAGTCGTGCTTTTAACCATACGAGTAAGCAAATTCATACTCATAGGAGTTAAACGACGCACCGCCTGAGGAATGATAATATAAAAATAACTTTGAAATTTATTCAAACCAAGACTTGCTGCACTTTCATACTGGTGCTTAGGAATACTTTGCAAAGAAGAACGCACTAAATCCATCATTTCAAAACTTCCCCAAATGCTAAAAACAATAATAGCTGAACTTACACTACTTAAATTCACTCCAAGCCATCTTGAAAATCCAAAATACACTATAAAAAGCCATACTATAAGTGGCATAACACGCACAAATTCCAAAGTAAAGCGACATAAAAGATAAATATAAGAGTTTTTAAGACTCATTAAAATTCCCAAAATAAGTCCGCCAAAAGAAGTAAAAACAATGCTTATAATGGAAATTTCAAGTGTAATATATAAACCTTGCCATAGACGATTTAAAGTATCAAAATTTAATAAATCAAGCATTGCAAAACCTTTTTTCTATAAAAAACAATAATATTGAAAGAGGCAAAATAATACACAAATATCCTAAAAACAAAAGCAATAAAAGCTCATCGGTTTTATAAGTAAGAGAATTTAAACCCTTCATTATAGTCACTAAATCAGGTAGTGCAATAATACTTACCACGGAAGTTTCTTTGATAAGAAAAATAATATTTGCACTAACACTTGGCAAACAAATTCCCAAAGCTTGAGGCAAAATCACATAACGCAAATTTCCTAATTTACTAAAACCTAAAGAAAGTCCTGCTTCAAATTGTTGCTTTCTAATAGCCTCAAATCCAGCTCTAAAACTTTCAGCCATATAAGAACCACCTAAAAAACTAAGTCCCACAATAGCACAAGCAAATGCTGGACGTAAAGCTTCATCCACGCTAAGACAGATTAAATTTAAAGGCGGAATTTGTTCCAAATGAATATTAAATTTAGGCAAAGCATAATATAAGAAAAAAAGCTGTATTAATAAAGGTGTATTGCGAGAAAATTCGATGTAAATTTTACAAAAATTTTCCATAAATTTTATTTTAAAATAGCTCATTAAAATGCAAAATAAACCTATAATAATAGAAAAAATAATACCAAAAAAACTAAGCTTTAGAGTAAGCCAAGCCGCTGCAATAAAAGCATTTACATTAGCCAATATAAAATTAAAGTCCATTTTTATCCTATCACCAAAGTCTTTCTTTAAGACTTTGTTTATCTAAAATTTCAATTTTACCCTTTTTTGTCTCAATAAGCTCTGAATTTTTAAGCTCTTTTAAAATTCTTGACAAAGATTCTGCACGCACGCTAAGATCTATCGCTATTTGTCTTTGTGAAATTTGAGACAATCTTGCTTCATTTTCTAAAAGATAATGTATAAGTTTACTTTTTAAATCTAAAGAATGCTCTAATAATTTTTTTTCCAAGATTTTAATTTTTTCAAATAAAGACGAAATAAGTAAAAAATTAAATTCTTTGTTTTGACTACAAAGACTTTGAAAATCTTTAAAATCAATCTCTAGAATTTCACAACATTCTTCACAAATAGCATTTGCTGGATATTTTAAACCCTTAAAAGCCGGCATTTCGGCAATAAAATTTGGTGGAATAAAATAATGTAAAGTGATTTCCTTTTCACTTGCTGTGCTTTTATAAACACGCACTTTACCTTTTAAAAGCACAAAAAATTTACACGCTTTTTCGCCCTCGTAAAATAAAATATTATTTTTTTCGAATTTACTCAATTTACCTATATTTTTAAGAAGTTCTAAATAATCTTGCATTAATTTTAACCTATGTTAATCTTCTTCAATTTTAATTTTGCTATATTAACTTTTAAATTTTACTAAAAGGCAAATATAAATGAAATACGAAAGTATAAACCAAAAAAATATAGCAAAACTTATGGAACTTTTTTATGAAAAAATAAGAAAAGATAAAGACTTAGGGCCGATTTTTAATAGCGCCATCGGAACAAGTGATGAAGAATGGAAAGCACATAAAGCAAAGATAGGAAATTTTTGGACTGGAATGCTTTTGGGCGAAGGCGATTATAACGGACAACCTTTGAAAAAACACCTTGATTTACCACCTTTTCCACAAGAATTTTTTGAAATTTGGCTGAGTCTTTTTGAGGAAAGCTTGGATCAAATTTACAATGAAGAAATAAAAGCAGTTATTTTAGGGCGTGCACAAATGATAGCTTCGCATTTTAAGAACATGCTTTACAAATATGGCGGACATTAAGATTTCGCTAAATCTTTTTTTACCTTTTCTAAAATTTTTTCATCTTTAGAAAAATCAAAATATTTAAATTCATTTCCGTGTTGCATAAAACCATCAATCAAATCGCCACTCAAACGATTTTTAAGATCAAGTTCTGCAATTTCAAAACCATCTAAAGTAGCCGCAAATTCTTTCAAGCGATTTGGAATTTCTTTAAGCTTTGTATAAAGATAACAAGTGCTTTTAAGCCCTACCCTTCCAACACGACCACGAAGCTGGTGCAAAGTCGCAAGTCCCAACCTTTCAGCTCCCACAATAACAATAGTACTAAGCCTTGGAAGTGAAATTCCAACTTCCACAACCGTAGTGCTTAACAAAATATTTCCTTCATCGCGAAATTGCTCTAAAATTTCATCTTTTTGTTTATCTTTGCCATGAGTAACAAAAACTTTTTCATAATTATCTTCCCAATATTTTCTTGCTTGTTCCAAAGAAAGATAAGGAATTTTATCACTAGCATTTACCAAAGGATAAATAATGATAATTTGGTGATTTTGTGCGATTTCTTCTTTAATTTTTTTGCTAAGTTTTGCAAAACCTTCATTTTGTATGCAAAGCGTTGTAATATCTTTTTTAAAAGGCATTTGTTTGATGAAGCTAAAATTCAAAAGTTCTGATTGTATCATACTCAAGGTTCTTGGGATAGGCGTTGCAGAAAATTGTATAAAATGCGGACTAAAATCATCATTTTTGGCTAAATCATTGATTTTTTGTCTTTGATTAGAGCCGAAACGATGTTGCTCATCTATCATCACAAGCACAGCATTATGGCTTTCTAAATGGATTAAAGCGTGAGTTCCTATGATTAAATTAGCTTTTTTAATTTTTTCTTCTAAATCTTTTTCTTTTTTACCACCTTTAATAAATAAAATATCCATAAATTTAGGTAAAAGTTTTTTTGCTTCTTCAAAAAGTTGATTAGCAAGTATGCTAGTGGGTGCCATTAAAATAGCTTGTTTTGGATACACCATTAAAGCAGCACCTAACAAAACCAAAGTTTTTCCACAGCCTACATCTCCCATAATCACGCGTCTTTTAGCTTCTTTAGAATTTAAATCTTGTTCTATATCTTTTAAAGCATTTAATTGATCTTTTGTAGGCGAAAAAGGCAAATTTTTTAGCCAATTGGCTATATTAAAAACTTCGATTTTATAAGATTTAGAATGTGTTTTTTTAACTTTTAAGCGTTTTAAAAAATTGTAAATTTCAATGTATTTTAAATCCTTACTAAAACGCTCCAAATTTTCAAACATCAAAAAACTTTTTTCATTATAAGCATGCAAATTTAAAAGAAAATGTATATATTTATCTTCAATACCACTTTCTTTTAAATTTTCATAAGTCAAATATTTATGCATAAATTCAGCGATTTTCTTATCTTGCAAACCTTGAATTTGATATTTTGGAGTAAAACCTGCAAAAGAGCTTAAAATTTTAGGATTATTAAACTGCCACGCATTATTAAAACGCACAAGTTTAGCAGACAAAATTACTTCTTTACCTATTTTAAAAAGCCCAAAATGCCAAGATTTAGGATGGAAAAAAACAAAAGAAACATTTTCATTCCAATCCTTGCAAAAACTCAAACCAAAAAGTTGATTTTTTCTTGAATTTACACTTTTAATGAGAACTTTTTGCGTGCAATTTTCATTTTCTTTTGGAACTTTACTTGCACTTAAATTCTCAATTTTCTTAGGCAAAATTAAGCCTAAATCAATCGCGCTTTTAATTTTTAATTTTTTTAAAAAATCAAAATCACTTTCTTTAATTTTCATTTTGTATGCTTGCAAAACTCAAATTTAAAAGCTCCTTGTGCTTTTTGATATAAGAATTTAATTCTTTGATTGTAGTTTTTTCTATGAGTTTTAATTCCTTTTTCAAAAAACCAAATTCCAAGTCTTGATAATACTCACTATATGCCATAGATAAACGCTTGTTTAAGCTTTCATAACGCAAAGGTGTTGAACCGATGAGAAAATTTTTAGCTTGAATTAATTCCTCATCACTTACACCTTTGTTTAAGAAATTTTCAAACACTTCTTTAACTATTTTTTTAGCTTCTTTAGCACTTTCATTTTTAGTTTGTAAATAACCAAAAATCCTAGAAAAAGATGTATTCATATCAAGCATAGCGTAAGCAGAATAAGCAAGTCCTCTTTTAACACGAATTTCTTCCATTATCCTTGAACCAAAACCGCCTTGACCCAAAATAAATATAGCGATTTTTGCCAGATAAAAATCTCTATCGTTAAATTTTGCAAAAAATGGCGTAGCAAAGTATATATAAGCTTGCTCACTTTCTTTTCTTATTTGAATTTTATCCTTATTTTTTTGAGTGATTTCGTAAGTTTTTTGTGCATTTTTACTCCCTTTTGAAAGTTTATTTAATAAAAAAGTCATTAAATTTATAGCTTTTTCTTGGTTTAAATTTCCGCCTAAAATCACAACAAGATTGTTTAAATTGATATTTTTCTTATAAAAATTTTCTAAGTTTTTTAAAGAAAGTCCTTTAATGCTTTTTTCATCGCCATCATTTGGACTTTGAAATTCTTTACACTCAAAAATTTCACTATTAAGTAAATTTTTTGCCAAATAATCAAAATCACTATTTTTACTCGCAAGCTCTCCTAAAGCATTGATTTTTAATTTTTCTAAAATTTTTTCTTCAAATCTAGGTTTTAAAAGTAAATTTTGTAAATGTTTTAAAGCAAATTCTAAATTTTCTTTCAAACAAGAAAGATTAATTTCCAAGCTTTCAAAACCACTACTTGCTTCTAAATTTATAGCTTTAAATTCTAATTCTTTAAAAAATTTATCATCAACACCTTCATTTAAAATTCTTGCAAACATTTTTGCAAGTCCGGCAATTTCATCATAACTTCTTCCACAATTTCTAAAAATAAGTTTTAAAATAACAATAGGAAAATCATTATTTTCTTCGAAGATAAAAGGAATTTTTACTCCATTAATTTCTAAATTATGCATTAAAACCTTTCTAAAATTTCATAAGCTGTATTGCGTTTAGCAGGATTTTCACCCAAATTTCTAATCAGCCTTATCATTTCATCTTGATTCATTCTATAGCTTGCCCCTGCGGCACTTACGACATTTTCTTCCATCATCGTTGAGCCTAAATCATTAGCCCCAAATTTTAAAGCAAGTTGTCCAATAAGTGAACCTTGCGTTACCCATGAGCTTTGCAAATTTTTAAAATTATCCAAATAAAGCCTTGCTAATGCCAAAAGTCTTAAATACTTATTTGAACTTTGCTTCATAATTTCAGGATGTTTCTTAATTAAAGCCGTATTATCACTTTGAAAACTCCATAAAATAAAAGCTCTAAATCCACCTGTTTCATCTTGCAATTTTCTTAAATGTTCAAAATGATCAATAATTTCCTCATCATTTTCAACCGTGCCAAACATCATAGTGGCCGTGCTTTTCATACCGATTTTATGTGCTTGTCTATGCACTTCAAGCCAAGTAGTGGTGTCACATTTATTAGGCGCTATAATATCACGAACGCGATCGCTTAGCACTTCAGCACCCGCCCCAGGTATAGAAAATAGGCCTTTTGCCTGAAGTCTTTGTAAAACCTCAGTGATTGAAATTTTAGAAGCTTTTGCAATATAAGCAATTTCAACTGCAGAAAATCCATGCACGGTGATATTTGGATAATGCTCTTTTATCCACGCTACAAGCTCTTCATACCATTCTATTTTTAATTTTGGATGCACCCCACCTTGAAAAAGAATTTGTGTCCCACCGATAGCTTCAAGTTCTTCTATTTTTTTGCCAATTTCTTCAAAGCTTAAAATATAGGCATCATTTTCTTTATGATGACGATAAAAAGCACAAAAAGAACAATCGATACAACAAACATTGGTATAATTTATATTTCTATCCACTACAAAAGTAGTGATTTTTTCAGGATGAAGTTCTATTTTTTTTTGATAAGCCATTTCTCCAAGCTCAACCAAACTTGTATTATGAAGTAAATTTAAGGCTTCTTTTTTGTCCAATCTTTTCAATTTTTTTCCTTACATTTTTGTATTCTAAAAACAATTATAGCATTTAAAAATATAAATTATGCTATACTTTTGCTTATGAACTATATTGATTTATTAAAAAATAATAAAAATATCAGAATTTTAGCTTCGGTGCAATTTATTGTTTATTTTGGTGCGTGGTTTTCGCAAACAGGAGTTTTCACTCTCTTAGTTCATCTCAACGCTCCCACTTGGGCAACTTCAACAAGTGCAATGCTTGCTTTTTTGCCTGCGATTTTACTTGCCCCTATTAATGGAATTATAGTGGAAAAAAACAAGCCTAAAAAACTGCTACTAAGTATGATTAGCGTAGAACTTATTTCCATTTTTTGCCTTACTTTTGTAACAAATCTGAGTATGCTTTGGCTTTTATTTATACTTATTTTTATAAGACTTAGTGTCGCTTCTATTTATTTTCAAGCAGAAATGAGTCTACTTGCTAAAATTTTAAAAACTCAAGAATTAAAACTTGCCAATGAAATGCATAGCGTAATTTGGGGAATTTCCTATACTGCTGGTATGGCAAGTGCTGGAATTTTCATTGATTTTTTTGGCACAAAAATGGCATTTTTATTTGATTGCTTTCTTATTGGCATTGGAATTTTATTTTTGCTTAGACTTAGTATTCCCAAATTTGAACAAAAAATTCAAAATAATTTTTTTGGTATGATTAAAGAAGGTTTTTTTTATGTTTTAAAAAATAAAACAATTTTTCATCTTATTTTACTTCATGGCTTCATAGGACTTACAGCTTATGAAACCTTAGTAACGCTTTTAGCACAACACAAATATAAAGAAGTTTTATCCGCTGCTTTAGCGATTGGTTTTTTAAATGCGGTACGCGCTTGTTCTATAGCTTTAGGACCTGTCATTTTGAGTAAATTTGTAAACCAAAAAACCTTATTTTATTTATATCTAGGGCAAGGTTTTGGGATCATACTTTGGGCATTGACTCAATTTAATTTTTATATCTCTTTCATAGGACTTATTGCTGCAGGATTTTGTGTTTCATCGCTTTGGGCTTATACTTACACCGCTATACAAAATAAATGCGATAAAGCTTATTATGGAAGGGTAATTGCTTACACAGATATGGTGTATTATAGCTTTAGTGCTATTATTTCTATAGTAATGGGCTTATTGTTTGATTTAGGCTTAAGCCTTAGCACAATTACTGCTTTACTTGGTTCTGTATTTATTTTTGTAGCATTTTATTGGCAATGGTTTGATAAAAAATATTTATGATTTTTTATCAAACGCAAAAATTAAGTTAAATTTTAAATAGATCTTGTAGGTTTTTCAAAGCTTCTTCATTGCTTAAGGTATTTACACTTCCACTTCCTAACTCGTTAAGCTCTATTTCATAGCCACTTAACATACTTGCAAGGCGTATATTGATGCCACTTTTCCCGATGGCTTTGCTTTTTTGTTCGCTATTTATACTCACTATTGCTTTTTTATCTTCAATTTTTACAGAACTTACAATGGCTGGCGCTAAAGCTCTTGCTATTAAAATTTCGCTCTCGTTGCTAAATTCAAGACAGTCAATATTTTCATTATGCAACTCTTTACTTACCGCATTAATCCTTACCCCTTTTACACCCACAGTAGCTCCTATGGGATCAATATTAGCACCATTAGCCTGAAGTATGATTTTAGCCCTTTCTCCAGGAATTCTCGCACACCCTACAACATTCACATAGCCATCTTTAATTTCAGGCACTTCAGACTCCAGCAAACACTCTAAAAATTTAGGACTTGTGCGACTCAGTTCTATTTTAATCCCTTTATCCATATACACACGGCGTATTACAGCTTTTACCACATCACCAACTTTAAATTTCTCCCCCTTAATACGATTTTTTCTTGGTAAAAAAGCTCTTAACTCATCAATTTCTATAAAGGTATTTTCTTCGCTATCCACACGCACAACATTCCCAAAAACCATTTGACCAACTTTATTTTTATATTTTTCAAAAATGGTTTGTTCGAGTAATTTTTGGATATGATATTCTAATTCTTTATGCAAAGTATTTACAGCAGTTCTCCCCAAATTTTCCAAGGAACACTCATAGGTAAGTTCATCCCCTATTTCAGTATCTACTGCTTCTTTTTTTGCAACACTAAGCGCAATATAACTCTCTTTGTTTTGTTCCAATCTCTCATCATTATCTGCTACAATAGTTATCTTTTGATAAAGATTTAAATTTTTCCTATCCACAAAAAATTCATATTCTTGCCCATAAATTTTTTTGGCCGTATTAATAATAGCTACTATAACTTTTTCCTTGACGCTTTCAAGCTCTAAATTTTTCTCATTCGCAATGCTTTCAATAATATCTGCGATCTTTTCCATGTTGATTAATACCTTAATTTTGGGATTTTTTTATAAAGTAGGTTAAAATTATACCTTTAATAAGCTTTATTAAAAGTAAATTTTGATAAGATTATAAATTTAAAAGATGCTAAGGATTATAATATGGATTTAAAATTGGCTAGAAGTTTGATTAATGAAAAACCTAAAATCATCAGCCTAAACAAGATCGAAGAAGCTGTAGAAAAAGAAGGACAAAAGTTTTTTTATTTCGATAAAGAAAACTCACACAAAGATCTTATCGCTTTTGTTGAGCATTTTGAAAAAAAAGGATTAAGTGTTTATCATAGAGTTGTTAAATATGGCTTAGATGACAATGATTATATGTATGAGGTACATATTCTTTGAGCGCTAAAAAACTTTTCATTCAAACCTTGGGTTGCGCAATGAATGTGAGAGATTCTGAACATATGATTGCAGAATTGACACAAAAAGAAAATTACGCCTTAACCGAAGACATTAAAGAAGCAGATTTAATACTAATTAATACTTGCTCTGTGCGTGAAAAACCTGTACATAAACTTTTTTCCGAAGTAGGAAGTTTTGAAAAACAAAAAAAAGCAGGAGCTAAGATCGGGGTTTGTGGTTGCACAGCCTCACATCTTGGTGATGAAATTTTTCGTCGTGCTCCTTATGTGGATTTTGTTTTAGGCGCTAGAAATATTTCAAAAATAACAAAAGCGGTTAATACTCCTAAATTTATGAGTGTTGATATAGATTATGATGAAAGCGAATTTGCTTTTGCTGAATTTAGAAATAGCATTTATAAATCATACATAAATATTTCTATTGGTTGTGATAAACACTGCACTTATTGTATTGTTCCGCACACGCGTGGGGATGAAATTTCCATTCCTTTTAATATTATTTTTAAAGAAGCTAAAAAAGCAGTTGAAAAAGGTGCTAAAGAAATTTTTTTATTAGGTCAAAATGTTAATAACTATGGTAAAAGATTTAGAAACGAACATAAAAAAATGGATTTTTCAGATCTTTTAGAAGAATTGAGCACTATAGATGGTCTAGAACGCATTCGTTTTACAAGTCCCCATCCCCTACATATGGATGATAAATTTTTAGAAATTTTTTCCAAAAATCCTAAAGTTTGTAAATCTATGCATATGCCTTTGCAAAGTGGATCAAGTGAAATTTTAAAAAGCATGAAAAGAGGCTATACAAAAGAATGGTATTTAAACAGAGCTTTAAAACTTAGAGAGTTATGCCCTAATGTGAGTATATCAACCGATATCATTGTCGCTTTTCCAGGAGAAAGTGAAAAAGACTTTGAAGAAACCATGGATGTTTTGGAAAAAGTGCGTTTTGAACAAATGTTTTCTTTTAAATACTCCAAAAGACCTTTAACAAAAGCGGCCACTATGCCAAACCAAATTGACGAAGAAACGGCTTCAAGAAGACTCAATATTTTACAAAATCGTCATAGTGAAATTTTAGACGAAATTGTCAAAAAACAAGAAAATAAAGAATTTAAAGTTTTATTTGAAGAACTAAGAGCTGGAAATGCTATAGCAGGACGAACGGATAATAATTTTTTAGTCCAAGTTGAAGGTAGCGAAGAACTCTTAGGGCAAATAAAAAATGTAAAAATTACAAATGCTAAGCGTATGGTTTTATATGGGGAACTCATTTAAAATTCTTTTTATAGCACGACTAGTTTTTATTTTACAATGGTTGATTTTTCTCACTTGTAGAAAAATATACAAAGGTGATCAAGTCGATAAAACTCCTTATGTGGTGCTTTTTTGGCATGGCCGTCTTGCCTTAATGCCTTTTGCATTTAAACATTACGGACAAAAAGGAAAAAAAGCTTATGTGATGATTTCGCATCATAGAGATGGGGAGCAAATTGCTAAAATCATTCAATTATTTGGACTCAATGCGGTTAGGGGGAGTACTTCAAGAGGCGCTAGCACAGCACTTAAAGGGGCGTTAAAAGTTTTAGATGAAAATAATGATATAATAATCACACCTGATGGACCTCGTGGTCCTTATCATAGTATTTCAGATGGAGCGGTATTGCTTGCACAGAAAAAAAATGTTAAAATAAGAATTTTAAATTATGAAGCAAAACACTTTTGGGAATTTAAAAGTTGGGATAGAATGATTTTACCTAAACCTTTTACAAAATTAATTTATAGACTTAGTGATCCTTTGGATGTGTCAAATTTAAGCAAAGAAGAAGCCAAAGAATTTTTACTAAAGCATTTTGAAAATATTGAAAAAATGGATAATTTTAAGGAATAAAATGTTTTTTCTACTTAAAAAAATATTACCACAACTTTTTATAAGTATTATTTTAAATGATAAAAAAAGTATTCTTAAAGCTTCCATATATAAAAATGACAAACTAATAAGCAGTAATGAAAAAAGTTTTAGTACAAATGAAAAATTATTAGATTATGTAAAAAATTTATGTAAAAAATTTCTATTTTATAATACTTCTTTACTTTTGGATGCAAAAGAACAAGGGCTTATTCCAAGCAAAAATGAACAAGATTTTAAACACTTTAACATAGGGAATATGAGCGTAAAATATATTCATTTTAATAACGCATCAGTTTATACCGCTACAGAACATGTAGAATATTTTAATGAGCTTTTTGAAGATTATAAAGGTTTAGATTTTTTATATTCTCCTTTTGCTTTATTGTATTATTGCGTCCTAAGACAAAAGATAGACCAAGAAAAAATCATTCTTTATGCTTATAGATACAAGCAAATTGTAGCGATTATAATTTGCCAAAATAATAGAATTCTTTATGGAGATTTAAAATTTTTTGAGGAAGAATTAGAGCTAGAATTTGAAAGTCAAGAAAGCACTCCAACCCAATCTGATGAAATTACAAACAATGATACTGAAGTAACACTCGAAAATTTCAATGAAACCTTAGATGATAAAATTGATTTGCTTGATGAAGATAATGAAGTATTATTGAATGAAGATAACAATACCAATACAAGTCTTGAAGAATTAAATCAGTTTAGCAATGATATGGAGCTTTCACGCTATATCATAACAAGTATTGAAAAATTCTACAATGATGATAAATATTCTGGAACTTTCATTAATAATATTTATGTTTTTAATGAAAACGAACTCAGCCCAAGTGCTATAGAATTTTTAGAAAATGAAACTTTTTTAGAAGTAAAATCGGAACAAATTAACACTTTAGAACTAATGATAGAACTTATGCAAAAGGAAGTTAAATGACCTATAGCTTCATACAACCTAGAAAAAAACCTATTTTTACCTTATTTGATAAAATTTGGCTAGGACTTTTTTGTTTTGGCATAATTTTTATCGTTGCTATGTATTTTTTATATCTTACCAAAACGGCTTTAGTAAATAGCTCCATAGAAGATCAAAAACAACAAACCATTCAACTACAAAACCAAACCAAGCAAAATGAAATACTATATGAAATTTTACTAGAACAAAGCCAAATAGCTAATTCTTTTAATTCACAAAATCAAATTTTAAAAAATAGCATAAAAAATCTTTTTGATATGGTTATTAAAACTGATAATATTACTCTTGAAAGCGTTGAGCAAGATAAAAATTCCTTAAAACTCATAGGTGTAAGTCCGACAAAAGAAATGTTTGCCTTGCTTTTAGAAACACCTTTAAAAAGCATTTTTGATCAAAGTTCTACAACTTATTATCGTTTAAACAATGGCTGGTATCGCTTTGTAAGTATTAGCAAAAATAATCCAGAGGTTTTACAATGAAAGATAAAAGTCTTGAGGAATTAGATATTTTAAAAATTCTTATTTATGCTCTAAGTTTTATAAGCGTATGCACTGCTTTAATTTTATTTTTACTATTGCCAATACTTAGAGACTATAAACATGCAAATTCTAAAGCAAATTCACAAACTGCGGTATTTAATGTAGCTAAAAATAAATTTAATTTAAGTGAAGAAAAAATTTCAGTCTTAAGGACTGATAACAACAAGAGCTTAGAACAGTTTGAACAAAATTTCAAACTTTCTGATTTTAATGCTTTTTTAAAAAAATATTTTCAAAATATAAAAATCCAACAACTTAGCATCAGCACAAAAGAAAAATATCTTAAAAATTATTTAAATATTCAAGCAACCATCAATAATCCTAAATATTTTTATAACTTTATTGATGCCTTAAAAAGCTATGATAATCTAATCAAAATTGATTATCCGCTTAACCTTAAAGCTGGTCAAGAAGGAATTATAATTAGTTTTAATGTAAAAATTTATTCAAGCTAATTTGTTTTTTGTTTTTTCAATTTTTATATATTATTTTAAAATCCAAAAATAAGTTATTTATTGCAAACTTTGTTATATTTTATGCGAGATGTTTTTACGAAATTAATCAGTTCTTCTGTGGTTTTGATATGATAAGGAAGTTTCCCAAGACAATATTTAAAAATTTCAGCTGCAGCTAAAGCATCATCTAAAGCCCTGTGATGAGTATTTTCTATACCTAAAAATTCCTTTAAAACATCCAGCTTATATCTTGGACTTTCTATGCAACATTGTGCAAATTCAATAGTGCAAATTCGACGATTAAGCAAAATTCCAAAACCGCATTCATTCAAAGATTTAGAAATAAAACTATAATCAAAACGCACATTATGTGCTACAAAAATACTATCTTTTAAAAAAAGCCTGAAATCATTTAAAACTTTAGCTAAACTTGGTGCATTTTTAACCATATCTATACTAATCCCTGTAAGCTCTGTAATATTTTCAGGAATTTCACCTACTTTAACAAAAGTATTAAAACGATCTATCTCTTGCGAATTTCTTATTTTTACTGCACCAATTTCTAAAATCTGTCCATTATTGATTCCACCAGTGCTTTCTATATCTACAATGCAAAAATTTTCTTCTTTAATTTTAGTAGTACGAGTTTTAAGAGTAAAAATATTGTCTTTATTTAAATTTAAACCTAAGCCTAAAAGCTCAAAAGTTTCTAAATCAAGCTCATAATCTCCAAGTTCTTCAACTTTTCCAAATTCTTTCACTACCCATTCATAAGATTTACTTTGCCGACTCAAAACAGAAATAATTTGATCGATTTGCTGCAAACTCAAAATTCAAGCTTTAAAGATGAAATTGAAGTTTTATAATCATTTGAAGAAAAAATATAACTTCCAGCTACCAAAATATCAGCTCCAGCACTTTCTAAATCACTTGCATTTAAGCCATTTACTCCGCCATCAACTTCTATGAAAACCTTTGCATTTTTTTTATCAATTAATGCTCTTAACTCTTTAATTTTCTCATAAACCAATGGCAAAAATTTTTGACCTCCAAAACCAGGATTGACACTCATTAAAAGCACCATATCAACAAATTCTATCATATGTTTTATTGAGTCAATAGGGGTATGTGGATTTAAAACAATAGCTGGATGAATTCCATGTTCTCTAATATATTCACAAAGTCTTATAGGATGAGATTCGCTTTCTATATGAAAAGAAATAAATTTAGGCTTTATCGGGATAAACAAATCAACAAATTTCCTAACATCTTTTACCATTAAATGCACATCTAAAGGCGTTTTACTGATACTTGAAATTTTATCTATTACACAAGGTCCGAAAGTTAAATTCGGAACAAAATGTCCATCCATTACATCTATATGTAAAAGATCAGCTCCTGCTTCATCCACTGCTTTAATTTCTTCTTCTAATTTTAAAAAATTTGCCGATAATAAACTCGGAGCCACATACATCATTATATCCTATTTCAAAGTAAAATTTTAAAGAAAAAATATTTTATCTATTTAAAATTAAAAATAATATAAATATTTGTATATTTTAAGCTTAAATTTGCTAGAATCTTTATTTAAAATTTTCATAAGGATGCAAAATGGCAAGAATATGTCAAATCACAGGTAAGGGACCAATGGTGGGTAATAATGTAAGCCATGCTAACAATAAAACAAAAAGACGCTTTTTACCTAATCTTAGAACAGTTCGTGTGACTCTAGAAGATGGCACTACAAGAAAAATGAGAATTGCTGCTTCTACTTTAAGAACCCTAAAAAAACAAAATTCTAAATAAATTTTTGAGGATTCGTCCTCAATACTTTAACTATAATTGTTAAATTTAAAACCTAAATGCTTATTTACTCTAGTTAATCTAAATAAATAACAAATTTGTAACACATTAAAAATTATTAGATATTTTATAATTTTTTAAGCTAAAAATACTACTTAATACGATACAATAATATAAATCTAGAATTTTCAAATTTTACATAAAATTGATTTCAAATCTACAAAATAAGGAGAATATATGCTACATGAACACAGAGAATTAATCTCAGAGCTAAAAGGCAAAGATGCTCATTTTGACAAGCTTTTCGAACGACACAATGATCTTGATGATCAAATCAAAAATGCTGAAGAAGGCAGAATTTTACTTAGTGATACTGAAATTTCAAATCTTAAAAAAGAAAAACTCCATGTAAAAGATAAACTGAATCAATATTTATCAAACTATAAAAAATAAGGTAAAACTATGTTTGGTTCAAAAATAAATCACGCAGATCTTCAAAGACTTGAAGAAGAAAATAAAAATATCAGACAACAATATGAAAAAATAAAAGCTGAAAATTTAGAGCTTAAAAATAAAATTCAAACCTTAGAACAAGAGGCTCTCGAATCAAAACTTAAAACCGATCTATTGAATGTATTATTGGGTGGGGTTTTAAAAAATATCACTATAGTTCAAGGTGATATGCTTGAAAATGTTAATAAGGCTGAAATTATCTCCAGTTATTCTAAAACATCCCTTAATGAAATGGATGAATTAAACCATATAGCCAACTCTATCAATGCGTCTTTAAGCGACATTACAGAATCAGCCAACAAAACACGAGATGTTGCAGGAACCCTACACCGAAGTGTTGATGAAATCACTAATGTGATCAATTTAATTAAAGATGTATCCGATCAAACCAATCTTTTGGCATTAAATGCTGCTATTGAAGCTGCTCGTGCAGGTGAGCATGGAAGGGGATTTGCTGTTGTGGCTGATGAAGTTAGAAAACTAGCTGAAAAAACGCAAAAAGCTACAACAGAAGTTGAAATGAATATCAATCTTCTTAAGCAAAATGCAAATGAAATGTATACTCAAAGCGAACAAGTAGAAAAAATTTCTATAAATTCTAATACACATATTATGAGTTTTTCAGAAAAATTTACTCACTTAGTAAGCGAAGCACGCTCTACAAATTCTAATGCTGTAGGCATTGCTTCAGAAGCTTTTGTATCTTTAGCAAAACTTGATCATATTGCTTTTAAATTAAATGGATATAAAGAAATTTTTGCAAAATCTGGAAAGCAACTAGCTGATCACACAAGTTGTCGTCTAGGTAAATGGGTAGCAAGCACAGGAAAAGAAAGATTTGGACATAGAAAAAGTTTCTTAAAAATAGATAATCCACATCAGCAAGTTCATGAAAATATGAATTCAGCTATCAATATAGCAAATGTAGAAAATGTTGGATCTAGTGCTACCCAACATAAGATTATTGAAAAATGCCAAACAGCAGAAAATGCTTCTTTACATCTATTTGATGTATTTAAAGAGATGTTAAATGAATCAAACGGAAGTATTTAATTTTTTTAAGAATTTTATCTTTCAAAGATAAAATTCTTTTTTCTCTTTCAAAAACCACAAATAAGCAAAATCAAGTAAAGGTGTATGGATAATTGTTTTAGAAAATTGCTCGTATTCTTCAATTTTTACAAAAATAGCTTCTATTTGCTCATCTTCGATTCCACCACCATTGCTAATTTTATCTTCCTCGCTTACGATAGCAAAATAAAAACTTTGTTTGCTTACTCCAGATCCAAAACCTGTATAAAAATCACCTATTTTTTCGAGACTTTTAGGTGCATAACCTAATTCCTCTATGCATTCTTCTTTAGCAATTTGTTCCAAAGGTAAATTTTTATCAACAAGACCAGAACAAAGTTCTATAGTGTAACCCATATTTTCATTTTTTTGATAAGTCTTATCGTTTTTTTGATGATGCCAAAGCGGTATACGGAATTGACGCACAAAAATAAAGCTCTTAAATTCCTTATGATATAAAAGAATCGAAACACTATCTTTAGATTCTATAAAATCCCAAGTGCAAAACTTTCCATTGCTTTCATAAGCAAACCTCTTAGGCTTAATATAAGCAGAATCGCAAAAAGGAAGTTCTTTTAAATTTTTAAACGCCACAATAAAGCCTTTTTTTATTATTTTTTATATTTTACTTTATTCTTACTTGTTTTAAAATATATTTTAATTCAATATTTATAATCTCAGATATTTTTAAGTCAAAATCAAATAGTATCACCAAAAATTCTACCATTAATTAAAATCATATTTATAGCTAATCCAAAATGATCTTCCCTCGGTATAATCTTGATAACGATTAGCATACCCTGCTGGATTATTTCCTGTCCACTTTGTAACTTGTGGATCAAAGAAATTCTTATCAAAAAGATTCTGTATCGCAAAATTTAAACCGGATTGTTTATTTATTTTATAATTTAATCCCAAATCCACTATATAAAAAGGTTTATACTTTTCCCAAGGCAAACGCAACGCTTTCCCGCCTTTTGCTTTTGCTATAGTGTCTAATCTTGCACGCGTTTTAATATAAGAATTAAATTTGCCTTTTTCATAATTAAGTTTTAACATGGCAATATGTCTTGGTAAATTTTCTATTCTATCTCCCCCAAGAACATTTACTTTTCCATCTTTATAACGATTATCCATAAAAGTGTAACTTGAACTCACGCTAAAGCCATTATAAGATTTGGTATTAAAAGCAAATTCCACACCTTTAGTTTGAGTTTTTCCAAGATTAATCGCACGAGTGCAAGTATCAGTATCACAATTAATACCATTTTGCATTCCTGCTAACTCTTCTGTGCTAATTTGATTTTTAAAATCAGTAATAAATCCTGTGATAGAATAATGGGCAAAATCAAATACTTTAAAATCAATTCCTAATTCATAATTTATACTTTCTTCGGGCTTTAATTCAGGATTTCCGAAAGAAACATTTCCATTACTATAATTATAATATCCATTTGTCAGTTGCTTAGCAGCTGGAGTCTTGTAACCTTTTGCAATACCTCCCTTAAAAACAACAGCGTCGTTTAAATGATAAACAAGATAAATTCTAGGTGTTATTTTAGAATCAAATAAATCACTATAAATATATCTGAGTCCAGTGGTAAAAATCAAATCATCAGTGATAAAATACTCATTTTCTCCATAAAGTGCTGCTGTTGTTTGATTAAGCTTTTTACCTTTGATTTCACTCCCAGCACTTTCACCATCGTTCTTAAGGGTTTCATAATCCACCCTTGCACCCAAAGTCGTAATCAAATTCCTATAATTGTTTAAACTCCAAGGTAAAACAACCTTGCCCTCACTAACCCAAATTTGACTATGTAATTCTTTATCCTTAGTGCTTCCATATTGTAAATACGAATTTGTTGTTCCAAAATCATAATTTCCATCATGATTTATAACAAAATTATCTTTAAATAATTTTCTTTCACTTTTTACAGCCTTACTGCTAGTAGAATTTACAGAAATTTCATTAATATAACGCTCCGCATCAAAATAAAGATTATTTTTATTATCTATTGTCCAGTTAAGTCTTGCTCCAAAACCCACACTAGTAAAAGCACCTGGACTATGGCTTGCAATTTGATAATTTTCTGGCCTTTGCCCTTTATTATCATAAACTGGAGTCGGCCATTTCAAATCCGAACTTGCTTTGTCATAATACTTAATTCTAGCAGAAATTGAAAGCTTATCTTCTATTAAAGGTGTAGCCACATAAGCATTAAAACCTCCTGCATTTCCATATTTATTAGAATGCTGTTGCAAAAGAGTGTTAAATTCTATACTTGCTTGGGTTTTGTCGGGATTTTTCTTTGTGATAATATTTATTACTCCACCAACCGCATCACTGCCATAAAGTGTAGAAGCAGGACCGCGTATTATCTCAATGCGTTCTATCATTGATAAAGGCGGCAAATAACCTGATTCGCTGCCACCAAAGCCATTATCATAAAAACCATTTGCAACACTTTGTCTTTTGCCATCGATTAAAATCAAAGTATATTCGCTACCAAAACCTCGTATGCTAAAATCATAAGTGCCTGTTTTATTCATAGCAACATCTACACCTGCAATATCTGAAATAGCTTCTCCTATATCCTTAATAGGCTTTTTATCCAATTCTTCTTTTGTAATAATAGAAATACTAGCAGGAGCATCGATTGCATCTTGTTCAAAACCACTAGCACTTACAACAACCTGATCGAGCTGATATTGTTCCTCAGCCCTTAATACAGAAAATCCAAAAATACAAAAGCATAAAAAACTCGATTGTAATTTTTTGATATTTTGTTTTAACATTATTACCCTTTGATGCGATTTATTTTGATAGTTAAAATCAATTTTGAAGTATAAAAAAAACTTACTTTGAAACCACTTAATGATGATAATAATTATAAAAATAAATTTATAATTATTAAATTTGTCTATAAAAAATAATTTTCAAAAATCTTGTTTTAAATTTATAAACTTAAAAAATATTAAAAGGTTTTTATCAAAAAATAAAAATTTTATCAAGTAAAATATAAAATTAGAAATGTTTATTTAGCTTGCAGAAAAAAGTTTTTATAATTTCTTTAGATTAATTTATCGAGTAAAGAGTTTTTAGCTCTCGCTAAAAGCTCCAAGTTTAAGAATTTTTTGCATACGATTTGAAACAAGCTCACGCGGATCTATTTTTTCTAATTCATCCAAAGCTTTTTTAACATAATCAGCAATCATAACAGCAGCAGCTTCTTTATTACGATGCGCACCATTGATAGGTTCTTCAATCACATCATCAATTAAGCCTTGATTTTTTAAATCATCTGCAGTCACTTTCATCGCTTTTGTTGCAGCTTCGCTTTTGGCAGGATCATTCCAAAGTATAGCCGCACAACCCTCTGGAGAAATCACGGAAAAAACAGAATTTTTCATCATAGCAAGCTTATCAGCTACGCCTATAGCCAAAGCCCCGCCACTTCCACCTTCACCAATTACGACTGCAATAGTAGGTGTTTTAAGATCACTAAGTTCATATAAATTTGTAGCAATAGCCTCGCTTTGTCCGCGTTCTTCAGCACCAATTCCTGGATAAGCGCCCGGAGTATCAATTAAAAACAAAATAGGAATTTGAAATTTTTCAGCAAGTCTTGCTACTCTTAAAGCCTTTCTGTAGCCTTCAGGATGCGGCATACCAAAATTTCTTGCAATTTTTTCTTTGGTGCCGCGTCCTTTTTGTTCGCCTATAACCATAAGTTTTTTTTCACCCAAATATCCCATAAAACAAACAATAGCAGGATCATCCCTAAAAGCACGATCGCCATGAATTTCATATGCATCATTTAAAATTAAATTGATATAATCAAGTGCATAAGGGCGATCGGGATGACGTGCAAGTTGCAAACGCCCAAAATCACTTAAATTTTTATAGGTTTTAATAATCTCTTTTTCAAGATTTTTCTTAAGAATTGCAACCGCTTCAGTGTCACCTTTAATCTGTGCATTTATAATATCTTCATCAATCTGCTGAATATTTTTTTCAAAATCTAAATAAGAAGCCATATCAATCTACTTTTTTAAATACCACACAACCATTTGTGCCACCAAAACCAAAAGAATTACTCATCACCACTTTTAAATCCGCTTTTCTAGAAGAATTTGACACATAATCTAAATCACATTCTTCATCTTTAACAAGCTGATTAATAGTGGGTGGAATAACTCCATTTTTTAAAGCCATAATGCTAATCACTGCTTCAATCGCCCCTGCAGCACCTAAACAATGTCCTGTTTGTCCTTTAGTCGAACTCACTGCTGGAATTTCATTTCCAAAAAGTTCTTTAATAGCCGCTGTTTCATTTTTATCATTTACCGGCGTTGAAGTTCCATGTGCATTAATATAATCTACTTTTGGATTTCCAGCCATTTTTAAAGCTTTTTTCATTGCTCTTAAAGGGCCATCCAAAGTAGGTGAAGTGATATGATGTGCATCCGCACTCTCACCAAAACCAACTAGCTCTGCATATATGGTTGCACCGCGTTTTTTAGCTTCTTCATATTCTTCAAAAACTAGAGCACCAGCACCCTCACCCATAACAAAACCATCTCTTTCTTTATCAAAAGGTCTTGATGCACGCATAGGATCATCATTTCTAGTTGAAAGTGCTTTCATGGACGCAAAACCTCCAATGCCTACGGGACAAATAGCTGCCTCTGCACCAATCACTAACATTTTACTAGCATTACCTAAAGCAATGCTTTTATAAGCTTCGCCTATAGCGTGAGTTCCTGCTGCACAAGCTGTTACACAAGAAATGTTCGGTCCTTTAAGCCCATGTTCTATCGAAATTAAACCGCCTAGCATATTGACTAAAGCTGAAGGTATAAAAAAAGGAGAAATTTTACGAGGACCTCGTTCCGCACAAATCACTGAATTTTTTTCTATATTTGGCAAACCACCAATCCCTGCAGCAGAAACAACACCAAATTCTTCTTTATCTAAATTTTCATCAAATTTAGCATCTTGCATTGCTTCACGAGCGGCTTTAATGCCAAGCTGAATAAAACGATCTATTTTTTTAACCTCTTTGCCGTCAACGACTTCAAGAGGATCAAAATTTTCAATCTCTGCAGCAATTTGAACCGGAAAATCACTTGTGTCAAAAAGAGTGATTTTTTTCACACCACTCTTACCTTCACAAATCGCCTTAAAAGAACTTTCTTTATCTAAACCTAAGGCATTAATCATTCCAATGCCTGTAACTACAACTCTTTTCAAGAACAAGCTCCTTGCAAAGTGGATTTTGTAAAATTATTTTTTAAGATTATCAATATAATTTACAACATCCTCAATTTTAATTAATTTTTCAGCATCACTATCTGGAATTTCTACTTCAAATTTTTCTTCTAAAGCCATAATAAGTTCCACAACATCTAAAGAATCTGCACCTAAATCTTCAATAATTTTTGACTCCATTTTAACTGCATCTGCATCAATACTTAATTGTTCTACTACTACCGCTTTTACATCATCAAATGTTGCCATTTATATCTCCTTGATAAAAATAAAATAAAGCGTATTTTACTATAAAAAGCTTAAAATATTTATAGTTTTTCACTATACTTTTTAAAAAACCATTGAATTTTAGGAGTAAAAAATGCTTTTTTCACAGCTTATTGAAGAAAATTCTCAAATTTGGGATGGATATTTGCATCATGAATTTGTTAAAAAACTAGAAAATGGGAGTTTAAAAAAAGAAAATTTTCTTTTTTATCTTAAACAAGATTATATCTATTTAATTCATTATGCAAAATGCTATGCGAGACTTGCATTAAACGCAGATACAGCAAAAGAGTTGCGTTTTGCTATGAAATTTCAAAACTATATCATAGAAGGCGAAATTGAACTTCATAAAAGTATTTTAAATTTAGGTATTAATGCTGATAATTTAAGCGTTAAAGATGAAAGTATTGTAAATATTGCTTATACGCGTTATATGTTAAGCGTGGGTGAAAGCGGAGATTTTTTAGATATGCTAGTAGCTCTTAGTGCTTGTGCTATAGGTTATGGTTATATAGGAGCTGAAATTTATCAAAGACTTGGAGAAAAAAATTTAGCAAATCATCCTTATAAAGAATGGATTTTAACTTATGCAGGCAAAGAATTTCAAGATGAAATTCAGGAATTTGAGGAATTTTTAAATTCTTATACTCAAAAAATATCACAAGAAAAATTTAAAAAGTTAAGTGAAATTTTTTACAATGTAGTGCGTTTAGAAAGTGCTTTTTGGGAACATGCTTTAAAAATGCAAATTGAAATTTAAAGCAAGGAATTCCTTGCTTTAAGCTTTAAAAAGTTTAAATTCTCCATTGCTAAATTGCATTCTAGCACTTAAATTATCAAGATAAAAAACTTCAAATTTAGCATTTTGTGGGTTTTCATATAAATTCACCAAATAAGGATACTTTTCAAACATCATCTTTTTTACTTCTAATTTTGATTCAAAAACCGCATTGGCTCTAAGTCTTAAAAAAGTACCATCCTTCGCACAAGAACAAAACTCAATCCCATTATAGTTTTTTATATGTTTAAAAAGTCCTTTAGAATTTGAAGTGCAAAAATAAATCCTATCTCCTACAAGTAAAGGACTTTGCATAGGACGCACTCTAGGATTTCCACAAGTGCCTAAAGTTGCCAAAAATGCTGGTGCATTGTCATCTAAAAATTGTGCGATTTCTTTTAAATCCATCATTTTTCCTTACATATACAAACCACCATTAATTTTAAGCACATCACCTGTTACATAAGAAGCATAATCACTAAGTAAAAACGCCACACAATTTGCTACTTCTTCAGGTTCTGCAAAGCGTTTTAAAGGGATATTATCTTGATAAGCTTGTTTGATTTCATCACTTAAAACTTCAGTCATATCGCTTTTAATAAAACCTGGAGTTACGCAATTAAAACGCAAATTTCTACTTGCACCTTCTTTAGCAAAAGATTTAGTCATCGCAATCATTCCACCTTTACTCGCAGAATAATTAACTTGTCCTGCATTTCCCATTTCTCCAACGATTGAAGCAATATTTACCACCGCACCAAAGCGTTTTTTGCTCATAATTTTTAAAGCTTCTCTGCAGCCTAAAAATGCTGAACTTAAATTTGTATCCACCACACCACTAAAATCTTCTAATTTCATTCTTAAAGCAAGTTTATCATTAGTCACACCTGCATTATTCACAAGATAACTAAGCTCTCCATCGCTTTCTACTATAGTTTTTACTCCATTTTCAAATTCATCTTCTTTGCTTGCATCAAATTTAATCACTGCAGCCGTGCCACCATTTGCGATAATTTCATCTTTTAAAGCATCGGCTAATTCTGGTTTTGAACGATAATTAATCCAAACTTTAAGCCCAAAACCTGCTAAAGTTTTTGCTATGGAAGCCCCAATTCCTTTACTCGCACCTGTAATTAAAACATTTTTTCCACTAAATTTCATCACTAATCCTTAAAAATTAAATTAAAACTTGAATTTTATCTTATTTTATCTCACAAAAAGCAAATAGATTAAAACAAAGCTTCATTCATTTCTTGTGGAATTTCTAAGTCTAAAATTTTAAGCACACTTGCAGCTATATTGCTAAGTCCCATATTTTCTTTGATTTTAGAAACTCCTTTTGCTTCAACAAAAACAAAAACATCAAAAGTGGTGTGGTTTGTCAGCAAATTCCCTTTTTCATCTTGCATAGCTTCGCAATTTCCATGATCGCTTGTGATGATAAAAGCATAATCATGCTCTCTCGCACAATCAATCACTTCACCCAAGCAAATATCCACTGCTTCCACTGCTTTAACCGCTGCATTAAAATCGCCTGTATGCCCTACCATATCGCCATTTGCGAAATTTACAACTATGAAATCTTCGCCTTTTTCTATCCCTTTTTTAACCACTTCACAAACTTCAAAAGCACTCATAGCAGGCTTTTCATCATAGGTTTTTACCTTTGGACTTGGAATTAAAACCCTTGTTTCATTTTCTAAAAGCTCTTCTTTTCCGCCATTAAAAAAGAAAGTTACATGGGCGTATTTTTCAGTTTCTGCAGTGTGAAGTTGGCTAAGTCCTGCTTTAGAAATCGTCTCAGAAAGCGTGTTTTTAATCTCTTCTTTTTCGAAAAGCACATCAAGTTTAAATTTATCATCATAAACACTCATAGTAAGCAAATTTTTAAACACTTTTTCTCGTTCAAATTCTTTAAATTCTTTGGAATTTAAAACTTCTATGAGTTGTTTCATTCTATCATTTCTAAAATTAATAAAAATCAAACCATCTTCTTCTCTCATACCCTTATAGCTCTCATTTTGAGCTGCTCTAATAAATTCATCGGTGATATTTTCCTTGTAGCATTTTTCTAAATACTGGACTAAATTTGGCACACTTTTACTTTTACCCAATAAACAATCATAATACTCCTTAACCCTTTCCCAACGCTTATCTCTATCCATAGCATAAAATCGTCCGCAAAGTGTTGCAAAATGCACACCCAAATTCTCACAGTGTTTTTCTAATTTTTTAATAAAATCCAAACCACTAGTAGGACTTACATCACGCCCATCTGTAACAGCGTGTGCAAAAACTTCATTGCCGTTTTTAGCACAAATTTCAAGCAAAGCATTAAAATGCGTATCCATAGAATGCACTCCACCATCACTATAAAGCCCGATAATATGCACTCTTTTGCAATTTTGCAAAAGTTTTTTTAAATTGTCATTTTTTTCAAGCTCTTTATTTTCTATAGCTTTATTGATACGCACCAAATTTTGATAAATAATTTGTCCGCTACCTATACACATATGCCCTACTTCACTATTTCCCATTTGATTTTGGGGTAAACCTACCGCTAAACCACTGGTTTTAAGCAAAGAATTTGGCACTTCTTTAAAAAGTCTTTCGTAATTTGGCTTACAAGCAGCCTCAAAGGCGTTAAATTCTTTATTTTTATTAAAACCAATTCCATCTGTAATCACTAAAATACATTTTTGTCTCATTTTTTACTCTTTTATAAGAAAATTTTTGGCTAGATTTTACTAAAATTAAGCTTTTAAAAACCAAAAAAAGGTTAACTTTTGTATTATCTTTCCGAATTCAGCAATTATGCTTTTTTTACCTATATTAGTGTGCGTGCAGGCTTTGCGTTTTTCATTGCCTTATGCTTGTCTTTATTTTTAATGCCTAAATTCATTGCTTGGGCTAAAAATAAAAATGCGAATCAACCTATTTATGAACTCGCACCGCAAACCCATAAAGCCAAATCTCACACGCCGACTATGGGTGGATTGATTTTTATCAGTTGTGCTGTTTTGGCAAGTTTGATTTGCGTTAAATTGGATAATATATTTGCAATCACTGCTTTACATTGCCTTGTACTTTTTTGTCTTATCGGACTCGTGGATGATTTGGGTAAAATTTTAAAAAAGGACAATCACTCAGGACTTAGCCCAAAAATGAAGCTTTTAGCCCAAATCATTGTGGGACTAATCTGTGTTTTGCCTTTGTATTTTAGCCCTGAATTTAATACCGAATTTTACATACCTTTTTATAAGTATCCACTTTTTAATATGGAAATTTTTGCTCTTGTTTTTTGGATTTTGGTTTTAATTTCAAGCTCCAATGCTGTGAATTTAACTGACGGACTTGATGGGCTTGCGACTGTTCCTAGTATTTTTTCTTTATCTACTTTAGGGATATTTTTATATTTAAGTGGAAATTTAAATTATAGCGAATATTTACTTTTACCAAAAATTCAAGGCTTGGGCGAAGTCGTGATTATCTGTGCTGCATTAATCGGTGCTTTAATGGGATTTTTATGGTACAATTGCTATCCTGCACAGGTTTTTATGGGAGATAGCGGAAGTCTGGCTTTAGGCGGATTTATCGGCTTTCTAGCTATCATTAGCAAAAATGAGGTTTTACTTTTACTTGTGGGTTTTGTTTTTGTACTTGAAACCATTTCTGTGATTTTACAAGTAGGAAGTTTTAAAATTTTTAATAAAAGAGTATTTAAAATGGCACCCATTCATCATCATTTTGAAAAAATAGGCTGGGTAGAAAATAAAATCATAGTGCGTTTTTGGATGATAGCTTTATTATCCAACCTACTCGCCCTTACATCAATAAAGCTAAGATAATGAGAAATTCGCTTTTTGGATACGGAAAAACCACGCGTGCTATCGCTGAAATTTTAGGAAAAAAATTTGGTGGTTTTGATATTTACGATGATAAATTCCAAGAAAAAAGCCAAGATAAATGGGGTAATCATCTTTTAAATCCTAAGGATTTTAACGAAAATTTAAGCGAACTTGAAATCCCAAGTCCTGGTTTTCCGCCAAATCACATTTTGGTGAAAAAAGCAAAAAATTTACAAAGCGAGTATGACTTTTTTTATGATGCTATGCCAAAATCCATTTGGATAAGCGGAACAAATGGCAAAACCACAACCACGCAAATGGCGACACATTTACTTTCACGCATAGGAGCTGTGATGGGTGCAAATGTGGGAATTCCTTTAGCCCAGCTTGATACAAACGCTAAAATTTGGATACTTGAAACTTCATCTTTTACCTTGCATTACACCAAAATAGCAAAGCCTGAAATTTACGCACTTTTGCCCATAAGTGCGGATCATCTTTCATGGCATGGGAATTTCGAAAACTATATGAAAGATAAACTAAGCGTTTTGAAAAGAATGAATGAATGCGATGTTGCAATTTTACCTGAAATTTATGCAAAAACACCGACAAAAGCTTATATAATTTCTTATAAAGATGAAGTTGATTTGGCAAAAAAATTAAATATTGATATAGAAAAAATTAGCTTCAAAAGCCCTTTTTTACTTGATGCTGTGATGGCACTAGCGATAGAAAAAATTTTGCTTGATACTTTAAGCTATGAACTTTTAAATCATTTTGTAATGGAAAAAAATAAACTTGAAGAATTAAAAGATAGTCAAAACAGACTTTGGGTAAATGACACTAAAGCCACCAACGAAAGCGCTGTAATGGCAGCTCTTAATCGCTACAAAGATAAAAAAATTCACTTGATCATAGGCGGAGATGATAAAGGGGTGGATTTAAGTGCTTTATTTGATTTTATGAAAGCTTTTAATATAGAACTTTACGCTATAGGAACGAGTACTGAAAAAATGCTTGATTATGCTTTAAAAGCGAATTTAAAAGCTCATAGATGTGAAATTTTAGAAAAAGCAGTAGAAGAAATTTCTAAAACACTAAAAACAAATGAAGTGGCTTTGCTAAGCCCTGCTTGTGCGAGTTTGGACCAATTTAGCTCTTATGCCGAGCGTGGCGAAGTCTTTAAAAAATGTATCAGCACACTTTAACTTATAAACAATTTGGAATTAAAACCTATTCTTTCTTGCAGGAAATAATCAACATCATAGGTCTTAGCATTTCCTTTTTAGCTTCTTTTTTAAATTCAGGAAAATTTTGTAAAAAATTATCCGAAGGTTTTGGCTCAATAATATTTGTAATCTTAAAATTATTTTGCAATAGTGGCTCAATATAGCTTGTTAAAGTTCTATGACACTTAATAATATTTTCTCCTAGAAATTGATACACATTCTCTTTTTCATAAAAATAATCACTAATGGGAAAATATTTAGCTTTCCTATCTTCACCATAAATAAAATCTTGAGTGATATTTGCAGTAAATATGGGGTGCTCTACACTAAAAATTAGTTCCTTATCTTTATCTAAAATACTACTTATATCCTCAATTAACTTTTTATAATTTCTAATATAATGAAAAACCAAAGAACTTATGGCAATATCAAATTTTAGCGTTTTAATCTCATCTATTTTATTTATATCTTCGCAAGCACCTTGATAAAATATTATATTATTATACATTTTTGCTTTTTCTTTTGCAACTGCTAACATTTTTGATGAAATATCTATAGCAAACACTTTTTAAAATCTTCCCATTCTCCAGCTCCATTTAATCCATAGCAAGATCTTAACATTAAAGCATACTTATTAAAAAAAAATATCATCATTATATCGATTTTCTTTCACTTTAGTGTCCTATAATAAAATTTTTCTTATTATAACCTAAATTTATTTTTCTCTAATAATATTTATAATCCTAACTCCGTTATCTTCTTTATTTTCCAAGCTAAAACTTAATATTAAATTAAAATCTTTTTTAAATTCTTTTTTATTATATTCTAAGAAATGATTAAATTTGCTCACTTTTTTCATCTAATGCTAAATTTTCTTATTCTTCATGCGTTAATACACTTATATTTTGTAACAAATTAGATGATTTTTTAGCTAAACACAAAGCTTAGCTTGGCACTATGGAATTTTTTCGTGCGGTTTTTTGGAGCGAGAAAAGGACTAAGGCTAAAAGTATAGTATATAGTATATTTAACACTATTAAGCTTGGATAGGCAAAATCTTTATCGGTTTCATTTGCGATTTTTCCTATTAAAGGGTGGATTATACTAGGTTGTTTTATCAATACTATAAAAAATCCTATATATGATAATACAAGCACCACATATCTACCAAAAAACAAAGATTTAGTATAAACCAAACAAATATACAAACTAACAAACAAAGTATTTATAAATAACGAATATCCGAAATCTTTCCCCAAATTTAATAAAAATCCAAATAATGAAAATAATCCATAAAAAATACAAGAAATAAAGAGTGCGGAATATAAACTTTTAATCCAATTCCAAAAATCATTAATAATATATATAAAATTTATTTTTTGTTTTTTTGAGATATTCTTTTTTGCTTCATACGATTTTAATTTGCAAACAAACAAACCACATCCAAAAACCACACAAATAGTACTTCCTATTTCAAAATAAAATTTATAACTATCAAAAAATCCAAATAAAGTTAAAATTGTTTTCGTCTCCTTAAACTTATCATTATAAAGCCAAGCAAAACCTGAAAAAAACAAAGCATATAGAATAATTAACAATATAAGATTATTAAAAACTTTTAAAAAGTCTGTATGATGGTCGCATAATTTTCTATCAAATCCCAAAAGTAAAAAATCTACCAAATCTCGAATTCTCCAAATATTTTTTTCTACATCTGCCATACTTTTGACATTTTTACCTCTTTGGTTCCAATTTTGCTTTAATTCTATCTCTTTACAATAAAGCTCATATTTATGAAAATTTGAAGCGTCTATAAGATTGTTATCTTTGATCAAAGCACTTTTAAAAGTTCTGAAAGAATCTCTAAAATCATTTGCAAATTTATCTAAAGGTTTTTTATCTTGTTCTTCTTTGTCTTTATTGCAATCTTCATATTCTTGTTTGATTTTTTCTTGCAAATCATCAAAAGTAAAATTTAAATTTGTATTAACCACATTTAAATTTCCTTTGAAAATTGCTTGAGAAAAATTTGGAGTTTTATCAAATACTACCCCATAAAAGCAAGCAGTTTTTTCAAATTCACACTCATGAAAATCGGTGTAATCTTTAAAATGAGAATTATTAAAATAGACATTATCCTCAAAATGAGCATTTGAAAAATTAAATTTTCCAAATTTATCTATTTTTAAAAATATAGAATCCACAAAATAGCATCGATTTTTAAATTTATTTTTCCATAAATCAATACTACCGATGAGACATTTTTGTATAGAAAAATATTGTTCAAATTCATTTTCGTATAGATGCATTTTCTTTATTTTGGTTTTTTGTCCAAAATAAATATTATTTTTAAATTTATTTTTTTCTAAAATAAAATCATTAAATATACAATTATTAAATTTTATATCTTTTACTATTTGTTCCGCTTCAATATTATTAAATTGACTTATTTTAAACTGTCTCAAGAAATAAACATTACTTATCTCAATTTCTTCAAAAAAACAAGATTCAAAGAATAAATTTGAATTTATTTTAATTTTTTTATTGCTTAAACATAAAAGTTTTATTCTACATTTTTCAAAACAAATATTAAAATTTCGCTCTGACAATTCTTCTAAATTAATATTTAAAATACTGTCTGAGTAAATTTTAAAAAACGAATTACCGCTACTATCTTTTTCGTTTTGCACTAAAAATTCAGATGAATTACAACACTTAGAAATAACTGCCCTTATATCGCTTAATAATTTATCACCATTTTCCAAATTCATCTACGCATTCCTCTTTATTTTCTGCAGCTTTAAACACCATTTCTAATAACTTATTTTGTAAATTTTCATTGTCACTTTCTTTTACCACTCTTACATAGCTAATATAAGTTCTATTTACGGCTTCTTTATAAGAATATTCATTGTATAATTTTTTGTATCCAGTTATCTGTTTGATACTATAAAAAATAAAAAATCCGATCAATATCCAAAATGGAAAACATCCGAAAATACTCATATAATCAAATTTTTCATTAAAACGATACCAAAAACACGCTGTTCCAACTATAAAAATTCCAGTAAAAATCCACAACACCCAATTCCATGTTTTTAATAATTTATCAATTTTTTCCTTTTGCTTTTCATAAAACTTCACTAATTCTTTAGGAGTTCCAATATCTTGATTTTCATTTAATCTATCATTCATCTTATTTCCTTGTTGATTATTTTTATTTTATTTCCAATAGAATTATAATTTAAAAAATTATTTTTTATCATATCTTTATATTCTTAAAAATTTATATATGAATACAAATGACTAAATACTATTTTTAGATACATAGAAAATTCATTACCATTTTGCTTATATATAATCTTTTTAGTTCTACTAAATGACTTAAGTCTTGGTAAAAAATGGCGCAAATTTTTCTATTTTCTAAGCTAATTCTATAAAAAACTAAGCCCAAATTTGAATTAAATCTGCTATTTTTCCATAACTTGTAGAATTCGTATCAAAATAAGTTTGCTTCATTTCTCCAACAATTTGACTAAGATTTTCATAATTTAATTTACTCGCTTCTTCAGGCTTTAAGCCTAGCATTTTAGCACTTCTTTCTTTAAATAAATTCACAAAACCTTCATAAAAAATCTTAAATTTATCAGGATTATAAACCAGTTTAGTGCTTCTTGTTTTCTCATCTTGGGCTTCATCAAAAATTTTATTAGCCAAATGCATTTTGAGTAAAGACTGCTCATCATCGCTTAATTCTTCATACTTTGCACCTTTTCCTAATTTATCTAATATATCTTTAATTTCTATGATATTATTTTGATTAAATTTAGAAAAAGCTAGAAAGGCCGTGCTTTCACTCTGCCCTTGGATAATTGGCTTACTTTTTGTCGTTTGCATTTGCGTCTCACTAAAAGTGACTTCTCCATTAAAATCTCCATCTTCTAGCACCATTTTATCAAGTTCTAAACCTATAGTCCGTCCTGCATAATCTGTATCTTTTGTATCATTTAATCTTATTTTTCTAAAATCTTGCTCAAAACCAAACAAAGTATCCGCACTACCATTTAACTGGATATAAGACTGCACAAAAAGCCCTAAACTTGTATCTTGTGCCACAAAACCACTTTTTGTATCTTCAAGCTCGTGATCTTCTAAAAAGCCATCATTATTTCTATCGCTTGCCAAATAAGCTCTTGTATATGCGATATCAGCATACCAACCGGCAATAAACTTTTCAGCCTTTCCACTTAAAATATACGAACCATCAAGTCTTTTCGTCATTTCTTCTTCTTTAAATTCTAAACCCATTTTATCGATCGCTTTTGGGCTTAAGGCACTTTGAACGAGTTTGTTTGTGATAGGATCTCTAAAATATATGGTTTTCATACCTTTTTGGGCTTTTTTTACTTTATCATCAATCTTTTGGTTAAAAACCTTTTCATCTTCTAATCTTTGAAGCATACTTTGTGCTACATCTGGCTTTTGATCTTTGAGAGAATCGGTATTTTGCCCTTTTTCGCCAAGAATTTTTGGCTTTAAATTTAACTTAAAAGATTTATATACACTAGCTTGTTGCGGAGATTTTGAGATAGGATGAAAATTATTGAGAAATTTGCCAAATTCCATTTTGATGCCTTTAAATTTTTATGACATCTTTTCGTTGATATTGCTTTTAGATTTTAAACGATTTAAAATTAAATTTCACTTAAAAATAAATTCGCATAACTTAAAATGCAAATATAAAGCAAATGTATTATAAAATTCTTGTTCATTATTTTCATCAACTAAATAAAATTACATCACCAAACAATTAACTCATAAAAATATTAATTCAACATTCTAAAATAATAATCCCAGTAAATCATTCCATAAACAAATAATACAAAAATATAAAATTCTAATCATTCTCCCTACCTACACACCCAAACAAACACCCAACTCAAAT
>NZ_NFNY01000017.1 GCF_002179165.1 Campylobacter jejuni
AAAAAATCCCAGCCACTAAAGCAGAAATTAAAAGGCTTAAAAGCACATTAAAACGAAATAAACAAAGTAAAGTCATCAAAGTAACACTGATGATGATAGGATTTGTAAGTAAAGTCAAAATTTTTCCTTAATGAATTAATAAAGTTTAATTCTAAAAAAATTTTTGTTAAAATGTGATAAAAATACTTGAACTTCAATTTTTATCATATTGATATTTTATTAAACTCTAAATAATAAATAAACTCACTTAAAGTAACACTTAATAATAAAAAATAAAAATATCTAAAAAATTATTTTAAAATAAGTTTAAAAAAATAGAATGAATCATAATTATTAAAAAAAAGGGGATAAAATGGCAAATGTTGCACCAGCTTATCAAGTAAGCAAAGGTTCTATCTTAGATATAAATAAAAAATTCTACGATGAAGTAAGAGAAGCTAAAAGAGAGCTTATAAATGAAGTGATTGTTCCTATAAGAGATGCAAACACTTGGGAAGTTCCGGCAGGACATATTTTTCGTATAAAAGTAATAGAAGGCGCACAAGTTGGGGACTTAAATATATGGAATTTACATAATCCTAGAGAAAGAATGTGGGCTTCAAGAACTAGACAACTTCAAGCAGCCCATGTTAGTACTGATGTGATCCTTATGTGAATAAACTTTTAACAGGAGAAGACTTTGACTTTCATTGCCATAGCAATTTAACTCGTGCTATACAAAAATATGGTATGAGTGAATTTGATGTGCATGATGTTTTAAATGTATTTCAATGCACAGGTCTTAATGATGATGATAAATATTTTATGAAAGCAAGTCCTGCTAAGGTAGGGGATTATTTGGAATTTTTTGCTGAAATTGATGTTTTATGTGCTATGAGTTGCTGTCCTGGTGGGGATTTAAGTATAGATTTATGGGGTGATGCAAGACGCGATCCGTTAGAAACTTGTAATCCTTTAGGCATAGAAATTTACAAAGTCGATGAAAAGGTATTAAAAGATTTCAAAAGTCCAAAACCTGCTTATGAATACTATAAAGGAAATCACGGAATGGCTCTTAAAAAAGTTGATTGGGAAGAAATGAAAAAATGCCAATGCAAATAAGTTTTAGGAGTTTTCATGAAAATCAATCTAAAATACATCGCCGGTGCAAGCTTTTTAATGGCTTCTACCGCGATTGGGCCAGGATTTTTAACTCAAACTAGTACTTTTACAGGGCAATTTGCTCATAGCATGATTTTTATTATTATAATTGTCGTTTTGCTTGATCTCATTGTTCAAAGTAATACTTGGAGAATCATAGGAGTTTCAGGACTTAGAGGACAAGATATAGCTAATCAAATTTTACCAGGACTTGGATATTTTGTAGCTATATTAGTAGCTTTAGGAGGTTTTGCTTTTGCTATTGGAGATATAGGCGGAGCTGCTTTAGGAATGCAAATACTTTTTGATCTTTCTCCTAAAGATGCAGGACTTATAACAGGGCTTATTTCTATATTGATTTTTGCTTCTAAAAATGCTAAAACTATAATGGATAGAGTAGTAGAACTTTTAGGAATTTTTATGATTTTAGCTATGATTTATATTAATTCTACTACTACTACTGCTAGCTTTAGTTTTGAAAAAGCTATAGAACCTTTTAAAAATCTTGATGATACAAGTATGTTTGTTTTTGTTATTATCACTATGCTTGGTGGAAGTTGTGGTGGATACATAGCTTTTACTGGGGGTCATCGTCTAATAGATGCAAAAATTATAGGTATAAAAAATCTTAAAAATATACAAACTAGTGCTTTTCTAGGTGTTGGAATTTCAGCTACTATGAGATTTTTACTCTTTTTTGCAGTCTTAAGCGTCATTAGTACAGGTTTTATTTTAGATTCTAAAAATCCAGCCGCATCTGCTTTTGAATTTTGGGGTGGAGAATTAGGATATAAACTTTTTGGAGTGATGCTATTTTTCGCTGCTATTAGTTCTATTATAGGTGGGGCTTATGCTTCAGTATCTTTTATAAAAACTTTTTCAAAGACTATTGCTAAATATGAAAATATTGTGATTATATTCTTTATTATTTTTGCAACCGCTTTAGTAGTATTAATCTCAAAACCTATTTCAATTCTTATTGCTGTAGGTACTTTAAATGGACTTATTTTACCTATAATGCTAAGTGTTATTATACTGGCAAGCTTTAAAAAAAGTATTGTAAAAGATTATAAACATCTAAAATCTTTAATAATCTTAGGAATTATCGCGATTATTTTAAGCACTTATGGTGGTATAATCGCTCTACCATCTATCACAAAAGTATTTTAAAGCCTTTTTTGGCTTTAAAATTATTTATACTCATCTTTTCTATTAAAGTTTTATCCATCTAATTTAAAAACAATTAAATTTTTTAATAAAAAAAATTAATATTATAAATTATGCAAATTATGAAAAATTATAGTATAATAATTAAAAATTTTTTAATAAAGGACATTTATGGAACAAAACCAAAAAGAAAATCGTAGAGATTTCTTAAAAAATTTAGGAATCAGCTTACTAGGAGTAAGCGTATTATCAAATTTCTCTTTTGATAATTTTTTAGGAAGTAAAGCTCTAGCAAAAGAATTACCTAATTTTAAAATTGATGGTAAAAAAGATCTTATTTATCATGGCGAAAGACCTTTAACAGCTGAAACTGAAATTTATGCTCTAGATTCTGATTTTACCAAGCCTGAAAACTTCTTTGTTAGAAATAATGGAGTTCCACCTAGTTTAGAAACAATTAAAGAAAGAATGAAAAAAGGTTGGACTTTAGAAATAGGTGGAGAAAGTGTAAAAACATCTAAAACTTATACTTTAGAGGATTTAAAAACTAAATTTAAAACCTATACTTATGCTTTAACTCTTGAATGCGGTGGAAATGGTAGAAGCGAAGTCATACCAAGTACTAAAGGCACACAATGGGGATATGGTGCAGTTGCTTGTGGCAGATGGAGCGGAGTAAGATTAAAAGATATACTAGAAGATTGTGGGCTTAAAAATGATGCGGTTTATATAGGATATTATGGTATTGATACAAAATTAAATGGGGAAGAAGCTTCACCTATTAGTCGTGGAGTTCCTATCTCTAAAGCCTTACAAGATGAAACTTTAATAGCTTGGGCTTACGAAGGTAAAGATATTCCTTTAGTAAATGGCTATCCTTTGCGTTTAGTATGTGGCGGATATCCTGCAAGTACAAGCGGTAAATGGCTTTCAAAAATCGTTGTAAGAAATAAAGTCCATGATGGCGAAAAAATGGAAAGTTCTTATAAAGTCCCTGTAAATCCAGTAAAACCAGGAGATTTTACAAGCAAAGGCGAAATGAAAATTATAGAATCAATGCCTGTAAGATCTGTGATTACAAACATCAAAAATAATTCTAAAATAAAAGCAAATAAAAAATTTGAAGTAAGAGGTAAAGCTTGGGCAGGAGAACTTGAAGTCAGTGAAGTTTATGTAAGTGCTGATTATGGAGTAACATGGACCAAAGCTAAAGTAGAAAAACCATTAAATCGCCTTGCTTGGCAAAAATGGAGCACACAAATATCCATTCCTACAAAAGGATATTATGAAATTTGGGCAAGAGCGGTTGATAGCAAAGGAGAAAGTCAACCTATGGTTTTAGCACAATGGAATCCAGGAGGCTATATCAATAATGCTTGTCATAGAGTAAGTGTTATGGGGGTTTAAGATGATTAAAAAAATAATTATTTTTTTAAGCCTAAGTTTTATATTTGCCTTTGCAAATCCTAAAATTAATCCTGATACAGGATTAATTATTGATCCTGATTCACCTTTAGTAGAAGCAAATTGTCTAGCTTGTCATGGATCTAATCTTATTACTAATATGCGTGCAGGTAAAGATGCATGGCTTGCAGCTATTAGATGGATGCAAGATAGTGAAGGACTTTGGGAAATTCCTGCAGAAGATGAAGAAAAGATTTTAAATTATCTTACTAAATACTATGGGGAAAAATACGATACAAGAAGAAGAATTCCTTTGGCCATATTACAAAGCAATTAATATTTCATTGAAGAAATAATTTTCTTCAATGAAACTAAATTTAAAATTAAGTTATAAATATATTTTTACTCTTATAAAAATTTTTTACACATCCAAATGTTTTACATCTTTAGCGTGTGTTTGGATATAATCGCGTCTTGGCTCAACCTCATCGCCCATGAAAAGATTAAAGGTGTCATTTGCACTTTGTGCGTCTTCAATGGTGATTTTTAAAAGTCTTCTCACGCTTGGATCCATAGTCGTTTCCCAAAGTTGTTCAGGATTCATTTCACCCAAACCTTTATAGCGTTGGATATAAGCACCTTTTTTCGCATTAGTTTCTACTTCATTTAAAATATCTAAAATATCTTTTTCAAAAGCTAAATCACGATCTTTTATTTTATTAAAGATATAATTTGCTTCTTCATAAAGTGGATGAGAGAATAAATCATCATTGATTACAAGCTCTTCTAAACCATTTTCAGTTTGCACATAAATGCGAATTTCATTTTCATTGATATAATAATTTAAAATATTATGCCCTTCTTTTTCTAAGAAAGCTTTTACAATTTTAAAAAGTTCCTCGTTATTTTCTTTGATAAAATCAGGATTTTCAATCAAATAACGGATCACAGAAATCACATTGAAACGCTTTTTAAGATCATTTAAAACCGAACGATAAGCCGCAACGATTTTTAGAAAATCTTTTAAATCATTTAAACCAATTCCTTCATAATTAGAGCTTTCAATACCCGTTTCAATCAAATAATCATTCAAAGCTTTTTCATCTTTAAGATAAATTTCTTTTTTCTGTCCTTTTTTATAACGATAAAGTGGCGGTTGTGCCAAATAAATATGTCCATTAGCCACAAGATCATTCATAAAGCGGAAGAAAAAGGTTAAAAGTAGGGTTTGTATGTGAGAACCATCCACATCAGCATCGGTCATAATGATGATTTTATGGTATCTTAGTTTTGAAAGATCAAAATCTTCACCTATACCACAACCAAAAGCAGTGATCATATTTTGAATTTGTTCTGATTTTAAAATTTTATCAAGTCTTGCTTTTTCAACATTTAAAATTTTACCACGCAAAGGCAAAATCGCTTGAAAAGATCTTTCTCTTCCTTGCTTTGCAGAACCACCCGCAGAGTCCCCTTCCACGAGATAAATTTCACTCTCACTTGGATCTTTGCTTTGACAATCAGCTAATTTTCCAGGCAAAGTTCCCACACTTAAGCTTTCTTTTTTACGCGTTAATTCTCTTGCTTTTTTAGCTGCTTCTCTACCGCGTGCTGCCATTAAAGCTTTATTCATAATGGCTTTTGCTTCGATAGGATTTTCTTCAAAATATTTGCTTAAATACTCAAAACTTGCTTTTGAAACTATAGGTCTTACATAAGAAGAGCCAAGTTTTCCTTTAGTCTGCCCTTCAAATTGTGGTTCAGGCACTTTTACACTCACTACTGCGATAAGTCCTTCACGCACATCATCACCAGTAATTTTAGAATCTTTTTCTCTAGCACTAGCATTTGCTTCTATATAATTGCTAATTACCCTTGTTAAACCCATTCTAAAACCGGCTTCATGCGTTCCGCCATCTGGAGTTTTGATATTATTAACAAAAGAAAGTAAATTTTCACTATAAGTATCATTATAAAGCAAAGCCACTTCTACATTCACATCTTCTTCATCTACATTAAAAAATATAGGTTTTGTTAAAGCTTCTTTTTTATTTAAATCACTTACAAATTGTGAAATTCCACCCTCAAAATGAAAACTTTCTTTTTTACCTACACGATTGTCTTTAAAATTTATAGTGATTTTTGGATTTAAATATGCAAGTTCGCGAAATCTTTTGGCTAAAATTTCATAATCAAATTCTGTAACTTCAAAAATTTTATCATCAGGCCAAAATTCTATGGTTGTTCCTGTTTTTTTGCTTTTTCCTATAACGTCAAATTCACTTATAACTTTACCTTCTGAAAATTCTTGACGATAAATTTCTCCATTTCTTTGCACGGTTGCAACAAGTTTTTTAGAAAGTGCATTTACGACTGAAACACCCACACCATGCAAACCACCTGAAACTTTATAAGTATCTTTATCAAATTTTCCCCCCGCGTGAAGAACAGTTAAAACAACGGTTAATGTTGGCATATTTTCAGTTGGGTGCATATCCACAGGAATCCCACGACCATTATCGCTGACTATACAACTACCTTCATTAGTAATTTCTATATCGATTGTATCACAATGTCCTGCCATAGCTTCATCGATAGAATTATCCACTACTTCATAAATCATATGATGAAGTCCGCCTATATTAGTATCTCCTATATACATACCTGGGCGTTTTCTAACAGCTTCTAAACCTTTTAAGACTTTAATATTACTTGCACCATAGTTTTCTTGCATATTTTTCCTTTAGTTTTGAGTGATTTCCAAATTTTTTACAAAATCATAGGCATAATAACCATAGATAAGCCTTGAGAACTTACAACAAAAGCTAAATTTGGTTCATTAACACTTAAAGTAAATTTTTCTTCTTCTATAGAAGTTAAAAAATCAAGTAAATATTTTATTTTTATAGTAAGACTAAATTCTTCATTTACTCCTGTTTCCATTTCAAGTTCAGTTTTTGCTTCCATATTGTCTAAACTTATACCTTCAAAGATGATTTTATCTTTATTAAATTGAAGTCTCATTTTTTCAGTTACAACACTGATCTTTTTAAGACTATCAATAAAATCTTCAGTTGAGAATTTGAGTTCTTGTCTGAAATTTGTTGGAATAACTTTCTCATAGTCAGGGAATTTATCATTAATTAATTTTGTGAAGAATTCAAAATTATCATTTTTAGCAATGAGCATATTTTCATCATAGTAAATTTCGATTTTTTCAAAGAATATTTTTTGCATTTCCATAATAGCTTTTTTAGGAATACTAATATGAAATTCTTGATTATTATTTTTTTGAAGGGTATAAACTGCAAGGCGTTTTGTATCGGTTCCAACGAAATTAATTTTATCCGTTTTAATATCTAAAAAAGCTCCATTTAAAGAATATTTTGGATTATTTGTATCAATACTTGGTAATATTTTTTTAAGGGATCTACTTAAATCACTTGAATCAATATCAAACTGATTTTTACCTTCTGTTTTTGGGAAATTTGGAAAATCTTCATAATTAAACATAGGCAATTTATATTTGGTGCTTTTTTGTCTTATAAATAAAAAATTGTCTATAGTTTCTAAAATCACTTCTTCATTATTCAAACTTTTAATCACATCTACAATGCTTTTTGCATTTGCAGTAGCAAAACCGCTATTTTCAACACGGATTTTTCTTATTTTATAATTAATTCCTATTTCAAAATCACTAGCTCTAATGATGAGCTTATCTTCATCAGCTTGAAAAAATAGATGAGAAGTAATTGTGCTAGAATCTTTTTTTTCTACATAAGCGTTACATAAAAGAATAGCAGATTCAAGAGTATTCTTATTAATGCTTAATTTCATTTTTTCTCCTTGCTTTATATTTAATTTTAAATTCGTCGTAATAATAAGACTGTTGAAATTGTGAAATTCTTCAGCAAAAAATCATCAAATTTGTATTTTACCATATTTTGCTTAATTTCATTTTTTCACATTTTCTTTTTATTCCTTTCACATTATTTCACTTAACTTTGACTTTTTGCGAGAATTTTATTTTTTAATTCTTCAATTTTTACTTTAATTTCGTCATTTTCTTCCATAAGTTCTTTGATTTTTTTCACACTATGTGAAATAGCCGTATGATCTTTCATCACGAAAAAATTTGCAAGTTGTGAAAAAGTAAGGCTTGTAAGCTCTCTTGCTAGATAGATTGCTATGCGTCTTGCTGTAACGACATTTTGGGTTTTTTTGCTTGATTTCACATCGCTTGGTTTTATGTTAAATTCTTTACAGATTAAAGCCAAAATATCTTCGATACTGATATTTTCTTTTTTTTCTTTAATATGATCTTTCATCACGCTTTTTGCAAGTTCTAGTGTGATTTCTTGTCCTACGATGGCTGCATAAGCGTTTAAACTGATGATAATTCCTTCAATTTCTCTTATGTTATCACCTAAAGAAGTGGCGATATAATTAATGATTTCATTAGAAAGATTGATTTCATTAAATTCGCATTTTTTGCGTATGATAGCGATTTTTGTATCAAGTTGTGGCGGAGTGATATCAGCGATAATCCCATGTGCAAAACGACTTTTTAAGCGTTCCGTGATGCCTTTTAGCATATTAGGCGGATTATCACTTGTCATAATGATTTGTCCATCATTATTTTTAATTTCATTGAAAATAAAGAAAAATTCTTCTTGAATTTTATCTGTTTTTCCTAAAAATTGCACATCATCTATAAGCAAAACATCACAATTTCTATATTTTTCATGGAATTTATCTAAAGAGCCATTTTTTAAATTTGAAGTAAAATCATTGATAAAATTTTCACTTGTAGCGTAAATAACCTTTTTTCCCATTTCCAAACTTGCATTTCCAACTGCTTGAAGTAAATGGGTTTTTCCAAGTCCTGTAGGTCCATAGATGAAGATAGGATTATACAGCTTTCCTAATTTATCTTTTTGTGAGATGGCTTTACAAGCTCCATAAGCGTATTTATTAGAATCCCCTACAACAAAACTTTCAAAAGTAAAAGAAGGATTTAAAATCGTGCTTTGTGCTTTGATGTGAGCTATATCGATTTTTGCACTTTTATTATTATGTTTTTGATTTTGTGCTTGTATATTGATAATGGCTTTATTTCCGCTTTGTACTTCATAAAAATGAGAAATTTTTTTACCATATTTTGTTTGTATAAATTTGGCTAAAAGTTCATTAGGAGCGTTAAAAACTAGAAAATCAGCTTTACTTTGTTTTTCATTGAATTTTAAAATCGCGATGTAATTTTCGTATTCATTTTCACTAAGTTCTTTTTTTAAATATTCAAGTATTTGACTTGGATTCATAATCTCTTCTTTAATAATTTAAGTTATTAATTTTATCTTAAATTTTATAAAAAAAGGTTAAAATCAAGCTTTTGCATTTCATTAAGACAAAGGAAAAATTTGAAAATTTTAGGCATAGATCCAGGTTCAAGAAATTGTGGTTATGCTATCATAGAAGCAAATAAAGGCAAAAATACTTTAATCGAAGCAGGACTAATAAAGATAAAGCCTAGCACTTTACAGTATCAAATCACAGAGCTTTGCGAGGGTTTGGACTTGATTTTTAAAAATCATTCTTTTGATGAGGTAGCGATCGAAGATATATTTTTTGCTTATAATCCAAAAACCGTTTTAAAACTTGCACAATTTCGTGGGGCTTTGAGTTTAAAAATCTTACAAATTCATGGGGATTTTGCAGAATACACTCCTTTACAAGTAAAAAAAGCCGTTACAGGAAAAGCAAAAGCGACAAAAGAACAAGTGGCTTTTATGGTAAAAAGACTTTTAGGACTTAGTAAAGATATTAAGCCTTTAGATATCACAGACGCCATAGCCGTAGCTTTAACGCACGCAGCGAATTTAAGAACAAGAGTTTAGGCTAGGTTAAGCCCTACTGAAAATCTAGCAAATTTGTGTTTAAGGATAGACTAAGTAGGGCTAAAATATAATAACTTTGATTTTTTATATTTTTAGTCTTTATCTAGTGTTTTATCACTAAGATAAGGACGATAAGAATTATAACAAAAGCTATAAGTTCTATCATCTTTCACTCCTTTAGCACTAGGCTTTCAGAAGTTATCCTTTTTAAACACCTTGAGATTTTATTCCATTTATACTTAGAATTTTCTTGTTCTAAAATTTAACTTCATCAAAGCAAATTTATTTTATAATGCCAAGCAGCTTTGCTAAAAACCTAGTAAAAGTAGGGTTTTAATATAATTCTATTCAAGTATATTAATTAGTCTTTTCTAGTGTTTTATCACTAGATAAATTTGTTTATCTCACAATGAATTTCATTGTTACGCGAAATTTACATAAAAATTTTAAATTTTTTCATTCATTTTTTTAAATAAGTTTTATTTTAAGAAGTTTTGATGATTGCCAGATTAAGCCCTACTGAAAACCCAGCAAATTTGTGTTTAAGGATAGACTAAGTAGGGCTAAACTATAATTGTTGTTAAGTTTTTAGTTTTTAGTCTTTGCCTTAGTGCTTTATCACTAAGACAAGGACAATTAAAGCGATAATAAAAATTGTAGCTTCAATCATCTCAAAATCTCCTTTAGCACTAGGCTTTCAGAAGTTATCCTTTTTAAACACAAAATACAATTTAGCCAAATTAAGTTTTAAAATCGCTTTTTATACATCTTTTGGTATTAAAAATCTTAAATATTATTAATTTTAATTTCATCAAAGCATTATAAAAATTTGCTATTTTTTCAGCCAAAATTTATCAAAATTCATATCAAAGCAAAGAATTTTCCCAAAAAATTTCAAATTTTTTCATCAAATTCACATCAAAATTTAAAAAGTTGGAACAGAACTTGCTTATAAACTTCACATCAACGCAAAAAGTTTTAAAAGCAAAAATTTGAAACAAAAAGCTAAAGTCTTTTAAACTCAAAGCGTAAATTAAAAAAGCAATATTTTATAAAGGATTTAAAAATGATGAGATCACTTTGGTCTGGCGTAAGCGGACTTCAGGCACACCAAGTTGCAATGGATGTTGAAGGTAATAACATTTCAAATGTTAACACTACCGGTTTTAAATATTCTCGTGCAGATTTTGGGACTATGTTTTCTCAAACCGTTAAAATTGCTACTGCTCCAACAGACGGAAGAGGCGGACAAAATCCACTTCAAATTGGTCTTGGTGTTTCAGTGAGTTCTACAACAAGAATTCATTCTCAAGGTTCAGTTCAAACTACAGATAAAAATACCGATGTAGCGATTAACGGCGATGGCTTTTTTATGGTAAGTGATGATGGCGGACTTACAAACTATCTTACAAGAAGTGGGGATTTTAAGCTTGACGCTTATGGGAATTTCGTAAATAATGCTGGTTTTGTTGTGCAAGGTTGGAATATCAATTGGGACGATCAAACAATCGATAGCTCAAGAACTCCGCAAAATATCTTTATCGATCCAGGTATGCATATCCCTGCAGCAAAATCAACTGAAGTAGCCATAAAAGCGAATTTAAATAGTGGTTTAAATATCGGAACTTCAAGCAGAAATCTTTATGCACTTGATTCAGTTCATGGTTATAATAATAAAACCAATAGAGCAGAAGATGAGAACGATACAGGAACGACTCAGTTTTATACCACTTCTAAAAATTCAGTTGAAGTTACAGAAAAAGGTGTGGATGCAGGATCGCTTTTTAATGCTAAAGGACAAGGTTTAAATTTAAGAGACGGACAAGGTATTTGGGTATCTTTTGCGGATGCAAAATATTCAACTAACAAATTAGGTGTAAATGCTTATGATCCAAATTTACAGCAAAACCAAACTGCAGCTTTTTGGGGAAATGCAGATCAAAAAGTAACTCTAGATATTATGTTAAATGGGGTTAGAATTCAAAATGAAAATATCCAAAGTATAGATGATGCGATCGCTTATATCAATACTTTCACCGCTCCAACAGATACAAGAGACGGAACAGGAGTAAAAGCGGTAAAAAATGCTGATGGTAGTGGTATAGAATTTGTGAATACTAACTCAGATGGTACTACAGATAATATGAAAAATATCAATCTTAGTGTTTTGACTACAAATACAGCAGGGGAAGTTTGGACAGCTACTTGGTCTGATGCTGATAAAAAACATACTTTTACACACAATAAACAAGATACTACATCTTTATGGACAGCAACAGGTGGAACTGCAACTGCCTTGCAAGGTGATAGAAATCCGGTACAAGTTGTTACAGCCCATAAATATATTTATAGCTCAAATCCTGTCGATATAGGCCCTATGTATAATCCTGACGGTGGTCCTTCTTTCGTGGATAATGATAATGATAGCACAACAAGACCGACAGATCCAGCTTCAGGAGCTTATTATGACGCAGTCAATGGCGGACTTTTAAATACCAATGCAAGACAATTTAGAACTACAGAAGATTTAAGAGAGCTTTTACAAAGAGATGCCAGATATGGGGTGGATTATGATGGAAGCGGATCTTTTGCAGCAGCAGATATCAATCAAAATGTAAAAGTTGTTGTAACAGCAAATGGAAATTTCGCTATCTCAAATGCCAATGAAAAATCAGATATTCCAGCTAATGCGATTAATGGACAAGCTGCTGCAAGTCAAACAGATCCAAAAAATATGAGCTTTAATATCACAGCTTATTCAAACAAAGAAGGAACAGTAAGCACAAATGATGCTTTTACAGCTATTTTCAAAGCTTTTGATGGTCCTTTGGTCGTAGGTGGATCAATAAAAGAAAGTGAGCAACTCAAGCTTTCAGCCTTTTCAGCAGGACTTGAAATTTATGATTCTTTAGGATCAAAACACACTTTAGAAGTGCAGTTTGTAAAACAAAGCACCACTCAAGATGGGGGTAATGAATGGCAAATGATCATCCGTGTGCCAGAACCTGCAGAAATCAACACCACAGGAGAAGGTCCAAACAATATCATCGTAGGGACTGCAAGATTTAATAATGATGGATCTTTAGCAAGCTATACACCAAAAACGATCAATTTCTCACCAAATAATGGTGCAGCACCAAACCAACAAATCAAGCTTTCATTTGGAACAAGTGGAAGTAATGATGGACTTGTAAGCTCAAATTCAGCTTCAACTCTAACAGGACAAGCAACTGATGGCTATACTTCAGGGAATTTAAAACCTGATGCAATCCGCGTAGATGATAAAGGAAATATTTTGGGCGAATTTACCAATGGCAAAACCTTTGCGGTAGCAAAAATCGCAATGGCATCAGTGGCTAATAACTCAGGACTTGAAGAAATTGGTGGAAATCTTTTCAAAGTCACTGCAAATAGTGGTAATATAGTCGTAGGTGAAGCAGGAACAGGCGGAAGGGGCGAGATGAAAACCTCAGCACTTGAAATGTCGAATGTGGATTTGAGTCGTTCTTTAACAGAGCTTATCATCATCCAAAGGGGTTATCAAGCGAACTCAAAAACCATTTCAACAAGCGATCAAATGCTTCAAACTTTGATACAGCTCAAACAATAAGTTTGACGCTTTTTATAAAATATTGTCTTACCCCGCTTAAGCGGGGATTAATCTTGCTTTACAAGCCTATTTTGGTAGTTTTGTAATGCTGGATTAGGCTTGACTGCCTTCAATTTATTGCTAACTCACTCTTGCTAAGGAGTGGGTTGCAATAAAATTTTTAAGCTTGTTTTTATTTTTTAGGGATACAATAATCAAATATTTTTCTTATAAGTAGCTTTAAATTTAAAAAGGAGGGGAAATGATTTTATCACAACAGAAAATATCATTTATCGTTTTCTTTTCTTGCTTTATGTCTTTCTTTATGCGTGCTTTGCACGCTTGATACTTCTATACTTTTATAAATTTACATTAAAATTAATTTTTGGGTTTTGGAATTTACGCAAAATTAAATGCGTGAATTTGGGGAATTTATAAAGAAAAACTTAAATTTTTAGCACCAAAAGCGTGCTAGGGGGATTTGGGGTTTCTAAGGGGAATAAGGGGGAATGCTTCGCAATTAAAGCCCCCTTGTTCCCCTTAAGAAAATAAAAAAGACAGAGAAAAAAATTCTTTCAAATAAAAGATGAAATTTAGGCAGAAATTTCCCTTTACGAAAGAAAAAAATTTCTTTAAAAAATACATAATAAACAAAATTATGAGATAAAACTAAAAAAAGGATAAAAAATGAATTTAAATACTGAAACTTTAGCTTTGCATGGGGCTTATAATTTTGACACTCAAAGAAGCATTAGTGTGCCGATTTACCAAAATACCGCTTATAATTTTGAAAGCTTAGAACAAGCAGCGGCAAGATTTGCTTTGAAAGAACTGGGAAATATTTACTCAAGGCTAAGCAATCCTACAAGCGATATTTTAGGACAAAGACTTGCAAATGTCGAGCGTGGCGAATTTGGCGTGGTCGTTGCAAGTGGAATGGCGGCGATTTTATACTCTATCATAAATGTGGCAAGTTGCGGGGATAATATCGCGTATTCTAATAAAATTTATGGCGGAAGTCAGACTCTATTTTCTCATACTTTGAAGAATTTCGGTATCGAGGGTAGGGAATTTGATATCGATGATTTAACGAGTTTAGAAAAAATCATCGATGAAAATACTAAGGCGATTTTTTTTGAAAGCCTTTCAAATCCGCAAATTGCGATAGCTGATGTAGAAAAAATCACGCAAATTGCTAAAAAGCATAAAATTCTTAGCATTTGCGATAACACCGTTGCCACGCCATTTTTATTTCAGCCTTTTAAATTTGGCGTTGATGTTGTGGTGCATAGCCTTAGCAAATATATAAGCGGACAAGGAAGTGCTTTGGGTGGAGCGATTATTGAACGAAAAAATTTGAATGATTTGCTAAAAGAAAATGTAAGATACAAGGTTTTTAACACGCCTGATCCTAGCTATCATGGACTAAATTTAAAAGAACTTGATTTGCCGATTTTTAGTATAAGATTAATCATCACTTGGCTTAGAGATTTTGGAGCGACTCTCTCACCGCAAAATGCGTGGCTACTTTTACAAGGGCTTGAAACCCTATCTGCGCGTATAGAAAGACATAGCCAAAATGCCCAAAAAATAGCCAATTTTTTAAATTCTCATCCTTTAATTTCAAATGTAAATTATCCGACTTTAAAAGATAATATTTATCATCATTTATTTGCAAAATATTTTGACAAAGGCTTAGCAAGTGGGCTTTTAAGCTTTGAAGCAAAAGATTTTAATCATGCAAAAGAAATTTGTAACAAAACTAAACTTTTCTTGCTCGCTGCAAATTTAGGCGATAGTAAATCTTTAATCATCCACCCCGCTTCTACAACGCATTCTCAACTTAGCGAAGAAGAGCTAAAAAAAGCAGGGATTAGCAAAGCGACTTTGCGTTTAAGCATAGGACTTGAAAATGCCACAGATTTAATAAATGATTTAAAACAAGCCATAGGAGAGTAAAAATGCCTTTGATTATCCCAAAAGGAATTCCAGCTTTTAAAATTTTAAAAGATAGCATTTTTGTAATGGATACGAAAAAGGCGAATGAACAAGATATAAGGGCTTTGGAGATTTTAATCATCAATTTAATGCCGACAAAAATACAAACCGAAAATCAGCTTTTATCTTTGCTTGCAAATTCGCCTTTGCAAATTAATATCACTTTAGTTGCCACTCAAAGTTATACCGGTAAAAACACGCCTATGAGTCATTTAGAAAAATTTTATAAAGGCATAAGTGAGTGTAAAAATCTCAAATTTGATGGAGCAATTATAACGGGTGCACCGGTAGAAAGAATGGATTTTGAAGATGTGGCGTATTGGAAAGAATTAGAAGAAATTTTTGAGTTTTTAAAGCAAAATGTTACAAGTTCTATGTATATTTGCTGGGGTGCAATGGCGGCTTTGAAATATTTTTATGGGGTGGAAAAAGTAGATCTTAAAAAGAAAATTTTTGGCGTTTATAAGCATGAAATGATTTCACCTGATTTGCTTTTAACGAATTTAGATGAAAAGGTTTTAATGCCACATTCTAGGCATTCTAGTATGAATGAAAAGCAAATTTCATCTGTTTGTGAAAAAGGCAAATTAAAGCTTTTGTTAAAAAATAAAAGCATAGGTTCAGCAATGCTTAGAGATGAGAAAAATATCTTTATTTTAGGGCATTTGGAGTATTTTAAGGATACTTTACATCAAGAATATATAAGAGATAATTTCACACAAAAGGCGAAAAATTACTATGATAAAAATGGCAATATGAAATACAATTGGCGTTCAAATGCGAATACTATATTTTCAAATTGGTTGAATTATGATGTTTATCAAAGCACGCCTTTTGTGCTTTGAATTTAATTTCTTGTATTTGGAGTGTCGTGATATACGCTTAATGTGCCTTTTATATCGCTTAAAATCGCACAAGCAGCTTCATTGGCACTTCCCATAGCACAAGTAACCATAGTCGTAACACCTGAAGCAAGCCCTGCAGCATAAATGCCTTCTTTAATCATTTGTCTTCCATGATGTCTGAAACAAAATTTGTTTGGTTTTGGCATAAGGGTATGCGGAATGATAAAGTCTTCAAGTCCTTTAATTTCACTTTTATTTGCTCCTGTGGCTACGATGATATAATCTGCTTTTATGCCTAAGCTGTTTGCATCAATAATAGTAAAATCCCCTTTTTCTCCGCTAATGCTTACTACACTTGAATCAATGTATTTTACTTCAAGCATGGAAGCAATTTGTTCTTTAATGTGTGTGTAAATTTCATCTGCTTTTGCACCTTTTGGGAAAAATGGCACATTGTAAATTGCTGCTGCTTTTAAATCAGCCTTGCCATCATCAAAAATTGTGATTTCAAAATCAAGCTCATCATTTTTTGCCGAAGCAAAAAACAAAGCCGCACTTAGTCCTGCTATACTACCGCCTATAATTGCGATTGATTTTTTCATTGTTTCTCCTTTATTAAAAATTTATTTATTTTAGTATAAAAAGCTTTATTTAATATAAGTTTGAGTGATTTTTACTGATTTAAAATATGAATTTTAAATGGCTTAAAAGCAATTTTTTATATAATTTCATAAAAATCAAAATAAGAAGGAAAATTAATGCGTTATGGCGAAAAAGAAATTAAAGAATTTGATGTAGAAAAAATGGAAATTTGGGAAAATACGGCCAAAAATGATTATTTAATCAAAATCACTTTACCTGAATTTATGTGTGCTTGTCCGCGTTCGGGTTATCCTGATTTTGCGACAATTTACCTTGAGTATATGCCAGACAAATTTGTAGTAGAATTAAAAGCGATAAAGCTTTATATCAATTCTTTTATGACAAGAAATGTTTCACATGAAGCAAGTATCAATGAAATTTATAATACCTTAAAAGATAAACTTAAACCAAAATGGATCAAAGTTGTAGGGGATTTTAACCCACGCGGAAATGTGCATACGGTAATAGAATGCCGTAGTGATATGGTAGTACCAAAGTGAAATTTAACGATCTTGATTTAAGTGATTGGAAAAATTGTGATATAAATACAGATTCTTTGTGGCTTATTTCAAGTCGTGATAAAAGCGGAAAGCATAAAAACATTTATCATGGAAATTTTATACCACAAATTCCTAATCAACTCATTCGTCGCTATACGAAAAAAGATGATTTAATCATTGATCCTTTTTTAGGAAGTGGAACAACGCTTTATGAATGTGAAGAGTTGGGGCGAAAATGTATAGGGTTTGATATTAATGAAAATATTTTGGAATTTGTATTAGATAACTTTGGAAAAAATTTCGACGACAAACGCTACTTTCTAGGAAATTGCGATAATATCAATGCTAAACAAGTCGAGGATTTTTTAGAAAATGCTTTGGTTAAGCTTGAAAATAGAAAAGCCCAGTTTATTATTTTACATCCACCTTATATGGATATAGTTAAATTTAGTGAGAAAAAAGAGGATTTAAGTCAAATTTCAGATTTGAAAGAATTCAAAGATAAATTTTTACTTACTTGTCAAAATTTGTTAAAATATTTAGAAAAAAATCGTTATTTTGCTTTAGTGATAGCAGATTTATATAGAAATAGCGAAATTGTCCCTTTGGGTTTTGAGCTTATGAATTTGATAAAACAAAATTTTAAAGTTAAATTAAAAGGAATTGTTGTTAAAAATATAGAAGGAAATCGTGGAAAATTAGGAAGTTTGGCGATATGGCAATATAGGGCTTTAAGGAGTGATTATTATATTTTTAAGCATGAGTATATTTTTGTATTTAAAAAGGAGTTTTAGATGAATTTAGAAGTTCAAATAGAAGATAAAAGAAATTTATTAAGGGCTGATAGACTTGATATGTCTTTTGGAGAAATTATTAGCAACTATGAAGAGGATAATTTAATTATTCAACCTTCTTATCAAAGATCTTTTAGATGGAATAGCTATCAAAAAACAAGATTTATTGAATCGATTTTACTTGGCATTCCTATTCCCCCTATTTTTGTTGCAGAAGATAAAGATAATGGTAAATGGGAGCTTGTAGATGGACTTCAGCGTGTTTCTACTATTTTATCATTTTTTGGTATTTTAAAAAAAGATGGAAAAATTGATAATAGATTAAATAAATTTAAATTACTTGAGGGAGAAATTTTAACAGAATTAAAAGATAAAAATATTGACTCTTTTCCCTTAAAGTTACAACTTACTATTAAAAGGTTTGTTTGTAGAGTTGAAATTTTGCGATGGGATACAAATCCTGAGATAAAGTATCAACTTTTTAGTCGTTTAAATACCGGAGGAGAGGCATTAAAAGAGCAAGAAATCCGTAATTGTATCTATAGAGGCGCATTAAATGATTTAATCAATGAGTTAGCAGAAAATAAAGATTTTAAAGAAGTGATTGGTGCTACAGAAAGACAAGAAAAAGAAATGTATCTTAGTGAGCTTGTATTGCGCTTCATAGCTTTTTATTATAAGCATAATGATTTAATTTTGAAAAATGGCGGAAGTATACAAGGTTTTTTATCAGATTTTATGCACTCTAGTATAGAAAAAAACCAAGATGATTTTTATCAAGCTAAGCAAGCTTTTTTAAATTCAGTAAGCTATTTGAATGAAAATAAGTTTTCAGACTTATTTAGAGATAATAGGGCTAGACAGTTTAGTGCTAATCATTATGATACAATAATGTATATTTTGTCAAAAAATCTAAATAGATTTCAAAATTCACATAAATTTCAACAAATAATACAAAAATTATTAAACAATAAAGAATATGGTAATAAATCTGGATCAAGCACTTATGCTACAAAAAGAATGCAAGAAAAAATTAAATTTGCAGAAGAATTTGTAGAAAATGAACTTACAAGAAATTAATGAAGGGCTTTTACAAGAACTTGAGTGGCGCTGTAATGAAATAATATTATTAGAGAATATGGTGAATTCTTGTGAAAAAGAAGAATATATAAAATTAATCTTAAAGATGAGTATTCCAATAATTTATGCGCATTTGGAAGGCTTTATTGTTTCCGCTTGTAAAATTGTATTGGAATATTTAAATTCTTTGAAGCTTTCTAGTAATGATTGTTCTGGAAAAATTACTATGATGGCATTTGATAAAGATATAAAATCACTTTCTGATTCTCAAGATTTAGAGAAAAAGATTAAACATTTTTGTCGCATTCAAGAAAAGCTTTTGTGTCAATTAAAATTTGATACAAAAGTTAACGTAAAGTCAAATTTAACATTTGAAGTTCTGGAAAATCTTTGTCTAAAATTCGATATTGATAGTGTAAATTTTAAAGACTATAAAGATATGCTTAATCAACTTGTAAATATTAGGAATGCTATTGCACATGGTGAAAATTCTTATAGTTTTGAAAGTTTTGCTGATATTGAAAAATATATTGAGCTGTTTGAGGCTTTATGCCTGGATTTTTCTAAAGTTTTATTTAATATACTTGAAGATGAAAAATATAAAAAGGAGAAATAAATATGGATACGCCCTTTAAAGAAGGAACAACAAGCCACTATGATTTTACTATAATGAGTGATTTACAATGGCATTGCACAAAATGTGAATTAAAAGCAGCGCAAGCTAAAACTTGGCAAACTTGGAGACATCAAGGCATTCAGTTGGATACTGATGAAAAAGGAAATTTCTATAAAGTGCAATTGTGTTCAAAGTGTAGAATGCGTACCATTCATAGAAAATTAAAAAGCTTAGAAATTTTGGAAAATACTAAGACAAGAAGTGGCATCTCTGTTAGTTTAGCTAGAAGAATTAAAAATTATTTTAAAAATGAAGAAGCTATTTATCTAAGGGAAATGTCTCCTAATGAATTGGAGATTGATCATAAATTTCCACAGATTAGGTGGAAAGTAGATGAGAATAAAAATGATAGTTCTATGGGTGAAGAAGAAATAAGAAATAAATTTGTATTATTAACTAGAAATAATAATTTATTAAAATCGCGTTATTGTGAAAAATGTTTTAAAAATGGCACCAGGGGACATTTTCCTGGGATTAAATTTTGGTATAAGGGTAATGAAAGATGGCAAGGAGAAGATGATAATGACGAAAAGGGATGCGTTGGTTGTTTTTGGTATGATCCATATAAATGGAGAGAAGAGTTAAATAAGATATTGCAAACACAAAGAATCTCATGAACTACATCGGATCAAAATTCAAACTTTTATCTTTTTTATTTAAAACTATTGACGAGACTTTAAAAACAAAAAATAAAGCATTAAAAGATTGTATATTTTGTGATATTTTTGCAGGAACTTCTGCAGTAGGAAAGCTTTTTAAGACAAAAGTAAAACAAATCATAAGCAATGATAAAGAATTTTATAGTTTTGTTTTGGCAAAAAATTATATACAAAACTCAAATTTCTTATCTCGTGCTGATGAACTCATAGAAATACTCAATCAAACGCCATTAATCAAGGGTAAAATTTATAAATATTACGCAATAGGTGGTGGGGAAAATAGGCAGTATTTTAGTGATTTTAATGCAATGAAAATTGACAGCATAAGAGTGCAAATCGAAAAATGGAAAGAGCAAAATTTTATCAGTGAAGAAGAATATTATTTTTTATTGGCAAGTTTATTAGAAAGTGCCGATAAGGTGGCAAATACCGCTTCTGTTTATGGAGCTTTTTTAAAACATCTTAAAAAATCAGCCAAGAAAGAGCTTGAGTTAAGCCCTGCTAAATTTGAATGTACTCATGTAAAACATCTAGTTTTTAACGAAAATGCAAATGATTTAATTAAAAAAATTAAAGGCGATATTCTTTATCTTGATCCGCCTTATAATGCTAGAGAATACGGAGCAAATTATCATGTGCTAAATTCCATTGCAATGTATGATGATTTTATCCCACAAGGAAAAACCGGACTTAGAGCTTATGAAAAATCTGCTTGGTGTAAGAAAAATTTAGTTTTTGATGCTTTAGAAGATTTAATTAAAAATGCTGATTTTAAATTCATTTTTTTAAGTTATAACGATGAAGGTTTGCTTTCTTTAGGGCAAATCAAACAAATTTTTGAAAAATATGGAAAATATGATTTTAAAAGCCAAATTTATCAGCGTTTTAAAGCTGATTCTAAACGCACCCATAAACAAGATAAAACCATAGAATATTTGCATATTTTAGAAAAAAAATAAAAAAGTAACAAAAATAATACGATATTAAATATTGAGATAATATAATTGATCTCATAAACAAATAAAAAGGAGGATAAAATGCATAAAAAATTATTAAGCATTGTTGTAGGTGTTGCTTTATTTTCAAATTTAGCTTTAGCAGATGAAAATTCAGGCTTTTTTATAGGGGCGGATGCAGCTTATGTTCATACCCAAGTTAAAGGGGATTTAAAGCATAACAAAACAGGAGCAGTGATTAATGGAGATTTGTCTAGCAGTATTCCTATTTTGGGTTTAAAAATGGGTTATCGTTTTAATAATTTACATAGACTTTATACTGCTTACAATTATTCTGATGAATTTAGTGAATTTATAAGAACTCCAAGAATCCAAATTGAAGGAGATTTTACTACACATAAGCTTTTATTAGGCTATGATTTTACTCCAAAAATTTTTGAAAAAATTAGAGCAGTTGTTGGTGGATATTTGGGTTATGCAAGAACAAATATCGACTTGAAAACTTCTTTATTGTCTTTATCGCAAAATTTTGATGGTTTTGTTTATGGAGCAAAAATCGGTGCTATATATGAGCTTAATGCTTTTAATGAGATTGAATTAGGTTTTAAAGCAGAACAAATCAATTATAATGCTAAAAATTTTTATCAAAGTACTATAGGGTCAAATTTTTATGATCCGAGGCAAAGAAATTATGGAGCGTATTTAGGATATACTTATAAATTTTAAAAGTTTTCATCGGTGAGCAATCAACCGCCACCGATGAAGTATTTTTCTACATCATCAAGCAATTTTTCACATACTTTAGAATCTGTGCTTTTTTCTACCACGAGATTAATATAAGTTTTGGTATCTCTAAAACTTCCTGCTGATTTTGAGTTTTCGCGTGTGAGTTTTTGATTTTCTTTGGTGTATTCTATGGTGATGTTAAATTTAAGAGCTGCACTTGCTTCGCCGAGATTTGTTTTGACTAAAACATTCATTTGGGAAGCTTTGGCTAAGGTTGCTTGAGTTTTGGATAAAATTTCTTTAAATCTTTGGCAAGATCGGATGAGAGTAGAGATGAATTTATTATCAAGTCCTTCATAAGCTACTTTGAGTTTGTTTTTAATATCTTTTGTACTTTCTTTTTCAGGGGCTACAAAAACCATATAAAAACCGGTTTTAATCTGTACATTATCTGTTTTTACATCGCGTCCGCTTGACATCACTTTGACATAAATAGCATTATCAAGATAAACGCGATCTACCATAGGTCCATAAATTTCATATTCTTTTTTACGCACTATTACTTCACGAGCTAGGACATTTAATTTTACATTAGCATCGTGGATAACAGGTTCCATTTCTTTTTTAATTTCTAAAAGTTCTTTTAACATCAACATCCTTTTTGTTACTTAAAATTACAATTATATCAATAATTTTCTTAATTTATAAATTTTATTTTGTTATTTACCAAAAATATGCTAGATTAAAAAATATATTATAAAAAGGAGGCGACAATGGAGCAAATTTTTAAATTGCATTTTATCCCTATAAAAAAACAAAGCATTAAAGAAAATACGCTTAATCTACTGCTGCAACTCTCACTCTAATACTCGATTTTTCTAATCAATATTTATTTAATTTTATTATTGTTTTTAAGTTTTTGAATTGATTTAATTCATTTAATCTGTTTCTTTTTATAAAGGATTAAATTATGAAAGATAAAAAAATTATTATTTTTGATACAACTTTAAGGGATGGCGAACAAGCTTTAGTGAGTTCTTTAAATATCAACCAAAAATTACAAATCGCTTTAGCACTTGAAAATTTAGGCGTAGATGTGATAGAAGCAGGTTTTCCGGTGTCTTCTGGTGGAGATTTTGAAGCGGTAAAAATCATAGCTTCAAAGGTTAAAAATTCCACTATTTGTGCATTAAGTAGAGCTTTAGACAAAGATATAGATGTGGCATATGAAGCTTTAAAAGTGGCTAAAAATTTTAGAATTCACACCTTTATCGCTACTTCAAATTTGCATATACAAGATAAATTAAAAAAAGATTTTGACGAAATTTTAGCTATGGCAACAAAGGCGATAAAAAGAGCTAGAAAATACACTGATGATGTGGAATTTTCGTGCGAAGATGCAGGGAGAACACCTATGGATAATCTTTGTTTTATGGTTGAAAATGCGATAAAAGCAGGAGCTAAAACTATAAATATCCCAGACACCGTGGGTTATACTTTGCCAAGTGAATTTGCAAATATCATAAAAATTTTATTTAACAAAGTACCAAACATTGACAAAGCCGTGATTTCTGTGCATTGTCATAATGATTTAGGTATGGCAACGGGTAATAGTTTAAGTGGGATTTTACAAGGTGCAAGGCAGATTGAATGCACGATTAATGGACTTGGAGAAAGAGCGGGAAATTGTGCTTTAGAAGAAGTGGTTATGGCAATAAAAACAAGAAATGATTATTTAAAAGGTTTTTATACGGACATTAAATGTGAAAATATTGCTAAAACTTCAAAGTTAGTTTCAGCTATCACAAACGAAAGCATTCCAACGCATAAAGCCATAGTAGGAAGTAATGCTTTTTCTCATAGTTCAGGAATTCATCAAGATGGAGTGCTTAAAAATAAAAAAACCTATGAAATTATAAGTCCCAGTGCCATAGGAATTAATAAAAATCGTATGCTAATGACTGCAAGAAGCGGTAGGGCTATGATAAAAACTTGTCTTGAAAATTTAGGTTATGATGAAAATACTTATAATTTAGATGAGGTTTATGAGAGCTTTTTACGCCTTGCAGATAAAAAGGGGCAGGTTTATGACTATGATTTAGAGGCTTTGATGTTTTTAAGCTATGAAAATGAAGAAGAGAATGAATTTGTGCTTGAAAATTTAAATGTGATCAGTGGAAATATCCCAACCGCTAGTGTTAAAATGCGTATCAAACAAGAGTTAAAAACCGAATCTTGCACCGGAAATGGACCAGTAGAAGCGGTTTTTAATTGTATTTCTAGAATTACAAATTTAAATCCTATTTTAAAATCTTATAGTATAAATGCCAAAAGTTCAGGCGTAGACGCACAAGGACAAGTGGATGTGATTTTGGAATTTAAAGGCAGAAAATTTCATGGTAAAGGTTTATCAACTGATGTTATAGAAGCTTCAGCACAAGCATTTATCAGTGCTTATAATGTAATTTATCGTGCTTTAAAAGTAGAGGAAAGGAAAGCCGTATGAAAATTTATAAAATAGCTGTTTTAGCAGGAGATGGCATAGGACCTTTTGTAATGAAAGAAGCTTTAAAAATTTTAACTTTCATTGCACAAAAATATGATTTTAAATTTGAATTTAACGAAGCAAAAATTGGTGGAGCAAGTATTGACGCTTATGGTGTGGCGTTAAGTGATGAAACTTTAAAGCTTTGTGAGAAATGTGACGCGATTTTATTTGGTTCTGTGGGTGGACCCAAATGGGATAATTTGCCCATAGATCAAAGACCTGAAAGGGCTTCACTTTTGCCTTTAAGAAAGCATTTTAATCTATTTGCTAATTTGCGTCCTTGTAAAATTTATGAAAGTTTAAAACACGCTTCACCTTTAAAAGATGAGATTATAGAAAAAGGTATTGATATTTTGTGTGTTAGAGAGCTTACAGGTGGAATTTATTTTGGCAAGCAAGAATTAGGTAAAGAAAGTGCGTTTGATACTGAAATTTACACCAAAAAAGAGATAGAAAGAATCGCTTATCTTGCTTTTGAAAGTGCAAAAATAAGAAATAAAAAAGTGCATTTAGTCGATAAAGCAAATGTTTTGGCAAGTTCGATTTTATGGCGTGAAGTGGTAAGCCAAATTGCAAAAGAATATAAAGATATAAAATTAGAATATATGTATGTGGATAATGCGGCTATGCAAATTATCAAAAACCCTAGCACTTTTGATGTGATGCTTTGTTCAAACCTTTTTGGCGATATTTTAAGCGATGAATTAGCAGCTATTAGCGGATCTTTGGGTCTATTGAGTTCCGCCAGTTTAAATGATAAAGGTTTTGGGCTTTATGAACCAGCAGGCGGAAGTGCGCCTGATATTGCACATTTAAACATAGCAAATCCTATAGCACAAATTTTAAGTGCGGCTTTGATGTTAAAATATAGCTTTAAAGAAGAAAAAGCAGCACAAGATATAGAAAATGCTATCTCTTTAGCATTAAAATGTGGCAAAATGACTAAGGATTTAAATGCAAATTCTTATTTAAGTACCGATGAAATGGGTGATTGTATTTTAGAAATTTTAAAGGAGAATAACAATGGCTAAGACTTTGTATGAAAAGGTATTTGACTTTCATGTGGTTTATCAAAATGATAATGAATTTGCTACGCTTTATATCGATAGGCATTTGATCCACGAGGTCACAAGCCCCCAAGCATTTTCAGGGCTTAAAATAGCAAATCGCAAAATGGCAAGAGCGGATTTAACCTTAGCAACTATCGATCACGATGTTTCTACCAAAAGTAGGGATTTAAATGCTTGTTCTGCTATGGCAAAAGAGCAAATCAGTACTTTAATGCAAAATACCAAAGAATTTGGAGTAAGACTTTTAGGGCTTGATGATGAAAATCAAGGTATAGTGCATATAGTAAGTCCGGAGCTTGGTTTTACTTTACCAGGAGTTACTTTGGTTTGTGGTGATTCTCACACCGCAACACATGGAGCTTTTGGAGCTTTGGCCTTTGGTATAGGTACGAGTGAAGTTGAGCATGTTTTAGCAACACAAACTTTAAAACAAGCCAAGCTTAAAACGATGAAAATAGAATGCAAAGGCAAATTTCAAAAAGGTGTTTATGCAAAGGATTTAATCCTTTATTTAATCGCTAAATACGGCACTGCAAAAGCCACAGGCTATGCAATTGAGTTTTGTGGAGAATTAATACAAAATTTGAGTATGGAATCTCGTATGACACTTTGTAATATGGCGATAGAATTTGGGGCAAAAGTCGGTATGATAGCACCTGATGAAATCACTTTTGAATACATCAAAGGAAGAGAATTTGCACCAAAAGGAAAAGAATTTGAAAAATATTGTAAATATTGGCAAACATTAAAAAGTGATGAAGACGCAATTTATGATGAAACAATCATTATAAATGCAAGTGAAATTAAACCACAAATCAGTTTTGGGACAAATCCATCACAAACTATAGCTATTGATGAAAAAATTCCAAAAATCACTGATTTTGAAAATCAAAGCGAGCAAAAATCTTTGCTTGATGCGTTAAATTATGTTAATTTAAAACAAGATCAAAGCTTAAATGGTGTAAAAATCGATATGGTTTTTATAGGATCTTGCACTAATGGGCGTTTAGAAGATTTAAAACTTGCAGCAAATATATTAAAAGGACGAAAAATTCATAAAGATGTGAAAGCTTTAATCGTTCCAGGTTCTATGCAAGTGCGAAAAGAAGCCGAAAATTTAGGACTTGATAAGATTTTCATTGAAGCAGGATGCGAATGGAGATACGCAGGGTGTTCGATGTGCCTTGGTATGAATGATGATAAGGCAAAGGCGGGACAAAGAGTGGCTTCAACCTCAAATCGCAATTTTGTAGGCAGACAAGGCAAAGGGGCTATCACGCATTTAATGAGCGTGGCGAGTGCGGCTGCTTGTGCGATCGAAGGCAAAATTTGTGACAATAGAAAATATTTAGGAGTTTAAAATGGTGGAATTTAGAACACACAAAGGCATAGCTTGTCCTTTAGAATATGCAAACATCGATACAGATCAAATCATACCAAAGCAATTTTTACTCGCGGTTTCAAAGCAGGGTTTTGGGAAGCATTTATTTCATGATTTGCGTTATTTAGATGATAAAGAAAGCGTTTTAAATATAGATTTTAATCTCAATAAAAAAGAATACCAAAACGCTTCTATTTTGATAAGTTTTGAAAATTTTGGCAATGGCTCTTCAAGAGAACACGCGCCTTGGGCTTTAATGGATTATGGTATTAGGGCGATTATTGCACCATCTTTTGCAGATATTTTTAAAAATAATGCGCTAGGTAATGGTTTGCTTACCATAGAACTTAAAAAGAGTGAAATTTTAGATATCATCAAGGAATTAAAGAATTCGCAAGATAAAAATATGGAAATTTCTTTAGAGCAAAAAAAGGTGTTTTTCAAAGACAAAGTGTTTTCTTTTGACTTAGATGAATTCAGAAGAGAATGCCTTTTAAAAGGGCTTGACAATATAGCTTTAACTTTGCAATATGAAGATAAAATCAAAACTTATGAAGTAAATTCAAAGACTTTTTTAGTCTAGGATTTTTTCATAGGCTAGAAATTCATTTTCATAGTTTGGGATATTAAAAGCCCCGCAAAATTTGAAATTTAGCTTTTTAAAGAGTGAATTCATAGGAATATTTTTGCTGTGAGTATCTGCTCTTAGACTTGCAAATCCTTGCTTTTTGGCAAAGTCTTCGCAAAAATATAAAAGTTTTTGTGCTACACCTTTGCCTTTAGCACTTTCTTTCACGGCTAAGCGGTGCAAATAAAAGGCCTTTTTATCGTAGTTTTTATTAAAAGAAATTTGCTTAAGAAATTCAGGTTCAAATTTTTGATTGATACAAATAAAGCCTAAAATTTCATTTTCTTCTTTATAGAGATAAAGCTCGCTTGCTTTTATATCTTCTTTAAAAACTTCTTCATTGGGGTAGTCTTCATTCCATTGATTAAAATTCATCATTTTCATAGAAGCTAGAGCATCTTTTGTTATTTTGAGTATGGAATTTAAGTCTTTTTGTGTGGCTTTTTCGATAATGAAATTTTGCATAAAAATCCTTTTTTAAAGGAGTAATGGTGGCTCCGATTGGACTTGAACCAACGACCACTACCATGTCAAGGTAGTGCTCTACCAACTGAGCTACGGAACCAATGGTGGAGCATAGCGGGTTCGAACCGCTGACCCCAACGCTGCCAGCGTTGTGCTCTCCCAGCTGAGCTAATGCCCCAAATGAAGTTTTGTATTATAACTTAGTTTGGCTTAAAAAATATTTGATGGCAGACAGGAAGGGATTCGAACCCTCGAAAGCTTGCACTTTACACGCGTTCCAGGCGTGCTCCTTCAACCGCTCGGACACCTGTCTAAATGAAAATTTTAATTATATCCAAAAAAGCTTTAAATAAAATTTTAGTAAAAAAGAGTATAATTACATTTTAGATTTTATAAAGTCAGGGTAGCTCAGCTGGTTAGAGCGCTGGTCTCATAAGCCGGAGGTCGGGAGTTCAAGTCTCCCCCTTGACACCATTTTATTTCTAAAATAGACTCTATCCGCTTTTTTAAATCTTCAAATGCTTGTTAGATTAAAGACTAATTAAATTTGATGTTTTTATATTTTTTAGAATTTATTTATAAATATAAACTTAAAATACAATTTTTAAAACATTAAATTTTCACTCTTTTTCTAATTTTAAAATTTGATCCGTTTGTATGGCAACAGGCACTCTTTTATAAGGTTTGCTAAAATCTCTACAATAATCACAAGCTTTGTAAAAATCTTGGATATAAAATTTAAAAAATCTTTCTTTATCGTCATCTAAATTGATAAAATCTCCCGCAAATTCATCTAAGCCTTTAAGTCTTGTTAAAGAGCTAGAAATAGGGCATACAAAAATCGCTCCATTTGGGGTTAATTCTTTACCTTTTAGATTCTCTCCTTCACTTGTCATCAAACTCATACAAGGCATTTTACAATGATGATAATTTTTAATGATCTCTTCTTTACTGCGTCCTCTTTTGTAAATTTTTTCTGGATCAAACCATGTGGAATTTTCTTTATTAGAATCTAAAGAATAAGGAATTTTATTTTCTTTCAATTTTTTGAGTATGCTTTCTTGTTTTAATGGAATTTTTAAATTTGGAGATCTTTTATAATCTGAAATAGTTATTTTTCTAACTTTTTTGGAATTTTTTAATTTTTCAATCAATTCATCTTTAAAATCGATTGTAGCATTTGTTACCAAACTAAAAGTTAAAATCTTTTTTTGAGAATTTAAATAATCAATAAGTTTAGGCAAATCTTTAAAAAGCAAAGGTTCACCACCAATGATTCTGATTCTTGCTATACTATCTACTTTAGAAAGCAAAAGTTCAAGCGAATTTTTAATGCCTTCGAGTGAGCAGGTGTATTGATTATTAGGAGAGAAGTATTGCATTAGGTTTATTGCACGACTGACAACGCATAGTGCATTTTGTAGTTAAAACAAGCTCAAGATAGGGTATATCAATATACCCCCCCCCTGACGCGTTTTTCAAAGTATTTTTGTAAGAAAAATTTTTTCATTAAAGCTGCATAAGGTGCTTTATAAATTCGGCAAAGTCCTCTTTTTCCATTTAAATAAGAAAAATACCAAGATATATTTGCCTTGATATATCTTTCTTGAAAGAGTTTATTTTCAAGTAGTTTTGCTGCATCCATCATTTTTATCCTCTTTTTTCTCGTTCTTTAAAACATAAATTATACCACTAATTCCTATTAAAACAACTAAACTTATAAAAATAATTTCCACAATATCTAAAAAAGTCATATTTCTTTAGTCCTTTCTTTAAGTTGCCCACAAGCTGCTGATATATCAAGTCCTTTGCTTTCTCTTATGGTGCAAGTTACGCCTTTAGCACTCAGTAAATCTTGAAATTTAATTGCATTTTCAAGGCTAGGGCGACGATATAAGCTGCCTTCGTGTGGATTAAAAAGTATTAAATTTACCTTTGCTTTTATGCCATTTAAAAGTTTGACTAATTCTTTTGCGTGTTCTATTTTATCATTAATACCATCAATTAAAAGATATTCAAACATCACTCTTTTTCTCTGATCTATCGGAAACTCACGCACCGCTTCCATAATTGCAGCAATATTATAAGCTTTATTTATCGGCATTAATTGACTGCGTAACTCATCATTTACTGCATGCAGTGAAATGGCAAGTAAAACGCCTAAATTCATCTGCCCTAATTCTTTAATTTGTTTAGCCAAACCACTCGTGCTTATAGTTTGTCTGCGTGGGCTTATAGCAAGTCCATCATTTTGTGCTAGGATTTTTACTGCTTTTGAGACATTTTTAAGATTATCCAGCGGTTCGCCCATACCCATATAAACTATATTTACACGGCGTTCGTAAGGGATATTATTTTGTTTTTTGATCCACAAAATTTGTCCGACTATTTCTCCGGCACTTAAATTCCTTTTCAAACCCCCTTTGGCAGTAAGGCAAAAACTACAACCACTTTTACAACCAACTTGAGATGAAACGCAAATAGTATATCTTGTGTGTGAAATTCTTTTACCATTTTCATCAAATTGCTCTTCTTTCATCGGTAAAAGCACGCTTTCTACTCTTAAACCATCGATAAGTTCAAAAAGGTATTTTATACTTCCATCTTTGCTTTGTTCATTTTTAACGCATTTAACAGGTGAAAAATGATAAATTTGTGCAAGTTCTAAACGCAAGTCTTTGGGCAAACTTGACATATCGGAAAAATTATTTGCATACTTTTGATATATCCATTGATAAATTTGTTTCACGCGAAACATTGGTTTAATTTTTTCTTCTAATTCTTCAGGCAAAAAATCTAAAATATTAATGAGTTCTTTCAAAAAATTTCCTTTTTTAAATATAATGATTTTCTTTTAAATAATTTTCTAATTTTTCTTTGGCTTTTTGATGATTTTTTATAAAATCTTGATGTGCGTTTTCATTGCAAAAATTTGTAGCACATAAAATACATTCTGCGTCAATTCCAAAATTTTTAGCCACACTTAACACAGCAAAGGCTTCCATATTTTCAGCAAACAATCCAAGTTTTGCGAATTCTTTGGCTGCATCTTTGTTTTGACAAATATAATTTGATGAATTGATTTTAATTGTTTCACACGAAACATTTTTATTTTCTATGCAAATTTCATCTTTAGCAGGCGTATAAAAAGCACTTGAAATTTTTGAAAATTCTATATTAAAAGCATGAGAGCTTTTATAGATTTCTAAAATTTCACCTTTTTCATAAAGCCCACAAGTTCCAATAAATACGATATTTGAAGGCTTTTGACTTTGACAAATTTGAGTCAAATTACAAGCCGCTTCTACAAGTCCTATGCCTATAGCTTTTGCAAAAGAAAAATTTTCATTTCCACCCGCACAGATAATCATCATCTATCCTATGTTAATAAAATCTATATTTTAAAAAAGAATTTTAGCTAAAAAGACTTAAAGTTAAGAATTTTTTGATAAAATAAAAATTTATGGTTAAAGCAAAAAAACAATACGGACAAAATTTTTTAAACGATAAAAGTGTTTTGATAAAAATCACTCAAGCCATACCCAAAGATATAAAAAATATAGTAGAGATTGGGCCTGGCTTAGGTGATTTAACGCAAGAACTTTTGAAAATTTCAAAGGTAAAAGCTTATGAGATTGATGATGATCTCATACCTATTTTGCAAAAGAAATTTCAAAAAGAGCTTGAATGTGGAAAATTAAATCTACTTCATCAAGATGCAAGCAAGCTTGTATGCTTTGATGAAAATAAGTATTTTTTGGTTGCAAATTTACCTTATTATGTCGCAAGCCATCTAATATTGCAAGCTTTGGAAGATGAAAATTGTCGAGGGCTTATAGTAATGGTACAAAAAGAAATGGCTTTAAAATTTTGTGCCAATAGTGGCGATAGCGATTTTTCAGCTCTTGGAGTTTTAAGTGCTATGATTTGCAATCGTGAAATACTTTTTGATGTGAGTCCTAAATGTTTTAATCCGCCGCCAAAGGTGATCTCGGCAGTGATGAAAATGACTAAATTTAGGGAATACGAAAGCCTTTGTAAAATTAAAGCCTTTAAAGCTTTTTTAAAGGATTGCTTTAAAGCACCAAGAAAACAGCTGCTAGGAAATTTAAAGAATTACAAGGCACAATTGATAGAGCTTTTTGAGAAGTTAGAGCTTAAATCAAATTTACGCCCACATGAACTTTGCGTTGATTCATACCTTAAAATTTATGAAAAATTAAAGGATGAGTATGAACGAAAATAATAAAGATAGTAATGAAAATAACCCCAATTCAAATTCAAAAAATAATAAGCGTTACAAATATAGAAATCGTAGAAAAAAATTAGCCGATTCTATCAATGAAAATTCCCAAAATTCATCAAATGAATTTTCTAATGAGAGAACAAATATCAAGCAAAATTCTCAAAATTTAGAGAATGAAAATACAGAAAAGCCAAGCGAAAAGAAAAAGAAAAAAAATCGCAATCTTCCTTCAAAACTTACCGGTAATGAAGACTGGCAAATCGCACTTGCAGAATGTATAGAAGCAAATCGTGTTTCACATGAAAACCGCTTGCACCCTTTAAAATATAACAATTCTAGCGAGCATAAAATCCGCATTACTCCACTAGGTGGCTTAGGAGAAATTGGCGGAAATATCAGCGTATTTGAGACAAATAATGATGCGGTAATTGTTGATATCGGTATGAGTTTCCCAGATGGGACTATGCATGGTGTAGATATTATTATCCCTGATTTTGATTATGTGAGAAAAATCAAAGATAAAATTAGAGGCATCATCATCACTCACGCACACGAAGATCATATAGGTGCTGTGCCGTATTTTTTCAAAGAATTTCAATTCCCTATTTATGCCACGCCTTTGGCACTAGGTATGATTTCAAACAAATTTGAAGAACACGGTTTAAAAGCGGAACGCAAATGGTTTCGCCCAGTGGAAAAACGCAAGGTTTATGAGATAGGCGAATTTGATATAGAGTGGATTCACATCACGCATTCTATCATTGATGCTTCCGCGTTAGCGATTAAAACTAAAGCAGGGACTATTATACACACGGGAGATTTTAAAATCGATCAAACTCCAATCGATGGCTATCCAACTGATTTAGGGCGTTTAGCACATTATGGCGAAGAAGGGGTTTTGTGTCTTTTAAGTGACAGTACCAATTCTTACAAAGAAGGCTATACCAAAAGTGAAAGTTCAGTAGGACCAACTTTTGATCAAATTTTTGCCAAAACCAAAGGCAGAGTGATAATGAGTACTTTTAGTTCTAATATCCACCGCGTTTATCAAGCTATTACTTATGGTTTAAAATATGGCAGAAAGGTTTGCGTGATCGGTCGTTCCATGGAAAGAAATCTTTATACGACTATGGAGCTTGGCTATATCAAGCTTGATAGAAAGATTTTCATTGATGCGGATGAGGTGAGCAAATATAAAGATAATGAAGTTTTGATTGTTACCACAGGAAGTCAAGGCGAAACGATGAGTGCACTTTATAGAATGGCGACCGATGAGCATAAATTCATAAAAATTAAGCCTACAGATCAAATCATCATTTCAGCCAAAGCTATCCCAGGTAATGAAGCAAGCGTTTCTGCGGTGCTTGATTATCTTTTAAAAGCGGGTGCTAAAGTGGCGTATCAAGAATTTAGCGAAATTCATGTAAGTGGCCATGCGAGTATAGAAGAGCAAAAATTAATGCTGACTTTAGTTAAGCCTAAATTTTTCTTACCAGTACATGGAGAATATAACCATATCAATAAGCATAAAGAAACTGCTATAAAATGCGGAATTCCTGAAAGAAATATTTATCTTATGAGCGATGGCGATCAAGTCGAGCTTTGTCAAAAATATGTAAAACGCGTTAAAACTGTTAAAACCGGAAAAGTTTTTGTGGATAATCAAATCAATAAGCAAATCGCCGATGATGTGGTGATTGATCGCCAAAAACTAGCTGATAGCGGTATAGTCGTCATTATTGCACAGCTTGATAAGGCGACAAAAACTCTAATCAATAAGCCAAGGGTATTCAGTTATGGTCTTGTAGCAGATAAGCACGATCATGCATTCTCTAAAGAAATGGCAGAAGTTTTGGGGCAATTTTTCATTAATGTTAAAGATGAAATGCTTAATGATCCAAAATTTTTAGAAAATCAAATTCGCCAAGTGCTAAGAAAACACATTTTTAGAAAAATCAAAAAATATCCAACCATAGTTCCAACTATTTTTGTGATGTAGAAATTTTTTACAAAAGTCATTTAATGACTTTTGTATTTTGGGTTTAAATTATAATGAAAAACAATATTACAGATTCTGGTTTAAATAGAAATTTAGGACAATTTTTTTCTCCTGAAGTACTTGTAAATAAGTGCATTTCTCTAATACAAAATAAAGGTAGAATTTTAGAGCCAAGTTGTGGAAATTTAGCATTTAGAAAAATTTTAAACCATAACTCTGTATTTATTGAAATTGATTCTATGTTGATAAAAAATCCTAATGTTTTAAATATGGATTTTTTTGATTATCCTATAAGTGAAAAATTTGATACTATAATCGGAAATCCACCTTATGTAGATAATAAATTTTTAAATATAAAGCATAAAACAGATATAAAATGTGAAGCAAATTTATATCTTTATTTTATAGAAAAATGCTTTCATCATTTAAAAAAAAATGGAGAGCTAATTTTTATTGTTCCAAGAGACTTTATAAAATTAACCTCTGCTAGAAGCATTAATGAACTTCTTTTAAAAAATGGAACTATAACACATTATTTTGATTATGGCGATGCTAAATTATTTAAGGAAGCTTGTCCTAATATATGTATTTTTAGATATGAAAAAGATAATTTTACATATAAAACAAAAACTTATAATAAAGAAAAACATTTGTTAATTAATGATGGAATTATATCTTTTTGTGATAATTTAGATATAAAGCCTTTAGGCGATTTTTTTGATATCAAAGTAGGTGCTGTGAGCGGTAAAGATGAATTATTTTTACACAATTTAGGAGATGAATTTGTATGTTCTAAGACAGCAAAAACTGGAGAATTAAAAAAAAATGATTTATCAAAGATATGATCAAATTCTTGAAAGCCATAAAGAAATTTTAATAAATCGTGGTATAAAAAAATTTAACGAAAATAATTGGTGGACTTGGGGTCGTGCCATTGATTTTAGGGAAGATGAGCCTAGAATTTATGTAAATTGCAAAACTAGAAATAAAAATCCTTTTTTTGTAAATAAATGCAAAAAATGGGACGGTTCTATTTTAGCTCTTTTCCCAAAATTTTCATCAAATTTGGATGAAATTGTAAAAAAGCTTAATTCTATAGCTTGGGATGAAATGGGTTTTGTAACAGGTGGAAGATATATTTTTAGTCAAAAATCTTTAAAGGAGGCATTAATTAATGACAAAATATTTAGAGAATATAATTAGTTATTTAAAAAATAACCCTGTTATGCTAAATAATGAAAATGACGATGGTAGATTAAATTCGGCAACAAATGAAGATTTGGTAATAGCTAAACTTTTTTTGAAATTTTCTAATATAGAAAAACCAAAAATCAGATCTTGGTATGATTTTAGCATAAAAGGAGAAGAAACTATTTATATAAATATTAAAATTTCAGATTTAGATAATAATGCAGCTGATAATTGTTCGTCAAAATTAGGAATGGGCTATGCATTAAGTGGAATAAAAAATTATGCCTATTGCTTGGAATGCTTTTCATAAAATGCTGATTCAAGAACTAAAAATTGGATATGACTATTATTTTTTAGTGATCAATAAAAATAATACCAAGGATTGTTTTTATACTTCATTAAAAAGGATAAAAGTTTTAGTTCCGAATGGCAACAATTTGCCTTTTCAATGTGATTGGTCTAAAAATAGAGAATTTTCAGATAGAAGTGAAATTGAAGCTATGAAATACATTTTAAATATTTATATACAAAGTTGGGATAAAAAAGTAAAAGATTATCCTTTTGAATTAAAAGAAATGCTTGTAAATAATAAATTTTTAAACAATGAGTAATTAATAAGGCAAAACAATGAGAATCAATAAATTCATATCACACAATAGCCCTTATTCGCGTCGTGAAGCGGATGAGCTTATCAAGCAAGGTTTGGTAAAAATAAATAATAAAATAGCCCTTTTAAGTGATGAGGTTAAATTTGATGATAAAGTCTTCATAAAGGGCAAAATTTTGCGTAAAAAGACACAATTTAGTGTTATTATTTACCATAAACAAAAAGGCGAGATTGTCAGTAAAAAAGATGATCGCGGAAGAAAAACCATTTATGATACTTTGCCTAAACAATTTAAAACTTGGCTAAGTGTAGGTAGGCTTGATTTTACTAGCGAAGGTTTGCTTTTGCTTACAGATTCTCCTGTGATTGCACATGCTTTGATGAATAGTGATTTAGAAAGGGAGTATTATCTTAAGGTTAAAGGCGTGGTGAGTAAGCAAGTCATAGAGGCCATGCAAAATGGACTAGAAATTAAAAATGAAAAAAAAGGTGCACATACAAAGACAAAAATCACTTCTATGAGTTTTGCTCCTTTTATTGATTTTGAAATTTTTGGCTCAAGCGGTGGATACACTAAGCTAAGGGTGGTTATAAATGAAGGTAAAAATAGAGAGCTTAGACGCTTTTTTGGGCATTTTGACTTAGAAGTGATGGATTTAAAACGCGTAGCTTTTGGTGCTTTAGATCTTGGAATACTAAAAGCAGGAAAGCACCGCTATTTAGAAAATGGCGAATACGATAAACTAAGAGATTTTTTAAAAACAAATAATATATATTATTAAAATTTTTATTAGGTTATTTTTAGATCTTTACAAGAGTTAAAATAAAAAATTACAAAAATAAAATTTGAAAAATCAATTATTTTTTATTTTTAAAAATTTAATATTCTCATCTTTAAGTGTGTA
>NZ_NFNY01000090.1 GCF_002179165.1 Campylobacter jejuni
AAAAATATGAAATTATCATTGTTTAAAAAATATAAGCAATGATAAAATAGTGTTTTAATGAGGGTGAGAAATTTTAGAAACAATGTGTAAATTTGTGCAAAATAAAAATCAATTTCATTACTTATTTAAGCTTGAGAGTAAAAAACTCTCAAACATTTTAAGCTAGACTTCTTCCGCTTTTGTAATATTTTAAAATACCTTCAGCACAACGATAAGCTAAAGCACCTGCGGTATCAGTTGGATTATAACCACTATTGTGTTGGAAATTTCCTGCACCTACAACAAAAAGATTATCAACATCCCAATGTTGCAAATAGGTATTTACAACACTCATTTGAGGACTTGCACCCATAGTTGTTCCACCAGTATTGTGAGTCGTTTGATAAGGAACTACACTATAATTAGTAATATAAGGATCTTTTGCTATGGATTTTACCCCTTGCATTCTTTTAGCCACCTCAGCTGTCTTATCAGTGATAAATTTATGCAAAGCCCTATCTTGTTCGGTAAAATTATAAGTTAAACGCAAAAGAGGCATACCAAAAGCATCTTTATAGGTTGGATCTAAGCTTAAATAATTATTTTTATGGGGCAAAGAAGCACCTTGACCGCCAATATAAATATTTCTAGTAAAATTATAATTTAATGCTTTTTTAAATTCAGCACCCCAAGACGGAGTTCCAGCAGGAGTTGCATAAGCTTTGATAGGACGATTACCTGATTGCACGCTATAAATCATTGCTCCATGAAGGAATTTTTCTTTAGAATGATCAAAATTATCGCCTATAAAATCATCGCAAGTTGTTCCTAATGCACCCGAACCCATAAAGGTATTAAATTGCTCATCAAAGAAAGCTGTTGTTCCCATATTCATTTGATAGCAATAATTTTTACCTAAAGTTCCTTTACCTGTTTTTGGATCGTATTGTTCGCCTATATTGCTTACCATTAAAAGTTTGGCATTGTTAAACATATAGCTTGTAAGCACTACAATATCGGCTGGCTGAATGTATTCTTTCATCGTTCTAACATCGACGAATTTTACTCCCGTTGCTTTTCCATCTTTTTTAAGAATTTCTATTGCATTGCTATAAGTGCGTATGGTATATTTTCCTGTGCTCATAGCCTTTGGGATAACGGTATTAATAGGACTTGCTTTAGCCCCATATTCACAACCAAATCTTTCGCAATAAGCACAATATTGACAAGGTGCCAAATCTTGACCATCGGGATTAGTATATCCGCCTTTTGAATTTGCCGCTGGAAGTCTAAATGGATGCAATTTCATATCTTTTGCTGCATTTTCAAAGCGTTTAAGCATTTTAGTATTTTCCAAAGGCTCTTGTGGATAAGGACTTGATCTAAATGATCCCATTTTTTCAGCTAATGGATTTACTTCTCCACAAATTCCGCAAGTTTTTTCAAATTTATCATAATAAGGCTCCATATCTTTATAAGTCAAGCCCCAATCTTGCAAGGTATAATCATCGCCTAATTTATTGCCATATCTTTGATAGCTTTGAGTTTTAATCTCAAAATCATAAGGTAGAAATCTAAAAGTCCATCCATTCCAATGAACCCCTGCACCGCCGACATTATTACCCAATAAAAAAGAACCCATTTTGCGATAAGGTAAAGCAAAGTCATTTGGCTTTTGGCGAAAAGTAACAGTGTCTTTAGAACAATCTTGCATTAAACCATAATTAACCGCATAACGCCACTCATCGTGGATAAAAGCAAAATTCTCAGTTCCTTGCATAGCTCCTCGCTCCAAACTTAAAATATTCAACCCTGCTTTAGTGAGTTCTGCGGCCACTATACCGCCTGTCCAACCTGCACCAATTGTTACTACATCTACTTTTTTTAAAACTTCTGCCATTTTAACTCTCCATATCCGCTAAGCTCATAGGCTCGATATCAAAAAATTCATCACTTGCAATTTTATCTATGTAACTCATTTGAGCACCTGGGTATTGCATCATTCTCCAACCATTTTTATTATCATTGCCACCATAAATTGGATCAGCTAAAACCCCCGCTATTGTCATTTCTCTTAAAAGTGTGAAAAAATAAGAAGATTTAAAACCTATGGTTTTGATTTTTCCTTTTTCAAAATCTTTTAAAATTTTATCTTGTTCTGTGCCTTTGAGTGAAGCAAAAGATTTTTTATAGCGTTTTTGTGCTGTAAATTCTAAAGCTTTTACGCCTTCTAAAAATATATCATTGCGTTTCATAGGAGTTTGATAGCCTTGCTCAGCAATTCCTTCTATAAAAGGTCCTTGCATATACTCTCTATCGTTAAATCCATAAGCACTAGCCAATTGATTGTCGATAAAATAAGGTGCTCCTAAGCCTATTGCACCCTCACCTTGTTCATTTTTTGGATAAATTCTTTCACAGGCTGCACTAAGAGTATCAAAATCAGTTTGAGTTTGAAAAAACATTCTGCCACGAATTTTATTTGATTTCCCAACAGAAACTCCATGAGAATGCGTAAATTCCGCGGCCTTTAAAACCGCACCGCCTCCTAAAGTACTAGATGCTACAACCGCACCACCTAAAATTCCTAACTTAAAGAAATTTCTGCGATTGATAATATTATCTTGCATATTTTCTCCTTGTATTAAATTTAATTAAAATTAAGTATGCAAAATTATATTATTCTTATTAATATTAATATAACTTTAAAATAAGATAAAAATTGTATTATTTTTAATTTATTTAAGAATACACTTTTAATGTAACAAAAATAAAACTTTAATAAATTTGAATATCTTTAGAATTGAGTTCTTTATATGCAGCACAAGCCTCATGATGTTTTTTATCACAAGCCATTCCAAAATATCTTTTGGCTTTTTGCAAATCTTTTATTTCAAGCTGATTATAGCGACCAAGCAAATAACAAGCTTCTCCAAAGCCTAAGGTGCAAGATTTAGAATAAAAAGCTAATGCAGTTTTAGCACTTTGTCTAACAAGTTCGCCTTTTTCATATAAAAAACCTAACTTATAACAAGCTGCAGGGTTTTTTAAATCACAAGATTTTTTATATAAAGCTATCGCCATCTCTCCATCTTTTTCATTTTCATAAAATAAAGCAATTTTATTACAACTTAAAGAATCTCCTAAATTACAAGCTCTATTAAAAGCCAAAAGAGCTTCATTAATATAACCTTGATTTTGCAAAGTCAAACCCATATTAAAACAAGCATTTGATAAGCCTAAACTACACGATTTATCATAAAATTTATATGCTTTATTTAAGTCTTTTTTAACTCCTTGTGCATTTTCATTCATATAGGCTAAAGAAAAACACGCCTTAGGGCTATTTTTTTCACAAAGCTTTTCAAAAATTTCATAAGCTTTTACAAATTTGTTTTCTTCATAAAGCTTTAAACCTTTTTCTAAATCACTTAAGGCAAAAAGTACATTTACAATCAATAACAATGTTAAAATTATTTTTGACATCATATTTCCTTTAAAGAATTAAAAACCTCTAAAATTTGCTCTTTTCTTTTAAAAAGCTCTGCTTTTTTGCTTGTAATAATTTCTTTTTTTTCTTCTAATAATGCTTGGTTTTGCTCCAAAAAATTCTTTGCTATTTTAATCATAGTAGGTTTATCAACAAGCAATCTTTCAAATTCATAAACATTTAGCTCATTTAAAACTCTTTCGTAAATTTCGCTTTTTTTAGGATAAAATAAAGCAAATTCAGAACTATCAAGCTCATAAAGAACTCTGCTTTCATTGATCTTACGACTAAAAAAACTTAGGGTTAATTTTGTAGCATTTTCATAATTGGCAAAAGCTTTTAAATTTAATTTTTCAAAAAATAAATCAAGCTCTAAAAGACTTTTGAATAAAAGTTCTTTAAAATCTTTTAAAAAATACTCATCACTTGCATTACAAAATGCTCTAAGCTCTCCAAAATTTTTATCACTTTGTAAAATATCATCTTTTTGTATATTAGAAAATTCAGCTTTGAAAAATAAAATTTCTTTTTCTAAGCTAGCAATGAAATTTTTTAATTGCTGTTTAATAAGCTCAAAAGAATTATAAAGCTCATTTTTAATTTTTTTAAATTCTTTATTCATCATATCGCTATTATAAAACATAGCCAAATAAGCATCGTCACTTGAAATATAAGGGGCTTTGTAATTATATTTTACATACAAATCTTTTTTCAAAAATCCTTTAGCTTCTTTATAAAAATAAGCTTCTTTTTCTTTAACACAATTAAAAATTTCATTGGAAATTCTTTCACTTATGCTTTTAAGCTGATCTAAAATTTGATGATTTAAAATCGTCATTTCTTTTAAAAAACAATCAAAAGAATTTACTAGCAAAAGCTCATAATTTGCAAACTTACTTAAAATATCATCAAAAACACTCATAAAAAGCTTATTTTCATCTTCTAAAATTTGACATAAAGAATATATTTTTCTTTTTATGAATTTTTGTTTTAATTTTTCTTCATCAATATTTTTAAGAAAATCAAGCAAAAGTTCAAAATTAGATTGTCTATAACTTTGCTCATTTTTGGCTTCTTTGCAAGATATTGCAATAATTTCTTTAAAATATTTTGAAAAAACATTTTTAGCATAATTTAAGACATTTTCAAGCTCTTGTGCATTTAGTTTATCTTTTTGATTTAGCACGCAAATACTATTTTCACCCAAAAGCTCTAAATTAGCTTTTATAGCATCTTCTTCACTTTTTTTACCTGCATTATCAATCAAACTAAGCCAAATAGCGGCGTGGATATTTTTAAGCTCTTTGAGTGTGGTTATAGTATCATTTTCATTAGCATTTAAACCAGGAGTATCTACAAGTGTAATTTTTTCAAGCAAAGCAATAGGAGCAAAAATATGCAAACTTTTTGTTTCTTTAATACTCTTTCTTTGATCTGTGTAATTTGCTAACTGATCTATATTTGTGATAATATCGCTTCCATCTTCAAATTCTACTCTTAAAAAATAATCCTTTGCATAGTGCAAAAAAGTAGGCTTAAAAGTAACAGGAACAACACCTGTGGGCAAGCATTCAAGATTTAAGATTAAATTTAAAAGACTTGATTTTCCACTAGAAAATTGACCAATAATGGCAATATTGATATTTTTTTGCAAGGAAAAAACTAATTCTTCTAATTCTTTTTTAAATTCATAACCCAAATGCATAAAAGGTTCGTTTAATCTTTTACAAAGTGCTTTAATTTGTCCATTAAAACTATCATCATAGTCTATATTATAAGCACTTTCATAAGCTTTTATAAAACGATTTAAAAGATTAATTTGCATTTAAAAGCTCCATTTCAAGCTGTTTTAATCGAGCAATTTTTTCTAAATTATTTTCACAAGAAGATAAAATATTTGTATTTTTATTTTGAATTTCATCAAGCAAATGCTCAAGATGAGTTAATTTTTCTTTTTGTAAAGTTTCATAGTGGGATAATTTCTCGTTTAAAAAAGTAAAAAAAGCTCCATTAATATTAAGTTCTTTTAAAATATTACCCAAATTTAAATCCTTGAAAACACTATAAATTATCTCATTTAATTTAGCTTCAAGTTCATATAAATCATTTTTTTGTGAAAGAATTTGCTCTACTTGAAGTTTTAAAAACGATAATTTTTCTCCATTAAAAATATTTTCTATATTTTTAGCAACCCCTTCTTTGAAACTTTCAAAACCATTATCAAAATCATATTTTAAAAAATCATATTTTAAAGATAAAGTATTTTTAAGTTCTTCGATTTTTTTAAGATTTTCAAATTTAACTTCTCTTAAAATATCATTGATTCCATCTTTTGTAGCAATATCAATGATATTTAAAATACGATTAATATTTACTTTTTGCTTGTTATTTTGAGTGTATTTTAACTCATCAACCAAACGCTCTTTAAGTTTTTTAGCTAAAAGCAAAACAAGATTATCAATACCACTTTCTAAATTTTCAATATTTAAAATAGAGTTTGCAATTTCTTCTTTTGCTTTTTGCAAAGCACCTTCTTTTTCTTTAAATTCAAGCAATATTTTATGATTTTCTTCACTCAAACCTTGTTCGTTTTCTTTCATTAGTTTATTTTGAAGTTCATATTCATTTAAAATATTTTTAAGCTCTAAATGTAGTTCTTTTTTATAAGCTCTAAATGCAATATTGCTTTTTTCTCCTGAATAAAGCTCATTAAATAAATATTCTTCAAAGTCTTTAATTCCGCTTTTTATAAGGCTTTCCTCGCTTACTAAACCCTTATAAAAATCACTTGCCATTTTTGCACTCACGCATAAAAAATCAATTTTTTCTACCAAATGAATATCTGCATCTTGAAGCCTTGCTTTAAGACTCTCTTTTGTATAACTTATCACTTCTTCTAAATCTTCTTTTTTAAGCAAATCAGCCTTGGTTAAAACAATTAAAAATTTGTTAATACGCGAATTTAACAAGCATTGCGTTAAAAAATGTGCATCTTTTTGAGTGAGTGCTTGCGAAGCATTCATAAGATGAATTAAAAAATCACTTTCTTTTAAATACTCATTGGTTAAAACTTCTCTTTGGACAACCACATCATCAAGCCCTGGAGTATCAACGATACAAATATTATTTTGTAAAAATTCTAAATCACTTTTAATTTCTATTTTTTTAATCAAAGCTGAAATTTGTTTTTTGGCAGAACTGAATTCTTTTAATTCTTTTAAGTCAATCTTTTGGACTAAAGCCTCATCTTTGATATAATTTTTTATCTCAATCTTAGAAGAAAGTTCATCAACAAATTCTTTTAATTCTTTGCTAAATTCAGAACTTCTTAGTATATTTTGCCATTCTTGTTTATCCCAAAAATAAATCATTGCTTCTTGTGTTTTGCCAAAACGCAAAAGAGTTAAATTAGCAGTTTCTGGTATATTTGATACCCCTAAAAAATCCTGCTTTAAAAGTGCATTTAAAAGACTTGATTTTCCAGAATTCATAATACCTGTAATGGCTATATTAAATTCTAAATTCTCAAATTTGCTTCTTTGTTTTTCAAGCCTTATTTTAGTATTCTCATCAAAACTTAAATCACAAAGTTCCAAATTTATAGCATTTAAACCATTGAGATTGTTTTTAAATAAAGCTTTTTTATCCATATTTTGAATCGCAATATTTTGGACATATTCTAAAATTTCATTATTATTAGAAATTTTTTGCAAAATTTTTAAAGCTTTTAACAAATCTTGCTTAGCAACAAAACCCATTTTTAAAAGATTTAAAGCACAAATTTGAGCTTTTTGTATGCTAAAAATATCCACTCTTAAATCAATTTTTTTAAAAATATCACTAAATTCTTTTAAGAGAAAATATCTTTCATAATTGTTTTTGTTTGTGCTTAAAATAATAGCAATTTCAGCTATATCAAGAATATTTTTATCTTTAAAATTTGCATTAAAATCTAAAAACTGGAGCTCATTTTGCCAAATTTTTTGAAACAATTCTTTCATAATTCTCCCCTTTCAAAGGGGAAAATTTCATTTATTTCTTTGTGCAACAAGTTGTCTTCTCATATAAGCAATTTTACTTTGTAAAGGCAAATTTTTAGGGCAATTATCTTCACAAGCAAGTAAAGACATACATCCAAACACGCCATCATCATCACCCACTAATTCATAGAAATCTTCAACACTTCTATGATCGTGTGGATCTTGCAAATATCTAGCTGTTCTTAAAAGTCCAGTAGCAGCTATGAAATTTGGTCGCATAAGCTTTGTAGCACAAGAAGCAACACAAATTCCACATTCTATACAACGATCAAGCTCAAAAGTTTCATCTGCTACAGCAGGTTCGATGCGTTCTTCGATTTTTGAAATATCCGTTTCTTTTTCATTATGCACCCAACTTTCAACGCGTTTACACATATCTTCAAACCATTCGCCTGTATTTACACTTAAATCTTTAATATGTCTAAATGCTGGCATAGGCATAAGCTCAATCACACCATCTGGATAATCTTTGGTCAAAGTTTTACAAGCTAGTTTTGGCACACCATTGATCATCATAGCACACGATCCGCAAATACCCGCACGACAAACAAAATCAAAACTAAGATCCGCATCCATTTTTTCTCTAATTTGTGTCAAGCACACAAAAACGGTCATAAATGGAGTTTCTTCAAGCTCATAAGTTACAAAATGGGGCTTTGAAATTTTACTCAAAGGATTATATTTAAACGCCTTTATCGTTAATTTTCTACTCATAATCCACTCCTATTCTTTGATTTAGTGCTTTGTATTTTGGCTGTAATTCATAAGGCATTAAGGCATTTTGAATTTCATGACGACTTTTACCCTCGTTTTCCATTTTTTCACGGATTGCATCCACTTCAGCTTGGCGTTTTTCACTTAAAGGATTTTCTATAATATTACCCTTAGCACCATATCCACGGAATGCTGGTGGCATTTCCATTTTCATAATATCAAGCTCATCATATTCAACTCTTGGTAAAGTTTCACCCTTAACCCAATAAGTTAAAGTTCTTTTCATCCAATTTAAATCATCTCTTTTTGGATAATCCTCTCGATAATGCGCCCCACGACTTTCAGTTCTTAAAAGTGCCCCGTAAGCAACGCAAAGTGCAACTTTAAGCATTCTTGGCACTCTATAAGCTTCTTCTAATTCCGGGTTAGCACAATCAAGTTCTTTGCAATGCACTTTAACATCTTGTGCTTCTTTGTAAAGCTTTTCAAGCTCATCAACTGCTTCTTTTAAGCCTTCACCTGTTCTAAAGATTGCCACTTTATCCCACATAATTTCTTTCATTCTGTTTTTAATTTCAAAAACATTATATTTACCTTCTTTATCCACTAAAGATTTTAAGTATTGATATTCTTTACTTAAAAAGTCTTTTACTATATTTGTATCAATTATTTCTCCATTATTTTTACAATAATCCGCAAAATAATCTCCTACTATCATACCTGCAACAACAGTTTCAGCACATGAATTTCCGCCCAAGCGGTTAAAGCCATGCATATCCCAACAAGCTGCTTCACCACAGGCAAAAAGTCCATTTAGCCACTGACTCTCTCCTGTTGGTTTTGTTCTAATACCACCCATAGAATAATGTTGCATAGGTAAAACCGGTGCCCAACCTTTTGGACCCTCATCAGCAGGATCAATACCATTAAAAGTTTTACAAATATCTTGAACATCGCGAAGATTTTTTTCCACATGTGCACGACCAAGAATTGAAATGTCAAGCCATAAATGATCCCCATAAGGACTTTTCACACCTTTACCTTTGCGAATATGCTCCATCATTCTACGACTTACAACATCACGGCTTGCAAGTTCTTTTTTCTCTGGTTCATAATCTGGCATAAAACGATATCCATCCACATCACGCAAAATTCCACCATCGCCACGACAACCTTCGGTAAGTAAAATTCCACTTGGAACAATAGGAGTTGGATGAAATTGCACTGCTTCCATATTTGAAAGTCTGCAAAGTCCTGTTTCAAGAGCAATAGCTGCACCTGTTCCTTCGCAAATAACTGCATTTGTAGTTTGTTTATAAATTCTACCATAGCCACCTGTAGCTATCATGGTCCCTCTTGCAATGTAAGCAATTAATTGTCCATTGGTTAAATTTCTTGCAATAACACCCAAACATTTTTTACCATCATGGATAATTCTCACTGCTTCCATTCTGTCAATGATTTTAACTTGATATTTAATGGCTTCATTTGCCACACCATAAAGCATACAATGTCCTGTTGCATCGGCTATATAGCAAGTTCTCCATTTTTTAGTTCCACCAAAATCACGAGCATTAATAAGTCCGTGTGCCTCATCTCTTTCTTTTATTGTTGTTTTTTGTGCGTTAATCACAACCGTTCTTTCGCCCTTGGTAACTCTAGTCCAAGGCACACCCCAAGATGCAAGCTCACGCACTGCTTTTGGTGCTGTTTGTGCAAACATTCTTGCTACTTCTTGATCACACCCCCAGTCACTTCCTTTAACAGTATCTGCAAAATGCAAATCCTCGTTATCACCCTCACCTTTGGCGCCATTTGCTAAGCTTGCTTGCATACCACCTTGCACTGCTGCAGAGTGAGATCTTTTAACTGGACAAATGCTTAAAAGTGTTACACTTTGACCACTTTTTGCCACTTCAATAGCAGCTCTTAAACCTGCTAAACCACCACCAATAACTAAAGCATCACTATATTGTATATTCATCATTGTGCTCCATTTATAGTTTTATAAAATTCAAAGACCTTCATATTCTCTTCAAGTTGGACTACTTTTTGATAGTTTTCATAGCCTATTTTTGCAAATGCTGCAAGACTTAATATACCCAACACTAAGAAAAATATACTGATCACCCATTTAGCAGTTTTAAGTTTTTTACGGCTTTTACGAATATCTTTAACATCTTTTGCTTCAAACCAGCCCCATTTTACACAAAGTCTGTAAAGTCCGATACTTCCATGAAGTTCCACACAAATTAAAAGCGCAATATAAAAAAGCCACATAAAATGATTGATAACCCTATCGCCTGACATATTGGCAGAAATTTTATCTCCATTAGTAATAATAAAAATTAAATGTGCCGATCCTAGGAAAAACATCACAAAACCTGTAAATGCTTGAACAAGCCATAATGAAGTATCGCCATGATTCATTTTTTTAGCATGGGTTCTAAGAATTTGATATTGACGAAAATTAATAGGAAATTTTCTCATCGCTAATAAAGCATGCACAAAAAAAACCACCAAAACACAGGCGGCTAAAAACGAGGTAATATAGCTCATTATCGGATCATTGTAAATAAATTTTAATTCCAAAAAATGCACCACAGAATTAAAAAAATCCTCACTCACCAAAATAGTAGCTACAAACATCATATGTACCCACATAAAAAGCCCCAAAAAAAGACCAGAAGCACTTTGAATAAAATCCAATTTCGCAGGCATCTTGCTTTTTTTGCCTTCAATGCTCTTACCTAGATAACCTTCGATAAGCTCACTCATCTTCGCTCCTTTAAGAAAGAAATTAAAAAAATCTTTCCATTATATTATAATAGACTTTAATATATATTAAATATTTACTTTTTTAAATTTTATGCAAATATAAAATAACAAAGCTGCAGCAAACATTAATAAACTTAAAATTTGCCCCATACTCATTCCTAGAAAAATAAAACCCAAACCAAAATCAGGTTCCCTATAAAACTCACAGACAAAACGAGCCAAGGAATAAGAACAAGCATAAATAATTATAAGCTCTCCTTGAAAAGTTTGTTTCATTTTTGCCACATAAACAACAACAAAAACCACAAACCCCTCTAAAAAAGCTTCATAAAGTTGAGATGGATGTCTTAAAACTCCATCCACATAAATGCCCCAAGATACATCAGTAACGCGTCCAAAAAGCTCTTGGTTTAAAAAATTTCCAATGCGACCAAAAATATATGCTAAAGGCACACTCAAAGCAACCAAATCAAGAAATTTCCAAGGATTTTCTTTATATTTTTTACAAAATAAAAAAGTGGCGATTAAAAACCCTATAATCGCACCATGGTAACTCATACCACGAATACCTACAAATTCACCATTTATAAAGGGATTAAAAATTTGCCAAGGATGAGTAATATAATACATAGTATTTGCATCATATATTAAAATATAGCCTATCCTTGCTCCCAAAATCACGCCAATTTCCACCCAAATAAAATAATTATCTAAGTGCTTTTTATCAATATCTAACTTAAATTTTCTTACAAAAAATTTAGCCAAAAATAAAGCTAAAAGCAAAGCTATAACATACATAATACCATACCAATGGACCTTGAGTCCAAAAATACTAAAAGCGACAACATCAAATTTTGTATAAATATTTTGCCAAATTTCCATCTTTTTTCCAAATTTTATTTTTATAAAAATATAGCAAAAAAACTTTAACTTGTTATAATTAATATAATTAAACTTAATTTTTATATAAAGGTTGAAAATGAGAAAATATATAGTGTTTTTTATCACTTTATTTTTGGTTGCCTGTGGTGGTACTAGTAGTAATTTTGTAAATGTTTCAATGCCTAATTTTAAACCCCAAACTCCTACAAAAATAGAGCCAATTGACACTGGAGTTTCAATTATAATTGAACCCATTAAAATAGAACAAAATAATAATTATTCTGATTATTTTGAAAATTCCATTTTAAAAATCCGTATCGAAAAAGAAATAGAACTTTTAAAACAAAATTTAGAAGAACAAATTAAAACTATAGCACAACTTAAAGGCTATAAAATAGTTAATTCAAATTCTGATTATATTCTTAAAAGTTTAGTAAGTGTTTTTATAGAAGAAAAAGATATACAAAAATCAAGCAGTTTCATGAGCGGAGATTCTATCAAATCAAATTTAGGTGTTAAATTTCAAGGGAAAATAGATTTTATTGATGCACACAATCCGGAAAATTTTACCAATTTTTCAGGTAATACCAAGCTTGATTCTTTAGTGCCACTTATTTATCCAATTAAAAATGATGATGGGGTAAATATGTTTAAAACGAGTATTTCTATGGTGCCAACTGAACTTAACAAGGGCTTAGAAAAACCTGCATTTGATATTGATAGAAGTTTTTTAGCTTTTTATAAAAATACTTTAAATACACTTTATAATAATATGCCAAAGACAACTGAAATTGGTAAAAGTATTTCAGATACTTCAGATACGAAACCTACAAATGGTTTTAATAACTTTGATACAAACGCCACCTTTGAAGAAAATTTACCTAAAAATGATAATACCGAGCATAATTCTGTCTTTGAAAACACTCCAAATCAAAAACAAGCTCCAGCAAACTCAAATACACAAAATAAAAATAATGGAAGTAAAAACCAAGACGGAGTGATTATATTTGAATAAAAATTTACATAAATTAAGGTTAGAAAATTAAATCTAACTTTAATTATATTTGATTATATTTTAATTTGAAATAATATAAAATTGTTTCTTGATAAAAATTTTGTTAGTAATAGCATTACTTTAAATATTGGAATATTAATATATTTTAAATATAAATTTTTTATTATAGAAAATATTAATCTCGCATTTGATACTC
>NZ_NFNY01000122.1 GCF_002179165.1 Campylobacter jejuni
GAAAGAACTAAGGCCTGCTTGGATAGCACCAAGGGGAGAGAGATAGCGTGATACGATGAAATAGAGTAGGATGACGCTAAATGCCACTATAATGATTACTGCTATGATTTGTATAAATGCTGCTTTCATTACAGGTTCATTGATTACATCAGCACTTTCAGTTATACAACCAGTATAGGTGAAAATTTTGGTACAAGTTCCTACTCTTTCTTGCCCATTAAGTCCATAGGTAAAGAAATTATAATCTCCGCTTGCTTTATAAGCGTTTAAAACTGGGGTATGATCTAAAGCAGGGTCAAGTAATTTAGGGTCGCTTGCAGCAAATACTTTGTTTTCTCTATCAAATAAAAAAGTATTTCCTGGAGTTCTTGCCACTTGGTCTTGTAAGCTTGTTAGTAAAACATCCACTCCTAAAACCCCGATAAATTTACCATCTTTATAAAGAGCTTTAGAATAAGTGATAACAAATTGTTTGCTTACAGCGTCAATATAAGGAGTGCTTACGACAACAGAATTTGAGTTTTTAGCATCTTTATACCAATCTCTAGTGGTTGCATCATAATTATTTGCTTTACCATTTATTGTGATATTGGTTTTTTGTTTATCACTTGTCTCATCACTCATGATGTTTTCACCATTGCTTTGTCCAATGTAATTTGCAAGAGTGCCAACGCTATGGCGATAATTTTTCAGTAATGGTCCAGCATTTTGAACCAAGCCTTCTTCTGAGTTAATAGCATAGTAAGGTAAATCTGTAATGTCTTTTGCTAAATTTTCAACCAAAGCAATATTTTTAGATCTGAAATCCTCTACAACATTTTGTGTAGCTTTAAGCAAACTGGTTTGCTCATGAAGTGTTGCTTCGTGTAAAGAATTTTTTGTAAAATAAAAACTTACAACACCTAAAATAATTAAAGCAAAAATTGCAATTAAATTTGCAATTAAAGACAATTTTACTTTAATACTATTCATTAATTGACTCCTTATTATAATAAAAATTTTAATTACAATTTTAACAATAAATTATTTAAAAACTTCTTTATCTATGAATAAATTGCCTATACTATCGTGTATTAAAATAATATTTAACTTTTTTAATAAAAAAATTAATTAATTTCAATGGATATAATTTCATTTTAAATTTATTTTTAATTATCCTTAAATTATTTGTTTAATGAGTAATGATAGGGTTTGCTCAATAAGACGAAGTAGGAAAATAAATTCAAAGTATGTTAAAATTTTTAAGTAAAAATTAAAAATAATTAAGCAAAATCCAAAAAACGAAACTAAGGTTTTAATAAAATTTTGCTAAAATTGGCAAAATCAAAACGAAAGGAAAATATATGAGAATTGCTATTGTTAGGCTTTCAGCTTTTGGTGATGTGGTGATTTCAACAAAGCTTTTAGCAGGTCTTAAAACGCTTAATTGGGGGGGCAAACGCAAGATTGTCGAGTAGAATTTTTCATCGATGAAAGATTTAAAGGCGTTATAGAAAATTCCCCTTTTATAGACAAAATCCACTCTTTAAATTTCAAAAAATTACTTAAAAGCCCCAGGGGTATTATGCAAATTAGATCATATTGTAAAAATTGTGCTAAATTTGATGTAGTTATTGATATGCAAGGTTTGATAAAATCTGCACTTATAGGAAAATTTTTGCAAAGCGATCATTTTATAGGCTTTTCTTATAAAAGTGCTAGAGAAAGTTTAGCGAGCTTATTTTATACACGCAAGGTAAAAATCGCTTATGATGAGAATATTTTAAAAAGAAATTACGCAGTTTTATATGACTTTTTTAGCAAAAAACCTGAATTTAACGAAACAATCAAAGCAAAAACCTTAGGGATAGATGAAGAAAAAATCCCAGCAATTTTAAAGAAAGTAAAAGAAGAAAAAAACTTAAAAATACTCTTTGTTTTAGAAGCTTCCATAAAGCAAAAAATGTATCCCATAGAAAAATACGCCAAATTAGCCGGCATGATAAATAAAAGCAAAGAACTTTGCGTTTATGTTGTTTTTAACGATTATGAAAAAATAGCCGATGAGTTTTTAAAGCTTTTAGAAAATGAAAAAATCAAAGCCTTTAAACTTCCAAGATTGAATTTCAATGATCTTAAATTCACACTTAGCAATATAGATATAGTCATAGGTCCTGACACAGGAGTAACACATCTTGCTTGGGCATTAAATTCTAAAACCATCACTTTGTATGGAAATTCAAACAAAAGCAGTGGAAAAAATATGAGAAATACAAAGCTAGAAAGAGTTTTACTCGGAAATGATTATGTGGTTTCTAAGAGTGATGATTTTGAAATAAATTGCATAGAACCTAGTGAGATTTTAGAAAAAATATTCTAATTCACTCTTGACTTAGAGTTACTTTCATCCTTTATAATTTTACAAAATTTCAAAAAAGGATAGAAAATGTTTAAATTTTTGCAATTGTTTTGTTTATGTTGGCCAGTGAAAATAATGCCTTTTAAACCGTAGAAAAAGCAAGAAATTTAGAAACTTTTAAGGGAGATTCTAAAATCTTTAGCGGGGAAGTAAAGGTAAGTATGATGTTTAAGGCAAATGAGTGGCGTGATTTTAGCGGTGGCTTGGTGGAGTTTAATAAAAGTGCTAGAAGTGCGTGGCATACTCATCCAAAAGGACAAACTTTGATCGTTGCAGAAGGCGAAATCATTACAAAAGCAGAAGGACAAAAAGCGGTAATAGCTAAAAAAGGCGATGTGATAAGCTGTCCTATTGGGGTAAAGCATTTTCACGGAGCAACAAATTCTAGTAGCGGCATTCATATCGCACTTACTGGTGAAATCAATGGTAAGAATGTAGAGTGGTTAGAGTTAGTTAGTGATGAAGAATATGAAAATGCTTTAAAAGAAGCAAGAGAGTAAAAGATTTTTCAATGAAACGCAGGAATTTTTTAAATTTGAGTATAAAAACTTTTATGTTTTTGGGAGTATTTTCGCATACTCTTTTTTCACAAAATATCAAAAATATCAAGGAGAACACTATGAATTTGGCACAAAAAGCAAGAGAAATTTTTGAAAAACTCTTAGGCGGGGCGAAAAAAGATTCGCTTTTTAAAAGTGATGAAGAATATTTTAGCAATCATATCAATTTCACTTTTGGCGAGAGTTTTAAGGTGGCAAATTTAGACATACAAAGCTATTTTTTAATCACGCTTGCTTCTAGTTTGGCAGCAGGTGGTAAAATGGAGTTTAAAGCTCTGCTTAAAGGTGCGATCAATAACGACATAAGCCCAGTTGCCATTAAAGAGATGATTTACCAGGCCACGCCTTATGTGGGTTTTATTAGGGTGCTTGATTTTTTAAATATTTGCAATGATACATTTGAAAAATTAGGGATTAAAATGCCATTAGCACCTCAAGGCACCACCACACAAGAAAATCGCAAAACAAAAGGTAGAGAAATACAAAATACCATTTTTGGTGAGGCAAATATTGCTAAAATGATAGAATCTACCCCAAAAGATAAAGCCTTTATAAATGATTTTTTAAGTGCGAATTGTTTCGGAGACTACTACACACGCACAGGACTTGATCTAAAAACCAGAGAGCTTTTAACGCTTATATATCTTATCTCGCTTGGTGGAGTAGATAATCAAGTAAAAGCCCATATACAAGGCAATCTCAACATAGGGCAAAGCAGAGAAAGTCTGCTTAAAATCATTGCTGCGCTTGTACCATACATTGGCTATCCAAGGGCTTTAAATGCAATAACTGCACTTGATAGTTTGACTTTAAAGGCTTAATTTGTGATGAAAATATTAATTTTATGCTTAATGTGCTTAAATTTTTTACTAGGAGAGCAAATGCAAATAAAATTACTTTTTGACGGTAAGGAATTGCGTGTAAATTTAGAAGACAATGAAGCTTCAAAGCAGTTTTATAACGCACTTCCAATGGAGCTAGATTTTAGCGATTTTATGAAAAAAGAAAAGATTGCACACTTACCCAAAGTGTTAAATGCAAAAGGAAGCAGTGCGTATAAGCCTCAAATCGGGGATTTATTCTACTATGTGCCTTGGGGCAATATAGGCATTTTTTATGAATTGCAAAATGCAAGTGATGATTTGGTATTTTTAGGTAAAGTGCAAGGGAATTTGGAAGCCCTAAAAGCACAAAAAAGCGATTTTAAAGTAAAGATTATAAAAGAGTAAATTTGGCTTACACAATTATAAAAGTGGAGAAAAAACGGGTGTTCCTAGTAGGGTACTAAGATTTTGGGTGGATTGTTACCGCTAAATTGGCATGAGCTTTAAGGATTTAAAAGACTATATTGCACTTTGTGCCAAAGGTGAAAGCATGGTAAAAGAAAGGCTGGATATTATTTTAAATTTAAAAGAAAAAACGCTAAAAGATATGCAAAAACTTCAAACTATCTTAGAAAAACTTGATTTTAAAATAGAATATTATGAAAAAATGATAAAAGAAAACAAAGATGAGTTAAATCCTTTAAGCAAAGATTATATAAAACGCAAAAAACGGGTGGAAATTTAAATTTATTAAATTTAATAATTATTCCTAAAAAACAAGGGAAATTTACCCTTGCTTTTTTTGTGCCTTTTGTTCTTCTATAATTTGTGCGTACCATTTGGGTAGTTTTGTTAAGCTACTGCCTGCAAACTCGCCTTGTAAGTCTGTAAATTTATAGGAGAAGCGACAATCTTTTCTTACTTGCCAGTTGTCAATATTTTGTGAAAATTTATGACAATTAGAAAAGATACGATCCATATCTTTCACATTTCTCACATCCCATTTATCAAGGGGTTGGTTAAAGCTCATTTTCCCTCCTTCTCCGCCAACCCCCCCCCATAAAACATACATCGCATATAAATAACCTTGCTTACATTCCAGTTATTTAGTGGTTGGTTAAAAGAAACTGCCTCACTAAACATGCTTGACATACCCTCTACATTAGAAGTATCCCAAGATTCTATATTTTGGTTAAAAGAAAATGCTCCACTAAACATATGCCCCATCTCTTTTACTTTAGAAGTATTCCAAAGATCTAAGGGTTGATTAAAATGCCTTGCATCCATAAACATAGCACTCATTGTTTCTACATTGCTTACATTCCAAGAATTTAGCGGTTGGTTAAACTCTATACATCCATAAAAAGTATGATCCATACTAGTAACACTGCTTACATTCCAAGAAGTAAGAGGCTGGTTAAACTTTATACATCTATAAAAAGCCCAACCCATATTTGTAACCTTACTCACATCCCATTTATCAAGTGGCTGGTTAAAATTCTCGCATTCATAAAAAATACCTTGCATATTTTTAAGCGATTTTGTATTCCAAGCGCTAATATCGTGGTTAAAAAACTTTGCCCCACGAAACATATCTTTCATATTTTCCACGCTCTCTACATTCCAATTTTCTATGCCTTTGAAGCTTCTGCGTTTTGATTCTTTAAAGATATAACTCATATCTTTAATCTTGCTTGTATCAATCGTCTCTAGCTTTACTTTGCTATTTTGAACAAGTTTTAAAAGTTCTTTATTTGTGGTTGGGAAGTATTTTAGCTTAGCGACTTTAGGGGTAGAAACTTTTGCGCTTTTAGGAGTTGGTTTTTTGATTTTTATAGGCTTTGTGGTGGCTATTAGCTCTTCCCATGCTTTTTGGGACTTTTTATCAATCTGACTTTTAATGAGAGAATGCACATCATCACCATCTTTATCTTTAAGGCTAATATCAGCCCCAGCTTTTAGCAGTGCTTTAAAGGCATTTTGCTTGTTATTAATGATAGATTGCATAAGTGGCGTTATCCCTTCATCATCTTGATTATTTACATTTGCACCAAATCTTACTAATAGGTTTGCCTCTTTTTGAAAGCCTCTATTATAGGCATAATGCACAGGTGTAATCTCGGCATTATTTTTTGCTTCAATATCTTAAAAAGATTTCTAAATAATCTGTGTCTTTATTATAAATCACACAAAAAATAGGCGTGAAGCCATTTTTATCTTTGTGATTAATATCTACTCCAGATTCTAAAAGCATATTAAAAATATTTTTGTTTGTATAGGCTTTTTGGAAAAAGAGTGCATTTCTATTAAGTCTATTTGTAGAATCTATCTTAGCGCCTTTGCTTAAAAGCTCTTTTATAAGTTCCTCATCACCCTTGCGACACGCCTCTACAAACGCCTCATCAACACTTCCGCCATTTTCTAATAAAAGTGGCAAAACTTCTAAGTTATAAGTGATTGCATACTCTATGGGCGTCCCTGCATTAGCGGCTAGATTTACATCTGCACCATGCTTTATGAGTAGTTCTGCTGCCTTATTTTTTCTATATCGCACTGCTACCATTAGGGGATTTTCATAGATGTTTTGGGTGTTAATTTCAGGTTTTAGTCTTAAGAGTTTTCCACAATCTAGCAGATGATCATGCTCAATCATAAAGCAAAGCAGATTATCGCCCTTTCCTTTGAACTCGCCTTCAATCTTTTGGTTACTAGCAAAGAAAAGATCTAGAATCTTTTTCATTAATTGCACTTCTTTTTGCTTATCGCTAAAACGATAGTTATGCCAATAGTTTCTATACAAATCGCCAAAAAGATGACTTTCTTCACCATAATATTCTACTTTTGCATTAATGGGTGCTCCCTCATCTAAAAGCTTTTTAACTGCTTCTACATTGAGATTTTCTACTGCGTTAATGAGTTGTTTTTCTAAAACTTTTGCTGGTTTTTGCATATTTACTCCTTTAATTGTAGTTAAATTTTTTCCATTCTTCTTCATTTAGCGAAGTTTTTATGAGATTTTTTGGGAAATTTTGCGGGATTATGAAGTCTTCATCTACTAAGATGTGTTCTAATTTCTTGCACTCTAAAATTTCTTTTGGTAGAGAGTTTATAGAAGTGCCACTTATATCTAGCAATCTTAATTCTTCTAAGTTTTTAATCTCACTTGAAAGCTCGCTTATATCCGTGCCTGAAATATCAAGATATTCTAGGCTTTTTATACCAAAAATTTCGCTTGGAAGAGTGGAAATAGGGTGGTAAGAGACATCAATTTTTTGAAGTCCTTTTAGCTTTCCTAACTCTTTTGGTAGCTCATTTACTTTTGGACAATCTCTAAGAAGCCCAAAAACACGGGTTTGTAACAACCACTCTTTAAGTTCTGGTGCGTCATAGCCATAATCATCATAGTATCTAAACTCATCAAGCATATCTTCTAGCATAAGCCCACAATCATGGCAGTTTTTCCACAGCCAAGTGCTAAAAGCTTTAAATTCTTTTTGGGTTAAATGTGAAGTGCGATCTTTTTCATAATCTGTAAGCGGAATTTTATTTCCATTTTTAATAAGTTCAAACTTAGCTTTATAAAAGCTAGTATCTAGGCTTGTGAGTTTATTATAAGAAATATCAAGCTTTTGTAAGTTTGGCAGGGTAGTGAGTTCTTTTAAAATCTCGCTTAATGCATTACAAGAAAGATTTAAAATTTTAAGATTTTGCAAAGCAAGAAGGCTTGGCATGGATGTAATTTTATTAGAGCTTAAATTAAGCTTTTTTAAATTTGGAGTATTAAGGTTTTTAAGCCCTATGGAATCCGTTTCATTCTTATTTTCTAATAAATTACTATATATACTTAGGTGTGTGAGATTGGGTAAAGAAAGTGGTGGCATTTCGCAAAAGCAGTTGTGAGCTAAATTAAGCTTTTTTAGATTTTTTAGCTCATTTATTTTATCTAGTTGCCAAAAGCTATTGTTATACAGACTTAATTTTTGTAAATTTTTTAGCTCTAAAACAAAACTAGGCAATTCTTCTAAGCACAAGCCCTCTAGCTTTAAATGCCAAATATCAAGCTTTTTTAAATAAGATTCTACGCTCTTAAACATCTCTATATTTATTTTTGAAAAGTCTGCATTGCTATTAGCATTAAAGCATAATTCATGCTGTTTATTAAAATGTTTTAAAAAATCTTCTAAATTTTTGGGAAACATTTGTTTGTTTTTATAAGATTTATTGTCAAAAATCTCATAAAACCATTCTCGTAAAGTTTTGTATTCTAGTTCATTAAGACTTTGTTGCATAAATAATCCCTATGAGTATTTATCCGTGCATTATATAAAAAAATGTAAATTTATCTTTTTTAAGCTGGATAATATAATTTATTAGTTATAAAAATTGTAAAGCTTAAAAATTCTACAATTTTCTTAAAATCTTGCAGTATTTTTTCACATTTTTTCGGTAAGGAAAAAGCTTAAAATCACTCTTTTTTGCTACAAATTTAGCATTTTTGTGAAATAAAATTTCAAGCTTTTTTCTTGCTTTTTTGATTTGTTTAGGAGTAGTTGTGTTAAAAGATTTTAAGATGATTTTGACTTCTTTTTCTTCTAAAAATTCTAAAATATTGCTGCATTCTTGTCCTAGCCAGATTTCAAAGCCAAATTTCAGCCCTATCTTAAAACTAAGCAAATCAAAAAGCGTTTGACGCATAGAATTTAGCAAATGATTCGACATTATAAACTGCTTTCTTAAAAGGGCTTTTTCCAATTTTGAAAAAGTAAAATAAAACTCATTGCAAACATCATCAAAGCTTTGACTGCTAAGCTTTGCTATACTAAAAGCAGAATTTGAAATTTCATGTGTAAAAAGCCCATTTTTATCCAAAAGCGCTTGGCTTAAAGGCTCAAATTCATAGTAATTTTTCAAATCTTCTAAAGGAATAATACTTAAATCAAGTCTCACTCCACTTTCAAAAAGCACTAAAAAACTTACCCAATTTTTAGGCAAATCAGGTGGATAAAACTCCATACATTCAGGCACTTGAAGCATTAAAATTTTTTTAAAATATGAACAATTTTCAAGCTCTAAAATACATTTTGGTAAATTTTTACATTCGTTGAAATTTTGCTTTTCATTAAGCCCTAAAAAATCTTTCATTTTATCAAGTGACACAAAAAATGAAATATCATAGTCTTGATATTTATCCTTTTTCGCTTTTTTATTAACCCTTGATCCCTCAAGCGTAACAAGGCGTATATTTTCATCACAAAGTGCTAAATTTTTAAGAGTTTTTAGAATTTCATCTTGATCTTGCATTGATATCCTTTAAAAATGATTAAAATTATACAATATTTTATATTTTTGTAGGCTTTGTAACTCTTATACTCTATAATGTAATAAATACAATAAAAGGAGAAAAATGAAAACTTTAATCATTTTTGCACATACATTTTGGGAAGATTCAAAGGCAAACCGTGCTTTATTAGAAAGCATTAAAGATTTAAAAAAGGTGCAAATTCACAATATCAGTGAGATTTATAAGGATGGAAAAATAGATGTTAATAAAGAACTTAGTTTGCTAAAAGAAGCTGATAAAATCATCTTTCAATTTCCACTTTTTTGGTTTAGCACACCTTCGCTTTTAAAAGAATGGCAAGATAAGGTTTTAACTGCTATTCTTTATGGGGAAAATAAAGAGCTTTTGAAAAATAAAGAATTTCAAATTATCACGACTTTAGGTGGTGCAAAAGAAAGCTATGATGGGCATCATGGAGCGACTTTGGAAGAACTTTTAAAGCCAATTTATTATGCGTTTGAGTATCTAGGATGCAAAAGTTTAGAGCATTGTGCAATTTTTAGTGCTAATGCAAATAACTTAGATATAGATGCATATAAAAATATTTTATAAAAAGTAAAGCTTTAATTTTTTAAAATGATTGAAATTTAAATTGATAAAGGAAGAAAATGCAGTGGGATGCAACGCAATATTTAAAATTTGAAAAAGAACGCAATGTGGCAGTTTTTGATTTGATTAATAAATTTAAACAAAATGAAATTCGCACTATTTTGGATTTGGGTTGTGGCCCTGCAAATAGCACGCAGATTTTACAAAATTCTTTTGAAAATGCTCAAATTTTAGGCATTGATAATTCTTTAGATATGCTTGAAAAAGCAAAAAGCAAAAATCTTAAAAATTGTGATTTTGCTAAGTTTGATATTAACTACGAGCTTTTAAATATACAGACAAAATTTGATCTTATATTTGCTAATGCGAGTATCCATTGGGTAGAAAATCAAAACAAGCTTTTTAAAGAAATTTCAGAACTTTTAAATAAAAATGGTATTTTTGCAGCACAACTTCCTTTGGGTAAAAATTCGATTTTTCATCAAAATTTAGAAAAACTTGCACAAGAATATGACTTAAATTCTAGAGTATTTTATGCTTTAAATGCTTATGAGTATTATGATATTTTGCAAAATTATTTTAAAGAAGTTGAAATTTGGCAAAGCACTTATTATCATATTTTAGAGGGTTTAGATGAAGTGATTGAGTGGTATAAAGGCTCTGGACTTCGTCCTTATTTGGAAAAACTTGATGAAAATTTGCAAGTTAAATTTATCAAAGAATTAAAAGTAAAACTTGCACCTTTTTTTCCATTGCAAAAAGATAATAGTGTGCTTTTGCCTATGCCAAGATTATTTTTTATCGCAAAATTTTAAATTTGTGATTTTTTATGATTTTTAAATTTAGAAAGTTATATTTTTAGAAAAGTTTTTAAAATCAAAACTTATTTTTAGTTGCTTTTTAAAAACTTTTAATTGCTTTTTTTAGTTTTTTATTTTAAAGGTTTGTTGTTTAGGGATGTAGTCCTTGTAAAAATTTACAAATTTTTATAAATTTTACATTTAAATTTAAACTAAAGTGATTTATTTTAACTTCTCTATTTTTTCAAATTCATCTAAAACTAAAGGCAATTCTTTGAAACCTTCACTTTCCATAAAGTGTCCGCCGTGCTTAGTTTGTACAAATTTGGCGTTTAGTTTTTTGGCTAATTTTTCACTTATTAAAGTTGGTACGACTTTATCATCTTTTGTACTGATGATGATTTTGTGTTTTGTCATTTTATCAAGCTTTTTATAATTTAATTTTACTTTTACAAACTCATTTAAACTCGGCAAAATTTCTAAAGGCTCGTCAAAAGGTGCGACCATTATCACGCCGCCTATTTTAGTGTTTTCATCAAGCGAATTTAAAAAATCAAGCACCGCAATCCCACCTAAAGAATGCGTGATAAAAAAGGTATTTTCATCAAGTTTTGTGAAATTTTCTTTCATCGTTTTAAGCCACTCATCAAGCTTAGGTAAAGAAGCGTTTGGAAAGCTTAAAAGCAAAACTTCGTGATTTTTAGCCTTTAAATTTTTTGCTGTACTTGGCAAAAAGCCATAATTCTCATCGCTTGCATATCCATGCACGATATAAATTTGCTTAGCACAAATAAAGCTAATGCAAAAACAAAACAAAAAGATGATTTTTTTCATGGGTATCCTTTGGGAAAAATGATCTTTAATAATACTTTATCAAAGCTAAAAAATCAATGCGTTTTAATACATTTTTTTGTAGCTTTAATTTTTGTATCGTTATATAAAACTACATTTTTAATTATTTCTTTTTGTAGAGCTTTGATTGTATTTTCCATAAAATCAAAAGCAAGATTACCGCTAGAATCTGTGGGGAGTGTAATTTTTAACTCCGGTAATTTATTGGTAGCATTGATTAGATAATCTTTGAATAAAATTTGTAATTTATTAATTGTGCTAACAAAAAATAGTCTTATTTCTTTGCTTATTGTATTTTTATCTTTAAATACAAGTGCCTTAACTCTAGTTCCTATATGAAAATTTTCAAATTGTGTAGAAGCATAAAATACTCCCCTATCAGCCAAAGAAATGGTATAACGATAATCAAAAATATGTCTATCATTAAGTTTTTTAATGTATTTCACAACCCCATTGTCTGTATTTTGATGACTAATCAGTGGTATATTTCCTAGTTCTGTTTGCCCTATAATCACATCTCTGCCAGTAAAAATCTCAAACAAATCCCCAATTTTAAATTCTTTCCAAAATATAGAATTTATATTAGAGGGTGCTACCCCCCCCTATTTGTATTGGAAATAATATTCAAAGCTGATTCTTCTTTTTTAGTCAGTTTATAATTGCTTAATCCACTTATGTGTAAATACGCTTCCAGCTCCCGCACACGCTCCGCTTCCAGCTCCCGCACACGCTCCGCTTCCAGCTCCGCTATATAAGATTCCATAAATTCAAAAGCAAGGTTACCTTTAGAATCTGTGGGGAGAGTGATAACTTCATTTTTAATTTTCTTCCAACTTGCCATACTAGAATATGAGAATTTAAGCTTTATAAAGCTAAAAATACCAACTAGATATAATCCTATCCTATCATTAATGTTAAATTTTGCTTTTAGATTAAAAACCCTAGCGTGAGTTACCATTTTATAAGGAAAGCTTCTATAATAAACATTTCCAAACATATCGCAAGTTAGAGTATTTTTCTCAAAAATTTTAGCTTTGACATCTGTTTTACCTATAATTCCCAAATTTGTTTCACCTGAGCTTATAACTATCTCACCTTTATTATTTAAATGTGTTTTTTGTATATCAAAATCTCCATTTTCAGACTCAAACAAATCTCCAATTCTAAACTCTCTCCACTCTCCCCCTGCTTTTTTGAAATCAGATTCTAATTTCTCTAAAGCAGGGTTTAGAACTTTCCCTGCGACAATCCTTCTTGTTTTAAAATATTACTTACTTCCCAAGCAAGATATTCACTCACACTCTTTTTAAAGTCTTCTAGTGTGGGTTTTGTATCGATTTTTTTATGTTGTGAGTAAGTCCAGTCTCTGCCTTCTAAATTAATACAATCCTCTATATAAAAATCTTTATAATAATTTAAATACTTTGAGCCATAAAGCACAATATTTACAAGCTCTTCGTATCTTGCTTTGGCGTTGTTGGTATCTTTTAGATTGACACTTGCTTTTGATTTTTTTCTAGCCGCTCTTGTATAACCATCAGTGCTAAAGTCTATAAATTTTACTAAGGATTTTTTATCGTGTTTTACTCCTACTTCAAACACATAAATGGCTGTTTGCACGCTTGATTTTCCTACAAATAAATCATTTGGCATTTTGATACTTGCTAAAAGGCTTGAATGCTCTAAAATATTTTTAGTATAGGGAAGCCCATTGCCACTTCCAGCATTTTCTTGGATAATCACTACCGCTTTACCTTTTTGCATTCTTTTTAATGCTCTATCTACAAAAATAAAGCCTTTGCCCTCTGCAGAATAAGGGGGATTTAGTAAAAAGACATTAGCAGGGAAACTTTTACCTTTTTTATCGCCTTGCTCGTAATTGCCTTCATATTCTTTCAGGCTATCTTTATGTAATAAATTTGCACTCCCATCATCAAGCAAAATCATATTTAAGATTCCAAGTAGATAAATATCAGTGCGTTTTTCTATACCTAAAAGTTGATAAGCTTTGATGTGGGCGATTTTTTCTTCTTTTTCTTGTGAGCTTTTGATGTTTTCACAATCTTTTATCATTGTATTCATGGATGAGATAAGAAAGGCTCCTGAACCTGTCGCATAGTCCCACACAAAAGAATCCTTATTCACTTTTGCAAGGGCTACCATGAGATCTACGACATATCTAGGTGTAAGCACGACATCATTTTTTTCATTATCTGGCACTTCTAGCCATTTGGTAATGGAATTAAAAAGTCTTCCAGCAATATCTGCGGTTTTTAGTTTTTTTACAAGTGGCAAGATATTATCAAGCACTTGGATATAGATTTTTTTCAGTGGACTTTCATCGCTTGAGTGTAAAAGCTCGTTGGTATAGGATTTTACATTATAAAGTTTAGAATGAATAAAGGCTTTTTCTAAATCATTAATGACAAGATTAATTTTTTCTTGTGGTAGATTTTTATAGCTTAAAAAATCTTTGATTTTATTCAGAAAAATTTGCCCGTCATTTGTGTATTGTCCTTCTTGTCCTTTTAGCTCGTCTAATTTTAGTGGTGCGATTTTATCAGCCACTCCTTGAGCTGCCATAATCATACCTACAAGTAAGGCTACTCTATCGTTAGGGCTAATATTTAATAAGCCATCATGCATAAATTGATTGAGTGCATTAAGTTTAGATTCTGTATCGCTTTCAAGCTCTTCAATAGCTTTTGCTTTTTCTTCATCACTTAAGTTGATAGAATCTATTTTAAGCATTAAATCATCTAAATATTCTTTTGATAAACAACTTAAATCTTTAAAATCGCCTATTTTTTTAGGAATACTTAAATTTTCACGATTTAAGTAATAAAGGGCATATTCTATTTTGGGTTCTTTATCGCTTGATGATTCATAATAGCCATTAACTCCTATTGCAATGACTTCATCATAGCTATGCGTATAATCAAGGATTGCATTAGCATAATGCACCGCACCATTTAGGGCGTATTCTTGGATATTTTTATAATGGGGTTTATTATCTTTGGTGGTATTTTCTATCTCTTCGTCTTTAAATTTGGCAAGTTTGTTTTTTAAGCCTTTTGCTTCTATCATAATAGGAATAGTTCTTAGTGTTTTTGTTTTGATTAATAATTTTATATCAGGATAATTTTTGCCATCTCCGCCACTTTTGCTTGGAGCTTTTGTAAGCGCTTCATCAATTTCGGTATTGATACCTTGTGTTTTTGCATAATAGGGAATTTTTAGTTTATCAAGCTGTGATTTTATCTTATCTTCAACAATTTCTTCTATAGAATTTTGAGATTTTTTCATAAATATAATTTCCTAAATAATTTAAATTTAAGAAAGTATTTTACTATATTTTATTTTATAAAGACTTTTATTTATAAGATTTAAGCATTAAATAAATTTTAAAAAATTAAATTTTCTCTTGACTTATATCTACTCTAATGTTTTATAATTATGAAACAAAAAATAAACAAGGAGCAAAAATGGACTCTAAAATCTTTTTAGAAAATGGTCGCATTAAAAGCAAAGGCTATGCTATGCTTAGCAAAGATGCGAAATTCACGCCTTTTGAATTCACTCGTCATGCCATAGGCGATAATGATATTTTGATTAAAATTTTATACGCAGGAATTTGTCATAGCGATATACACACCGCAAAAAGCGAGTGGGGAGAGGCTACTTATCCTTGCGTTCCAGGTCATGAGATAGCGGGTGAAGTGATTGCAGTGGGTAAAAATGTGAGTAAATTTAAAGTAGGTGATTACGCAGGGGTAGGATGCATGGTAAATTCGTGCGGAGAATGCGAAGCGTGCAAAAAATCCCAAGAGCAATTTTGCGAAAAAGGACAAACCATTTACACTTATAATAGCTGCGATATTTTTCATGGCAATGAAAACACTTATGGAGGCTACTCAAACAACATCGTAGTAAGCGAAAAATTTGCCATTTGTGTGCCAAAAGACGCACCGATGGAAAAAGTCGCACCTTTGCTTTGTGCAGGCATTACCACTTATTCGCCACTTAAATTTTCAAATATTAAAGAAGGCTCAAACGTTGCAGTAGCTGGATTTGGCGGACTTGGAATGATGGCGGTTAAATACGCTGTGAAAATGGGTGCAAAAGTGAGTGTTTTTGCTAGAAATGAAAACAAAAAAGCCGAAGCTTTGGCTATGGGCGTAAGTTCTTTTTATATAAGTACAGATAAAAACGCTGTAAAAGAACGCTTTGATCTTATCATCTCAACCATTCCAACTCCTTATGATCCTGGTGCTTATATGGATTTGCTTAAATTTGGCGGAGAAATGGCGATAGTGGGCTTACCACCGGTTGAAGATAAGGTTCATATTAAAATTAACGATTTTGTGCATAAAGCAGGTAAAAAAGTCTATGGTTCGCTAATTGGTGGCATTGCAGAGACTCAAGAGATGCTTGATTTTTCACTTAAAAATCAAATTTACCCAGAAACTGAACTCATCACTTCAAAAGACATCGATAAAGCTTATGAAAACTTAACTTCAGGAAAAGCAAAATTCCGCTATGTGATCGATATGAGAGATGAGTAAGATTATAAGTTAAGGTTTAATGCTAGCAAAATTCTGCTAAAATCTTTTTAAATTGCAAGGGAATTTAACCCTTGCAAAGAAGAAATCTTTCTAATCTTAAAAATAAAATGATTATAAATTGCTAGAATTTAAAATCAGAATATTTTTTCTTTTTAACAACCAGTATATATTTTTTATGATTTATTTTTGATTTATTGTAAGTTTGCAAAGCCATTAAGGCTTTGCAAGGAGAATTCCGTTTTATAATAATTAGAATTGATATTTAAGACCAATATTTCCGC
>NZ_NFNY01000111.1 GCF_002179165.1 Campylobacter jejuni
GATGATGAAAAATTAAACAATAATGATTTTACTAAAATCTTTTCAAATGCAAATTTACACAATATCAAAAGTGTGGATTTAAAGGCTTAGGAAGGTTTTTTATTGTTAAAAACCTTCTAAAATACTACATAAAACTAGGAGCATCATTTGAAAAAAGTATCAAATCCCCGTTTTGTGTTTCCTTGGCTAAAACTTTTATCAGTTCAGTTTTTTCTTTGAGTATAATAGTCTGAATTTTCAGTTCTTTTTTAAAAATTTCAGCATTAATCTGTGCAGTAATAATGGCTAAATCAAAGCATTCGTTGATGATTTTAGCGAGTTTTATGTTCTCTTCTTTATTGACCTCGACTATACCAGGACTGACTAACACTTTGCGTCCTTTATAATTTTTGCAAAGCTTATAGCTTGCACTCATACCTTTAAAATTTCCATTAAAGCCATCATCTATAATAAATTTTGGTTCTTTGGAGATGATTTGTAAGCGGTGTTCTACTGAATTTATGTTTAAGATTTGACTTTGAATTTTTTCCAAATTGACATCAAGATATTTGGCGCAAAGTATGCAAACACAAAGATTTTCAGCATTAAACTCTCCTAAAATTTGACTTTTAAATTCATATTTTTCACCTTCTAAAATGACTTGAAAATTTAAACCTTCAAGACTTGATTGGATATTTGTTAATTTATTATCATAAAGAGTAATTAAATTATTTTCGTTTTTTTGAGTGCTAGTGTGTAAAAAAGCTTTTTGCAATCTTTTGGAATTTAGGGCTTCAAGTTTGGTTGTGCGAGTGTTTTCCATGTTTTTAAAATATTCTAGATGTGCATTTCCTATTTCTCCTACAATACAAATTTGAGGTTCTAAAAAATGCGTGATTTCATCAATATCACCCTTGATTCTTGCACCTGCTTCAGCGATATAAATTTGCGTATCGTTGCTTAAATTTGTATTAATATCTGCAATAATACCAAGCAAGGTATTAACAGAACGAGGAGTTTTATAAACTTTAAAATTATCTTTTAAAAGTTCATAAAGGAAATTTTTAATACTTGTTTTTCCAAAACTAGCGGTAATGAGTATAATTTTTAAATTTTTATTATTTTGTAATTTTATTTTAGCCTTGTTTTTATAATACAAAGCGCTAAAAATTTCATAAATTTTAAGACTGATTAAAGCAAAGGGCAGGGCAAAGAGATTAAAAAGGAAAGAGAAACGCAAAGCAAGTATAGCAAAAATAGCATTGTAAATGAATACAAAAACAAAAAACCATTTGACTTTATTAGTAAAAACAAGTTTTTTATCTATGCTTTTATTCCAAAAATATAAAATCGGGGTATGAATAAGCAAAAAATATGCCAAAGAATACAAAGGAAAGGTTAAAAAGAAAAAATAAGGTAAAAAGAAAAAATATAAATGCCATAAAGGTTTATGATAATGCAAAAATACGCGTTTAAATTTATAAGAATACCATTGCAAAGCACTCATAAGATAAAAAGCAACGCAAAAATTAAAAAATAGAGAATTGATAAAATAAAGAATATTGATTAACATTAAATTTCCTTGATTTTATTGCTTATAAATAAAGAATGTTTTAAAAAGAAAAAATGATCGCCTTCTAAGGGAAAAAAGTCACTATTTTTAATGAGTTTGTGCATAATTTCTCCACTTTTTAAAGGGGTGGCTTTATCTTCAATACCCCAAAAAATAAGACTTTTATTGGCGATTTTAGCAAAAATTTGACTTAAATCTTCATCAACTACATTTTTAAAAGTTTGATACATTAAAGGATCTAAGTTTGCTCCATCTTTGCTTGCAAAATAACGATAAAATCTACCAAAACCTAATTTTTTTAAGATTTTAAAAAGGGTAATTTTTAAACGCACTTTAAGGGATTTTTTAGTGAGTATGCCCGAATTTGAAAGTAAAACGAGCTTAGATTTTTGAAAATCAAGAGCAAGTAGGGCGGCAATTTTTCCACCAAAAGAATGTCCTAAAAATACATCAATATTTAAATTTTTTGCGTTTAAAAATTCCTTTATAATATTTACATAATCATCGCTTTTAAGACTTTTTACCACGCTTGAATTTCCAAAACCAGGTAAATCTAAATAAATTTGACAAAAATCATTTAAAGTTTTAGAAAATGCTTGTTTCATCAGTTCTTTATTTGCACCCCAGCCGTGCAATATTAATAAAGTTTGTTCTTTGTTTTGATTTAAAATTTCATAGCTTAAGTTATAATTATCATTTTGATAAACAATGCTTACAAGTGCCATTTTATACCTTTTGATTTTTGTAAATATTTTCTAAAAGCTGCATAGCATTTTGCAAGCGTTCAAATTCTTTCATACTTAGTAAAACGGCTTCAAATTTGTTGTTTTTTAAAATTACCATTTTGCCTGAATCGCTTTTTTTTAATTTTTCGATAATAGGGCTAAAATTTCTCACAACTTCCGTGGCTGTGTAAATTTCATCTTGTTTAAAAGAAAGCATAAAATTTCCTAAAATACATAAAATTTTACATAAAATTTAACATACTTTGCCTTAAAGGCTTATAATTTACCCTTTTGCCCATTAATAGAATGTAAAAAATCGTAAGTGATTTTAATCTTCTTTTCATTTTCCACATTTAAAGCAAGGTTTTTCACTATCTCATTAAAATCTTTAAAAAGATAATTCGCTAAAGAACCAGGATTTGGATTAATCTCATTAAGATAAATTTCATTTTCACAGATAAAAAAATCACAACGAATCAGAGCACCTTTAAATAAAGGATTATAAATTTTAACAAAACTATCTTTTAGTTTTTGTTTTAATTCTTCGCTTAAAGTGGCTTCTATAAGTTCATTATGCCCTGAAAAGCTAAGATATTTTTGCTCAAAATCCAAAAATTCTTTTTTCTTGGGTTCTTCAATGATAGAAAAAATCATTTCATCTTTAATCATGCAGCCTGCGAGATTGTATTCTTTGATGCCATTTTTAAAATCTTCTACTAAAATATCAGTGTCAAATTCAAAACCCACATCTTTGGCATAATCAAATTCTTTTTCATTTTTAACCACGCTAATTCCTATACTGCTTCCAAGTCTAGCTGGTTTTAAAATGCAAGGAAAATTTGGACTAAAATCTTGTTTTTGGTTTTTTCTAAGCATTTGATAATCCAGTGTTTCAACTCCAACGCTTTGTGCGTAAAGCTTTGTGAGCTCTTTATTGAAAGACAATACGCTTGCTTCAATTCTAGGGCCTATGAATTTAATATCAAAAAATTCAAGTAAAGAAGCTATTTTTCCATCTTCTCCATCTCTTCCATGTATGAGATTAATCAAGCAATCAAATTCTTGTTTTTTTTCACCCAATAAAGTTTTTTGATAAAAAGCTTTTTGTTTTAAAAATAATTCTTTTTCTTTTCGATAAGCACCACTACTAAAAGTTTTTGAATTCATTTTTTCATTTGGAATGAGATAAAAATTTCTTTTTTCATCGCAAAATATAAATTCCAAATCCCATTTTAAAACTTTTTTTAACACTACAGCACTTACGATGCTGATTTCATGTTCATAAGAATTTCCGCCAAAAAGTATTGCTAATTTCATTTTTATTCCTTGTTATGCTAATTTTTTAAGTGCTTCTTTGATAAGATCACTTGTATCTTTTCCTGTGCAAGTATTTAAAACATTTAAAATTTTATCTTGTTTAAATCCTAAAGAGAGTAAAGCAGCTAAAGCTTCACTTTTGTCATCACTTACACTTTCAAGTTGTAATTTTGTATCGCCAAGCTCAACAATAATACGTTTAGCACTTTTTGGTCCGATACCTGGAACTTTTTTAAGCACGCTTTCATCACCTAAATTTAAGGCTTTATAGAAAGAATTTACATCTAAACTTGAGCATATTGCCATTGCAGTATTTGCACCTACGCCATTGACTTTTAAAAGCATTTCAAACATTTTTTGCTCATCTTTATCTAAAAAGCCATAAAATTTATTAGAATCTTCTTTGATGATTTGAGTGATTAAAAGTTCATATTTTTGATGAGTTTCAAGCTTAGCAGCACAAAAAAGCGAAATGAAAACCCCATAACTTAAACCGCTAACACATTTTATAATGGCAAAAGTAGGTTCTTTTTTTGTAACTATTCCTTCGATGGCAACAACCATTCTGTATCCTTTTCTTCGTAGTCAAGTTTTTTATAAAGTTCTATTTTTTCTTGATTATTTTCTATGATTTTTTTTAGTCCTATAAATTTAATATTATCATTTGCAGATGAAGAATAAAAAATATCTTCTTTGGGTTCTATGAGTGAAAATCTTATTTCATTCATATCACTCCATTTACCACTCTTATTGATAAATTTTGCTTCAAGTAATTTTTTTTCAAGCTCAAGCAGTTTAAGATGAATATTTTTTTGGCTTTCTAAAAGCACTTTTTCTTCATTTTGTAATTTGACTAGTTCTGCATTTTGTAAAGAAAAATCTTTTAAGGTTTTTTCATATTGGTTTGGTATATTTTGCCCTTGATTTTTTAATTCTTCAATCTTTTTTTCTATGCTTAAAATGCCATTTTTATTTGATAAAATAAATTGTTTTAGTTTATTTATTTTATGGTTAAGTGTAGAAATTTTGTTCTGTATTTCAAAAAGTTCTTGATTGTAATTTTGTTCCATTGTTTTTATCTTGGCATTAAATTTATTATTTTGACCTTGTATATGTTCTATGATTGTATTGTTATAAAATATGCAATTATTATTGCTTTCTAGATGTTCTATGTAAATATCATCCGCCTCGATAATGCCGCCTAGGCATTTTTTGATTTTTACTTTTTTTGCCTTAACACTTCCGCTTTCTAGTAAATCAATCTCTAAATTTTCTGCTTCAATATTTCCGCGGTGAGTTTTGATAAAAGCTTCTTTGGCATAAATTTTAGATTTTGAATGCGTGGTTCCTTCGATCTTTAATTTTGTAGCTTTTAAATTTGTATTGCTGCCAACATTACCTGCGATATTAAGTTCTTCGCATTCTATCCCCACACCGGAATTTACTGCATCTTCCATTTCTGAAAGAAATTTGATATTGATTTTTACATTTTTATCAAGCCCTGTGCGAATAATTCCTATGTTTTTAAAATCTGTTTTGCCAAATTCAAGTAAATTGGCTATATCAAATTTATTATCATTATTTGTTATATAGCCTTTTTTTAGGGCAACATAGTCTGTATAATTTTCATATTCTATTGCTTTAAAAGCAGAAGAACAAGTGAATTTGATTTTGTTTTCACTTGCATTTAAAACTTTTAAAGTGTGCAAATTGAGATCTTTACCTTCTTGTCCTTGTTTGGCCTTAGAGTGTCTTAATGCGATTTCATTTTCATCAACTGCTACAATTTTTGAGCGTTTTTCATCAATAGTATAATCTTTTGTTTTATCTTGATACAATAAAAGCAAAGCTTCATCTTGACTTTGTATCGGTTCAATGCCTTTAGCGACAACAATTTGTATTATTTTATTTAAAGGGTTTTTTTTGTGTTGATTGCAAATTTCAATTAACTCTTTTTTAAAATCAAAAATGCGAATCCCTATCAAAAATTTTAGTTTTATCATTTTTTTATAAATGATTTGTAGAAGTTCAAGAGCTAGTTTTTCATGAGTTTTTAGATGGCGAAAATCAATTTGGGTAACAATTTTTGTAAGATTTTTATTGGCAACTAATTTCACATAGTCTGAAGTTTTGTTATTGTTATTATTGTGAAAAATTTCAATTTTGTATTCTTGCTTGATTTGCAAATCGTTTTTTAAAAATATTTCATCTTTATCAAAAAGCACAAGTTCTTTTTCTGCAATTTTTTTCCATTCTATATCTCCAAAACGATATTGTGTTGAAAAAGCTAAAAGATGGAAATCAAGCTCATTTAAATTAATACCTGTTCTTGAAGCTACATTTAAAAGCTCGCGAGAAGGATTTTCGGTATAAGAAATGATTTTCTCATCTAAAGTCAAATTTTCCCCTTGGATTGAAATTTAAGTTTGTTATTATAGTCAATTTTTAATCAAATTTAGTTAAAATGGTCATTTTTATATTTGAAAATTTTGTGAATTTTATGAAGAGTTTAGTTTTTAAAAATTTTATTATCAATGCTTTAGGAATTTTAGTTTCTCGTATTTTAGGTTTGGCACGCGATGTTTTAATTGCTCTTTTTTTAGGAGCAGGGCTTTATAGTGATATTTTTTTTGTGGCTTTAAAAATGCCTGCTTTTTTTAGAAGGATTTTTGCTGAAGGGGCTTTTGGACAAAGTTTTTTACCTAATTTTGTAAAAGCTAAAAAAAAGGGAGCTTTTTGCGTTAGTGTTATGCTACAATTTAGTGCTATTGTGTTTTTATTTTGTCTTTTAGTAAGTTTTTTTTCATCTTTTTTTACTAAACTCTTCGCCTTTGGCTTTAATGCCCAAACAATTGCCTTAGCTGCACCTTTGGTGGCTATAAATTTTTGGTATTTATTTTTTATTTTTTTAGTAACATTTCTAGGGGCAATTTTAAATTATAAGCAAAAATTTTTTATCACTTCTTTTTCTGCAGCTTTGTTTAATTTAAGTGTAGTCATTGCTGCTTTTTTTGTGGATAAAGATAATCCTGCTGATACGCTTTATTATTTTTCTTATGCCACGGTTTTAAGTGGAGTGGCGCAACTTATTTTGCATATTTTGGTTTTAAAAAATAATATTGTTATCCACTCTATGGCTTTGAGTATTAAATTCAAAAGAGCAAAAGCTAGTTTAAAAGGCTTTTATGGGAATTTTTTTCATGGGGTTTTGGGTTCTTCTGCGACTCAACTTAGCTCCTTGCTTGATACAACAATAGCGAGTTTTTTAATGACTGGAAGTATTTCTTATCTTTATTATGCGAATCGCGTTTTTCAACTTCCTTTAGCACTTTTTGCTATTGCGTTAACCCAAGTTTCTTTTCCAAAAATTCTCAAACATCTAAAAAGCAATCAAGAAAATTTAGCTTTAAATTTTATGCAAAGAGCCTTAGCGTTTTTAAGTATTTTGCTTATTGTTTCAAGTATTGTAGGTTCTGTATTTGCGTTAGAAATTTCAAAACTTTTGTTTGAAAGAGGAAATTTTACCCAAGAAGATAGCATTATTACTGCTTATGTTTTAATTGCTTATTTAATAGGACTCTTGCCTTTTGGCTTGCAAAAGCTTTTTTCTTTGTGGCTTTATGCGAAATTTAAGCAAAAAACTGCCGCAATAATCGCTTTTAAAGCTTTACTTATTAGTGCATTATGTTCTGTTGCTTTTATTTTTTTAATCAAAGATGAAAGCTTGAAAGTCGTTGCGGTAGCCCTTTCAAGTTCAATCAGTGCTTTTTATTTGCTTTTTGCTAACATTAAGGAATTTGGTTTTAAGAACTTTTTTGCTTTAATATCTTTTAAATTTTGTTTTTTAATGATTGTAGGACTTAGTATTTTTAGCATTTTGCTTTATTTGGCTAAACCTTATATTATAGAAATATTTTTATGGGTTATTATTAATATTAAAGGAGTGTTTTGATGAAGTTAATGGATAGTGTTTTAAAAGAAAAAATAAATTTAGATCAAGATAGTGTTAATATATATTTATGTGGCCCAACCGTTTATGATGATGCACATTTAGGTCATGCAAGAAGTAGTGTTTGTTTTGATTTGTTGCGTAGGGTTTTACTTGCTTTAGGACGCAGAGTGAAATTTGCAAGAAACTACACGGATATTGATGATAAAATCTTAAAAAAAATGAACGAAAGTAGCAAAGATATGAATGAAATTACAGAATTTTATATCGCCAGTTATGAAAGAGATATGAAAGCTTTAAATGTTTTAGAACCTGATTTTAAGCCGCGCGCAACGCACTATATAAAAGCGATGCTTGATTTGATTGACAGACTTAATGATAAGGGTTTTGTTTATATTTTAGAAGATGGGGTGTATTTTGATACAAGCAAAGATGAGTCTTATTTAAGTCTATCTCATCGAAGCAAAGAAGAGAATATTTCAAGACTTGATGGTGAAATTAAAAAAAGAAATGAGAGTGATTTTGTTCTTTGGAAATTTGATGAAAAATTTTATGAAAGTAAATTTGGAAAAGGGCGTCCGGGATGGCACACAGAATGTGTGGCGATGATCGATTCTATTTTTGAAGATACGCTTGATATCCACGCAGGAGGTGTTGATTTGTTTTTTCCTCATCATGAAAATGAAGCCGCACAATGCCGTTGTGCTTATAAAAAAAAATTAGCTAAAATTTGGCTTCATAATGGCTTTGTGAAAATCGATGGAGAAAAAATGAGTAAAAGCTTAAATAATAGCTTTTTTTTAAAAGATGCTTTAAAAGATTTTATGGGTGAAGTTTTAAGATTTTATCTTTTAAGTTCTCATTATAGAGCACATTTTAATTATTCTTTAAGTGATTTAGAAAATGCTAAAAAACGCTTGGATAAATTTTACCGCCTTAAGAAACGCTTATTAATAGGTGAAATTAACGATTTTGAAAGTTTGAGTGATGTAAAAATAAATAGCAATATTGCCGAGCAAATTTTAGAACTTTTAAGCGATGATTTAAATATTTCTAAAGCCTTAGCACTTTTAGATGAATTTGTAGTGAATGCAAATTTAGAACTTGATAAGCAAAATAAAAATAAAGAGCTAAAGCAAAAAATAAAAGAAAGTCTTGTTGAGTTAGCCAGAATTTTTGGTTTTGGTTTTATGGATGAAAATTTGTATTTTCAATGGGGCGTAGATGAAGAAACCAAAAAATCGATCAAAGATCAAATTTCACAAAGAAATGAAGCTAAAAAAAACAAAGATTTCACAAAAGCAGATGAAATCAGAGAAAATTTGCTCAAGCTAGGCATTGTTCTGCAAGATACACCACAAGGAACGATTTGGGAGAAAAATTAAATGCATAAAGAAATGAATTTAAAAGATGTTTTAATCCGCTTTAAACCTTTTTATAAAAAATATTGGAAGCAATTTGGTATAGCTATCATCGGTATGTTGCTAGCAAGCGGGGGAACTGCTGGGAGTTTTTATGCTTTAGAGCCTATTTTAAATTATATCTTTGTTGAAAAAAATGAAGCTTTGCTTTACACTATACCTTTTTTACTTGTTTTAATGTATTTTTTTAAGAATTTAGGAACCTACTTGCAAAGTTTTTATGTTTCTTATATAGGAACAGATATGCTAAGAATTTTGCGTGCTAGGGTTTTAAAAAATCTTTTAAGACTCGATATGGATTTTTTTAAGCGTTATAGAAGTGGGGAGCTTGTAAGTCGTTGTACTAATGATATTAACGCTTTGCAAAGTATAGTTTCAAATATCATTCCTGATTTTTTTAGAGAACTTTTAACCGCTATTGGTTTATTAATTGTAGTGCTTTATCAAAGTCCTACTTTGGCTTTTTTTGCCTTGGTGGTTTTGCCTTGTGCAATCTTTCCTTTAGTGTGGTTTGCTAAAAAACTTAAAAGATATGCAAGAAATATACAAGAAACTAATTCAGATTTGCTTTCAAGACTCAGTGAAATTTTCTCAAATATTGAGCTTATTAAAGCAAGCAATACAGAAAAAAAAGAAAACGATAAATTTGCCAAGCAAAACGATGAACTTTGTCATTTAAATTTAAAATCAGCTCGTATCGATGCGCTTACTAGTCCTTTAATGGATATGATGGGATCTGTTGGGGTTGCTGTGGTAATTATTATAGGCGGACGCGAAGTTATACAAGGAAATATGAGTGTGGGAAGTTTTATCAGCTTTGTTTCAGCGCTTTTTGCTATTTATACGCCTTTAAAAAGACTATCATCACTTTATGGTAAATTGCAATGTGCAATAGCAGCGAGTGAGAGAACTTTTTATTTGCTTGATTTAGAACCGCAAATCAAAGGTGGAGAAAAAAAATTGCAAAGCATTGAAAAAATTGAATTTAAACAAGTAGATTTTGCTTATGAAAACCCGTATAAAAGTGTTTTAACAAATATAAATTTTGATTTTAGCAAAGGTCAAATGCTTGCATTGGTTGGCACAAGTGGGGGTGGAAAATCATCCATTGTTAATCTCTTAATGTATTTTTATAAAAAGCAAAAAGGTCAGATTTTATTTAATGATTTGGATATTGATGAAATCAGCTTAAAAAGTTTGCATGATAGAATAGGGCTTGTAACACAAAATATTTACCTTTTTAATGATAGTTTTGCTGAAAATATTGCATACAGCGAAGAAATCGATGAAAAAAAAATCATTGAAGCTTTAAAACTTGCTAATGCTTATGAATTTGTTGAAGCTATGGGTGGAATTTATACAGAAATAAAAGAACATGGCAAAAATTTAAGCGGTGGACAAAAGCAACGCATTGCTATTGCTAGAGCTTTATACAAAAATCCTGATTTACTTATTTTTGATGAAGCCACTTCGGCTCTTGATAATGAAAGTGAAAAAGCCATAATTAAAACCATAGAAAATTTAAAACAAAATAGGCTTATTTTAGTTATTGCACATCGTTTAAGCACTATAGAAAATGCGGATAAAATTGCTGTAATTGATCAAGGTCAAATTGTTGCTATGGGTAAGGATAAAGAGCTTTTGCAAACTTGCGAGCTTTATCAAAAATTTAAACATAGAGACAAACAAAGCCTAGCTTTAAGTTAAAATTGGTTAAAATTTTGAAAATATAGTGAGGAATAATATGCTTTATGATTTTATAAAACCTTTGCTTTTTAAACTTGATCCTGAAAATGCACATGCTTTGGCTGAGTATAGTTTAAGAACTTTAAATGCTACTCTTCCTGGAGCTTTAAGTTTTTTAGCTTATAAATATATAGTAGATGATGAAAGTCTTAAACAGAGATTATTAGGGCTTAGTTTTAATAATCCCGTAGGCTTAGCAGGGGGATTTGACAAAAACGCTACAATGATACGCCCTTTAGCTGCACTTGGATTCGGCTTTTTGGAATTGGGCACTTTTACGCCAAAAGCTCAAGTTGGCAATGAAAAACCAAGACTTTTTCGTCTTGTAAAGCAAGAAAGCATACAAAATGCTATGGGTTTTAATAACGAAGGAGCTGAGAAAATTGCCACAAGACTTTCAAAAACTTATCCTTTTGTTTTACCTCTAGGAGTAAATATAGGAAAAAATAAAATCACGAGCAATGAAAACGCTTTACAAGATTATTTTACTTTACTTAGAGATTTTAAAGATTTGTGTGATTATTTTATTATTAATATTTCTTCGCCAAATACTAAAAATTTAAGAGAACTTCAAAATAATGACTTTTTAAATGAACTGCTTGATGAAGCCAGAAAAATTACAAATAAGCCCATTTTGATAAAAATCGCACCTGATATGCAAATAGATGACGCTTTAAAGCTTTGCGAAAATGCTATTTTAAAAGGTGCGAGTGGATTTATTATTGCAAATACAAGTGCGGATTATTCTCTTTTGGATAATAACCGAACTTTTGGTGGAATTAGCGGAAAACTTATTACGGAAAAAAGTGGAATTTTTTTCAAAGAGCTTGCTAAAGTTTTATTTGGCAGAACTTTACTTATTGCAAGTGGTGGAATAGATAGCGGTGAAATTGCTTATGAGCGTATTAAAAATGGTGCAAATTTAATCCAAATTTATACAGCACTTATTTATAAAGGACCAAGCTTGGTAAGAGATATTAACCAAGCCCTTGTAGAATTATTACAACGAGATGGATTTTTAAATATTAATGAAGCAGTGGGAGTAAATTTAAAATGATAAATTATGAAAAAACTACACTAAAAAATAAACTTGATGTTTATGCTTTTGAAGTGAATAAGAATAGCGATGTTATCAGTGTAGATATTTTTTATAAAGTGGGTTCTAGAAATGAAATTATGGGAAAAAGTGGCATAGCACATATGCTAGAGCATTTAAATTTTAAAAGTACTAAAAATTTAAAAGCAGGTGAATTTGATGAGATAGTTAAGGGCTTTGGCGGCGTGGATAATGCTAGCACAGGCTTTGATTATACGCATTATTATATAAAATGTTCTAAAAAAAATTTAGACAAAGCCTTAGGTCTTTTTGCTGAACTTATGGCAAATTTAAGTCTTAAGGATGAGGAATTTCAGCCAGAAAGGGCAGTGGTTTTAGAAGAACGCAGATGGCGAACAGATAATAATCCTTTGGGGTATTTATATTTTAGACTTTTTAATCATGCTTTTATGTATCATCCTTATCATTGGACACCAATAGGCTTTTTTAAAGATATAGAAAATTGGAGTATTGAAGATATTAAAGAATTTCATAGCACTTATTATCAACCAAAAAATGCGATTTTGATTGTGAGTGGAGATATCGAAAGTAAAGAAGTTTTTGAACTTTCAAAAAAACATTTTGAAAAAATCAAGAATACAAAAGCTATTCCAAAAATTCATACCAAAGAACCACAACAAGATGGTGCAAAAAGAATAGAAATTAAAAAACAAACTCAAACAGAGCTTCTTGCTATAGGTTTTAAAATTCCTAATTTTAAACATAAAGATATACCCGCTTTAAATGCTTTAGGTGAACTTTTGGGTAATGGAAAAAGTTCTATAATCAATGAAATTTTGGTGGATAAACTTAATTTAATTAATGATTTTTACTCTTTTGCAAATGATTGCATAGATGAAAATTTATTTATTTTTATTTGTAACTGTAATGTGGGTATAAAAGCTGAAAGTGTGGAAAAAGAACTTTGGAAAATTATAGAAAAATTAAAAAAAGGTGGTTTCTCTGATGCAGATTTACAAAAAGTTAAAAATAATGTAAAAAGTGATTTTATTTTTTCCCTTGATACAGCTAGTGCGGTTTCAAATACCTATGGTTCTTATCTTGCAAGAGGAGATTTAAAACCTCTTTTAGAATATGAAAAAAATATTGAAAATTTAAAAAGTGAAGATTTAACAAAATGTGCTAAAAAATATTTTGATAGATCAAATTCCACTACATTGATTTTGAGAAAGGACTGAATATGGATAAAAATATCATTATTGGAGCAATGACAGCGCTTATTACTCCTTTTAAAAATAATAAAGTAGATGAGCAAAGTTATGCAAAATTAATTAAAAGACAAATTGATAATGGTATTGATGCGGTAGTTCCTGTAGGAACAACGGGAGAGAGTGCGACTTTAACACATGGAGAACATCGGACTTGCATAGAAATTGCGGTAGAAATTTGCAAAGGAACCAAAGTAAAGGTTTTAGCAGGAGCTGGAAGTAATGCTACGCATGAAGCTGTAGATTTAGCTCAGTTTGCTAAAGAACATGGAGCAGATGGTATTTTAAGTGTGGCGCCTTATTATAATAAGCCAACCCAACAAGGACTTTATGAGCATTATAAAGCTATTGCAAATAGCGTAGATATTCCTGTGCTTTTATATAATGTCCCAGGAAGGACAGGTTGTGAAATTTGCACAGAGACTATTATAAAATTATTTAGAGATTGTGAAAATATTTATGGGGTAAAAGAAGCAAGTGGAAATATAGATAAGTGTGTCGATTTGCTCGCGCATGAACCTAGAATGATGCTAATCTCTGGCGAAGATGCAATAAATTATCCTATACTTTCTAATGGTGGAAAAGGTGTCATTTCGGTCACTTCAAATTTATTACCCGATATGATCAGCAAACTCACTCATTTAGTCTTGGAAGAAAATTATAAAGAGGCCAAAAAAATTAATGATGAGCTTTATAATATTAATAAAATTCTATTTTGTGAAAGCAATCCAATTCCTATAAAAACGGCTATGTATATAGCAGGACTTATAGAAAATTTAGAATTTAGACTTCCTCTTTGTCCTCCAAGTAAGGAAAATTTTGCTAAAATTGAAGAAGTAATGAAAAAATACAACATAAAAGGATTTTAATGAATACAGAATTTCAAGGAAAAACTTTAGTTATTAGTGGCGGAACGCGTGGAATTGGTAAGGCCATAGTTTATGAATTTGCCAAAGTGGGTGCTAATATCGCTTTTACTTATAATTCTAACGCAGATATTGCTAATGAAATGATTAAAGATTTAGAAAGTAATTATAAAATCAAAGCAAGAGCTTATGAATTTAATATTTTGGAGCCAGAAACCTATAAGGAACTTTTTGAAAAAATTGATGGTGATTTTGATAGAATTGATTATTTTATCTCAAATGCTATTATTTCAGGCCGTGCAGTTGTAGGTGGCTATACTAAATTTATGAAATTAAAACCAAAAGGGATTAATAATATCTTCACAGCTACCGTAAATGCTTTTGTTGTGGGAGCTCAAGAAGCAGCTAAAAGAATGGAGAAAGTAGGAGGTGGAAGCATTATTTCTATTTCTTCTACGGGGAATTTAGTTTATATAGAAAATTATTCAGGTCATGGCACAGCAAAAGCTGCAGTAGAAGCTATGGCAAGATATGCTGCAACTGAACTTGGGGAAAAGAATATTCGTGTAAATGTAGTTAGTGGTGGTCCAATTGAGACCGATGCTTTGAGAGCTTTTACAAATTATGAAGAAGTTAAACAAGCTACAATAAATTTAAGTCCTTTAAATCGTATGGGACAGCCTGGCGATCTAGCCGGTGCTTGTCTTTTTCTTTGCTCAAGCAAGGCAAGCTGGGTAACAGGTCATACTTTCATTGTGGATGGTGGAACAACTTTTAAGTAAAATATTTATTTAGTTTGGCCTACAAATGCCAAATTTAACCTTAGATTAAAAAGCAGAAATTTAAAGTTTTTTTGAAGATTGAAGAGAATAAATAAGATTTTAAAATTATCAAATTAAAAGCTACAAACATAATAAGGAAAATTTTTGTAGTTTTTAGAATTTATATAAAAATTGACTTTTTAAAGATTAAAAAATTCTAAAACTTTTACTGCAAAGCTAAATTTTATTAAAAAACTTTAATATCTTAAAATAAAAAGTTAAAAACTTGTGAGTTTTTAACTTTAATCTATTAAATCTTTTCAATTTTCACATTGATGGCTTGTCTTGCATTAGAACCTATTACAAAATCACTTATACTAGGGTGATTTAATCTCGTAATATCGCAAATGCTTAACTCATTATAAGAACTTCCTGTTTTTCTTCTTACTTTTGCTTTAATTAACACTTCATCAATGAACAAATCTTTTGCTCCCTCTCCCTTTCTGCCACCACCATGTTCTATTCCTATAGCATCTGGATGAATGCCTTCTTTTAACCTTGCATAGCCTGTAATGCTATTTTCATAAGAGCTAAGCTTTACTAAATCCCCATTTTTGATATTATATTTTTTGGCGCTTTTGGTATTTATATCTATATAAGTGCTATATTTTATCTCTTTTAAACTATCAAGCGTAGCGCTTGCAGAAGAGAAAATATTTGACTTATAAGAAAATGCTAGAAAATCAAAGCCTTCTTTTTTCTCTATTTTTAGCCCATTTGCAAATCTTGCGTCATAATACTTAACGCTTCCATTATATTTTTCCCCACTTAATGCATTTTTGGCAGTGCCTAATTTTTCATTATAAATAGCCACACCTTTTTTATAAGCATTGCTTAGGCTATCACCTTTATAAGATGTATCTTTATTTGCAAATCTTCCGCCCCTACTCATAATAAAAGCAACCTTTCTCCAATGCTCTTTGCAAATTTTCTTAAGTTCATCTTCATATATTTTAAGTCCGCTTAAAGGTAATTCCTCATCACTAATTTCTGCCACTTCATCTTCATCTAAAGCCACATTCAAAAAAGCTCTTAAATAAAAATCACTCGGACGATCTAAATCATAAAGATTTCCTTCTTTATCTTGCACTGCATTTTTGCCAAAAGAAGGTAAATTTAAAGCTTTTGAAAGTTCTATTAAAAAGCTATCCATACAAATGCTTTCACCATTTTTAAATTTTTCATTAGGACTTTTGATGATAGGGTATCTTAAATGCGTTGTTTTGGTATTATACGCTGCCCAAGGAGATAAAACACCCCAAGTTTCAAAAAGCACGCTATCAGGCACTATATAATCAGCATACATGCTCGTTTCATTGATAAATGGATCTATAGCTATAAATAAAGGCACCGCTAGTTTTGGATCTTCTAAAAGCTTTATAAGTTCTTTATTGTTGCTTTGCCCATAAATTAAACTGGCTCCCCAAGTGATCAACGCTCCAAGTTTATATGGATAAGCATTTGCACTGCTTCTTAAAACTTCGCTTTCAAGTGCATTGCTTAGTGGATACCAATTATCTTTTGCAGGATAAGGATTTTCGTTGTTTTCTAATTTTGTTTTGTATTCTGTGCTTTTTTCATAAGGCTTTCTTGCTCTGTCTATTCTCGTGCCATAAGGCTTATTTTTGCCTTTATAAGCTAAAAGATTAAAAGCTTTTCCATTAAAACTATTAAATTTACCACCACCCACGCTCATTCCGCCTTTATGGTTTAAATTCCCCACCATAGCTCCTAACATCATGATCGCATAGGTGGTGTAAAAGCCCGTAGTATGCATAGTTCCGCCATGACAATCAGTTGCAACACTTCTTCCATAGCTTGTAAATTCATAGGCTAAATCTTTGATAATTTTTGCTTCACATTCGCATTTTTTGGCGTATTCTTCAAGGCTAAATTCAAACACATTTTCTTTTAAAATGCTAAAACTTGTTTTAAGTTTTATTTTCTCGCCCTTATATTCTATCTCACCATTAAATTCTAAATCTGCTTCTAAAATTTCATCAGCGTCTTTTAATTCATTGTTTGCAAGCACTAAAATTTTGCCATTTTCATCCCTTAAAAAAGAGCCATCTTCTTTAACTAAATGCATTGCATTGCTAAAACTTACATCATTTAGTGCTTTTTGTGCTTTTAAAGAAGGGATTTTCAAATAATTTTCATTATAAAGCTTATTTTCTATAATCACTCTTAACATTCCCATAACAAAGGCTAAATCACAAGCCGGTTTTATAGGAATCCATCTGGAATTTTCGCTTGCAAAATTGTCCGCGTTGGTTAAATTTGGAGTGATAGTTACTACTTTACAAACTCCATTAGTCCTTGTTTTAGCCAATAAAGCAGCTTGCCTTTTAAAAGGATTTCCTGCTTGTGCTGGTGCTGTGGCGATATTTAGTAAAAATTTACAATGCTCAAAATCAGGCTTTAAGTGAGGATATTTTACAAAATCATCTAAAAAAGCTGCTTCTCCTGCTCTCATAGAAAGCCCACAAATAGCAGTATGACCTAAATAATTTAGTGTTCCAAAAGCTTGAGTAAAGCGGTGTGTGACAAAATTTTGCCTTCCTTCATCGGCCGTTCCTAAAACGCATAATTTATTAGCTAGTGGCCCATAATCAGGATTATTAGGATCGATTAAAGTTTTGGTATCGCAAAAGCTTTTAAGCCCCGCAACTTCGCCTTCGTTAAATAAATTTCCTCCATTTACAATTTCGCTGATTAATTCTTCAATGCTTATGCTTTTCCATTTATTTTCTCCGCGTTTTCCCACTCTTTTTAAAGGCTTTGTGATTCTAAATTCATCTTTTAGTTTATGGTGTATGAAATTTCCTCTTGCACAAGCGGTTGAACGCATATTTAAGCCATTTTCTCCGGCTAATTCTAAAAAACTTTGTTTAATAGGTGTATTCATATCAAGCCAAGGATCGCTTGAAAGCAAGCTATAAGGATTGCCACTCACTCTAAGCACTTTGCCCTTATCATCAATCTTTACCCTTACAGAGCAAAAAGTGGTGCAACCATTGCAAACGCTTGGCATTATTTTAAAATTCTCATTCATTTTAATTTCATTATCTTTAATGCTTAATTCGCACTCCTTAGCATTTGCATAAATGCTATTTTTAGCCCTTGTTCCATTATCTTTAAAACTTAATGCGCTAAAAATAGTGTCTTTATAGCCAAAAGCAGAAACAGCACCCAAACCAACGCCTGAACCAATTAAAAATTTCCTTCTTTTATTTTGCATTTTCATTCTCCTTTTTGAAGCATTAAGTTTTTATCAAAGATAGCCAGTATAAAGCAAAAAAGTGCTATTAAAAGCCCAAGATTGGAAAATAAACTGATAAAATTATCGCTTAAAAAATCAATTTTATATTCTAAAAAAGAAGTGCTCATTTTTGGAAAAGATTGTCCGCCTATGACTAAAGTATAGCGGAATAAAAAAGCACCAAAAGCACTTAAAAATGCCGCTAAAAAACCAAAAAATAAGGAATTTATAAGCCTTGAAAAACCTATAATAAGTGGCAAAAGTAAGCAAAGTCCCATATCAACAAAAACGATAAAAAATCCTTCTTTGGCAAAGAAAATTTGTGCTATTTCTTTGTCTTCTCCATTAAATACAAGTAAAAAGCTGAACCAAAAAATTCTAAGCAAAATATCAAGCAAAGCAAAAAAAGCTAGAAGTTTGCAAAGTTTTGCAAAAAGTTCTAAATTTAATTTTTCTTTTTTGAAAAAAACCACATACATACCTAGTAAAATCATCAAAACTCCAGTTCCGCTAAGCAAAGCCGAAACCAAAAATAAAGGTGGCATTAAAGGAGTGTTTAAAAGTATAAAAGAATGCAAAATTGCAATCAAATATGCCGTATAAAACTCAATCCCTAAAGCCAAAACAATACCTAAAATACCAAAATAAAATACTAAATTTTTATACTTCTCTTCTTTCTTAAAAAGCATTTTATACGCCAAAAAAAGCTCTAAAATCATAGTGAAAAAATAAGACATTAAAAGCAAAACACCCCATTTCATAGGACTTGTAAGAAAATTCTCCCAACCATATAAAAAGAAATTCATTATTCTTCCTGCTTGAGTTAATTCATCGACTAAATTCATAGGAGCAACAAGCAAAAAAACAAAAGAAACTATAAGTGCGAAAAAAGAAATATTTTTAAAATAATCTTTCCTAAATACAAAATACAAAGAAGCAAATATAAAATTTGTAGCCGAAATTCCTGTTAAATAAAAATAATTTGCAATCGCTATCCCCCAGGGGCGATCCGGTGTGATACTCACTATAGTATGAATAGTATTTAAATCCATTTTTAAACTCCTTTACTTAGCCATTGTAATTTTTCATCTTTTTCTTTTAAAACATCATCTAAATCATCCATAGAAAGGACATTCTCACTTAAATTTCCATTTAAACCTATATAAAAAACTTGTGGTTTTGTGCCTGAACTTTTCTTTAAAACAGAACTTGGAAATTGCATTAAAAGCTTTGAAATTTGAGAATTTTCATTGTTTAAATCACCTATGATTCTAGCTCCGCCTACGCAAGTTTCAACACAAGCAGGAAGCAAACCATTATCAAGTCTATGAGCACAAAAAGTGCATTTATCTACTACTTTTGTGATAGGATTTATAAATCTTTTATCATATGGACATGCATTGACACAATACCCACAACCCCAACAAATTTCATCATCTATCACCACAATGCCATCAAGTCTCTTAAAGGTAGCACCTGTAGGGCAAACACTCACACAAGCAGGATTTTCGCAGTGGTTGCAAAGCTGTGGCAAAAAAGCCTTTCTTACATTTGGAAAAACGCCTATTTCAAATTCTGCCACGCTGGTACGAAATTTATCTTTTGGCACTTCATTTTCTACCTTACACGCTGCAGTACAAGCTTGACAACCTACACATTTTCTAAGATCGATTACCATAGCAAATCTTTTTCCTTTTTGCCCTAATGCTTCTTTTTTTCCTTCATCCCTGCTAGGATTTTTAAGGGAAAAAGCGTTTGTACCACTTGCCAAAGCAAGGCTTACGCCACTTTTTAGAAAAAATCGCCTTTTATTCATTGCATTTCCTTGATAAAAATTTATATTTTGTTTAATTTTAAGAAACAAAAGGAAGAAAATAGGGAGAATTTAAAATAAATTAAATTATAATAAAACAAAAGGAAAATAATGAAAGAATTGTTGGCATTATTTAATCATTTAAGCGTCTTAAATGTAGAAGATGAAGCAGGAGCTAGAATAGCTTTGAGTGCGAATTTGGCACTCTTTTTTAAAGAAGTCTATGAGGCAAAAGACGGCGAAGAAGCGCTTGATATTTTTTATGAAAAAACTCCTGATGTGATTTTTATGGATATTTGCATACCAAAACTTAATGGACTCTGTGTTTTGAAAGAATTTAGAAATACGCATAAAAAAACGCCTGTGGTAATCATGAGTGCATTTAGCGAACAAGAATATTTTTTAAAGGCCATTGAGCTTAATATTTGCAAATTTTTAATCAAACCTTTTAGTAAAGATGAATTTTTAAATGCACTTCATAAAATCGCTTCTTGGATGTATGATTTTGGCGACAATTACGAAATAAAATTAGATGAAAATACTTTTTATAATCCTTTAAATTCAAGTATAAATAATGGCTACACAAAACTAACACTCACAAAAAAAGAAAAACAAGTTTTTGAGTATCTTTTAAGAAATAAAAATCATATTGTGAAATTTGATGAATTAGAAAATTTGCTTTATAATGATAGTTTAGATCATAAAGATGCTTTAAAAGCTATCATTAAAGAATTAAGAAAAAAACTTCCTAAAGATAAAATTGAAAATGTATTTGGTGTAGGATATCAATGCAAATAAATTTTTCCACCAAAAATAAAACCATGATTTTAGTTATCGCGCTTTTTATGATAACTTGTGTTGTATTTAGCATTTTAAGACAAATTGATATTGAAAATTTAATCACGCTTTCTAAAAAAGATTTTGAAGAACAAATTGGAAATATTTATACAACCACTTTAAATCGCACTAGAGAATTTTACACAAGCAGAGCTTATGCAAATATACAATCTGAAAATATTAAATATTATTTAAAAAAAGAAAATAAAGAGAAAATTAAACAACTCACAATGAGTAGATTTTTGGTTTTAAAAGATGAAAATCCCTATCTTATCAATATGAAATTTTATAATCACAAAGGTGATTTAATAACGCTTTTAGGCAAAGACTCTTATTCTTTAAAACCTATGGAAAACAAAAGAGAATATTTTTCCTTTGAAGATAAGAAACTAAGCTATCACATCATAACGCCTTTTTATGAAAAAAATAATTTATTAGGATATGTGGAATTTTCTTTGTATGCGGATTATTTTTTAAAAGAGATTAAAGCTTATTCTAAACTAAATGGAGAAATTATATTTGATGAGAATTTACAAGATAGTGAGCTGATACGAAAAAATGGGCAAACTTTCATAATACATATTTTCAAACTTTCTAAAATAAAAGACAATGAAGCGAAAATAATTTTTTATCAAAATATTAGTGAGCAAGAAAAAAATATCGAAAAAACTTTTAAACAGGCTTTAATTTTATCTATTGTGTTGATTTTAATTATTTTTATAATTTTACATTTTGGTTTTAAAGTTTTGATTAAAAAACTAGAACTTAGTGAAGCACTTTTAAGAAATTTAAATGCAAATTTAGAGCAAAAAATAAATGATGAGCTTTGTAAAAGAAGAGAGCAAGAAAGAATTTTAATGCATCAAAGTCGCCTTGCAAGTATGGGTGAAATGATAGGAAATATCGCACATCAATGGAGACAACCTCTAACAGAGCTAAATGCTATTATCACACATATTTCTTTGCTAGTAGAACTTAAAAAACTCGATAAAAAAAGTTTTTTAGAGCAAGAAAAAAATGCTGAATTTTTAATAGCGTATATGTCAAAAACCATAGATGATTTTAGAAATTTCTTTAAACCCAATAGGAAAAAAGAGAAATTTTGCATAGAAAAAACTATTGAAAATGCCTTAATGCTTTTAAAATCATCTTTGAAAAATCACAATATCAAAATAGAAACAAATTTGAAAAATAATAGTGAAATTTATGGCTTTGAAAGTCAATTTTCTCAAGCTATTTTAAACATAATATGCAATGCTAAGGATATCTTAATAGAAAGAAAAATTGAAAATCCTTGTATTAAAATTTCAAGCAAAAAGAAATTTAATGTGATAAAAATTTGCATAGAAGATAATGGCGGCGGTATCAGTATAAAACCTATAGAAAAAATATTTGAACCTTATGTCAGCTCCAAACATGCCATCCTTGGCACTGGCATGGGACTTTATATGAGTAAAATCATCATAGAGAAAAATTTCAAAGGAAGATTGAAGGCGAGAAATAAAAAACAAGGAGCTAAATTTATAATTATTCTACTCAATTTTTAATTTCCAGCCTAAAAACGCACTTAAAAGTGTGAGTAAAAAAATCAAATCTAAAATTAAATTTCCAAATCCTATAAAACCGATAGACAATACACTATAAAAAAATCCGCCCACGGCAGAATAAATACAAATAGTGCTTAAAGAACCATTTTCCGCCATTTTTTTACAAGGGCAAATTTTATAAAATTTTTTATTATCAAATTGATTTTTTTTCTTTTGACCCAAAAACAAACCTAAAAATGAAAAGATATTTATAAAAATAAAATACCAAAGCAAGATAAAGTCTAAGTCTGCCAAAGCTACTCCTTAAAAATATCTAAACCAAGAAGGTAAATGTGCTTGCTCGGCTTTAAGACTTGTTTCTTGCCCATGTCCTGGTAAAAGTTTAAAATCGTCTTTATAAGTCATTACTTTTTCCAAGCTTTGCTTCATTAAAACGGCATCAGAATAAGGAAAATCCCATCTTCCTATGCTTCTATAAAATAAAAAATCTCCACTAAACATTACATTTTTTCCTACAAGCTCAATCATGGTGCAACCCGGAGTATGACCTGGCAGAAAATGAAATTTAAATTTTGTTTCAGCGATTTCAATTTCATCTTCATTATCAATTAAAACATCGGCTTTGCTCGGCTCAAAACCTTTCAAAAAAGGATCTTGTAGCATAAATTCATCATTTTTATGGATATAAATAGGGATATTAAATTCTTTTTGAATTCTTGCATTGTCCCAAACATGATCATAGTGCCCGTGAGTGTTTAAAATCGCTAAAGGATTTTTGGTATTTTTTTTAACAAAATCAAGTGCATTTACACCTGGATCTATAATAAATTCTCCTTTTAAAGTGCTTAAAATATAACAATTTGTCTCATAAGGACCACAAGCTTGTGCTAGAATTTGCATTTTTAGCCTTTTTTGTTGAAATTTGAAACTAAAATAAACTATAATTATACATTGATTATTTAAAGGCAAGTTTATGGATTGTGAAAAAATTGTGCAAAATATTGATAAATTTATAAAAAATAAAATAGAAAATGCTAAGGCTAAAGGCGTTGTTTTAGGCCTTAGTGGAGGAATCGATTCTGCCTTAATTGCAACGCTTTGCAAAAAAGCTTTAAATGAAAATGTTTTTGCACTTTTAATGCCTACAAAATTTTCCAATCAAGAGAATTTAAATGACGCTTTAATGCTTTGTAAAGAACTCAAACTAGAGTATAAAATCATAGAAATCCAAAATATTTTAGACGCTTTTTTAGACAAAAGTGAAAATATCGATAAAATCCGCATGGGTAATTTTGCTGCACGTATTAGAATGAGTTTGCTTTATGATTATTCTGCTTTGAAAAATGCTTTGGTTGTTGGTACTTCAAATAAAAGCGAGTTGCTCTTAGGTTATGGAACGATTTATGGAGATTTAGCTTGTGCTTTTAATCCTATAGGCGATCTGTATAAAAGCGAAATTTATGAACTAGCAAAGTATTTAAATTTGCATGAAAATTTTATCAAAAAAGCTCCAAGTGCAGATCTTTGGGAAAATCAAAGCGATGAAAAGGATTTGGGTTTTACATACAATAAAATCGATCAAGGCTTAAAAGCACTTGAAAATAACGATAAAAAAATACTTGAAAAACTTGATCAAAATTTATTAAATATGCTAAATTTAAGATTAAAAAATAATGCTTTCAAAAGAACAATGCCTGAAATTTTAAACTTAAGAGCATTTTGCAAATGAAAGAAAATAAACATGAACTTTGGCTGGATAATTATTTTTTTAAACCTAATTTTTTGCAAAAATGTATTGCAGTTTCGCTTTTACCTTTAAGTTTTATTTATACTATTTGTGCAATTTTAAATAGTTTTTTTCGTAAAAAAATTGATTTTAAAAAGCCCATTATAAGTGTAGGCAATTTGAGTTTTGGTGGCAATGGAAAAACGCCAATATGCAAAGCCATAGCAATGGAATTTGATGGTGTTTTTGTTGTGCTTAGGGGCTATAAGAGAAAAAGTAAAGGATTATTGCTCGTTAAAAATCAAAATGAAATTTTATGTGAAGTGAATCAAAGTGGCGATGAAGCAATGGAATATGCCTTTTGCAAAGAACTTTCTGGTGTGATAGTGAGTGAAGATAGGGTAAAAGGCATAGAAAAAGCCTTTGAATTAGGAGCTAAAATTGTTTTGCTTGATGATGCTTTTTCTAAATTTCATATTAAAAAATTTGATATTTTGCTTGAAAGCAAAATAAAGCCTTTTTTCAATTTCACTTTGCCAAGTGGGGCTTATCGCTTGCCTAAATTTTATGAGAAAAAGGCTGATTTTATCGCACTTGAAGGTAAGGATTTTGTGCGTTATTCTTATGTCAGCGAAAATCCAAAAGCCGTGCTTATTAGTGCCATTGCTAAGCCTTTTAGATTGTATGAGCATTTTATCAAGGCTAGGGCTTGTTATTTTTTTAAAGATCATTATGAATTTAAAAAAGAAGAGCTTGAAAATTTGCTAAAAAAACATAATTGCGATACACTAATGCTTACTTTTAAGGATTTTGTGAAAGTGAAAGATTTTGGCTTTAAATGTCAAATCATAGAATTAAATGTTGAATTAAAAGAAAATTTTAAACAAATTTTACACGAATATATAAGGAGTTTTGATGTTGCTAGTTGAAAGTAGAAATATTGATGAAAAAAAAGATTTTAAAGACGCTATTATAAATCCAAATGCCCAGCAAGGCGGACTTTACTCACCTTTAAGTTTGCCTAAATTTGATGGCGAAAAATACACTAATTTATCTTATAAAGACTTTGCATTAAAGCTAATAGAAAGCTTTGAATTTGGCTATGAAAGTTTGTTTGAAAAAGCTTTAAAAAGCTATGAAAAATTTGATGATGAAAACTCGCCAATCAAGCTTCGAAAAATCAATGATAAAACCTATATTAACGAGCTTTGGCATGGGCCTACAAGGGCTTTTAAAGATATGGCTTTGCAGCCTTTTGGTGTGCTTTTGAGTGAATTTTCTAAAGATAAAAAAATTTTGATCATTTGTGCCACAAGTGGCGATACAGGACCTGCAACGCTTAAAAGTTTTGAAAATTTGGAAAATATCAAAGTTATTTGTATGTATCCAAAAGGCGGAACAAGTGCTTTGCAGGAACTTCAAATGCGTTCAATGGATAAAAATAATTTAAAAGTTTTAGCCATAAAAGGCGATTTTGATGATGCACAACGCACTTTGAAAACCTTGCTTGGAAAACAAGAATTTAAAGATGAGTTGTATAATTTAGATTACGAACTTTGTGCAGCAAATTCAGTGAATTTTGGTAGAATTTTATTTCAAATCATTTATCATTATTATGCAAGTTTAAAACTTTTTAACGAATTTAAGCAAGATTGCGAGATTATCGTTCCTAGCGGAAATTTTGGTAATGCTTTAGGGGCTTTTTATGCTAAATTAATGGGCGCTAAAATTTCAAAAATTAAAATTGCTTCAAATTCTAATAATATTTTAAGTGATTTTTTTAACAAAGGCGAATACGATCTTAGAAATAGAGTACTTAAAAAGACTATTTCACCAGCTATGGATATACTTATTTCTTCCAATATTGAAAGATTATTATTTGCCAAATTTAAAGATAAAAGAACAAAAGAGCTAATGGGGTTGCTAAAAACACAAAAATATTTTAAACTCGAAAAAGAAGAATTAAAAAGCTTGCAAGAAGACTTTGAAGCCGATTTTTGCACCGATGAAGAGTGTATGAAATTTATTAAAAACAATAAAACTTTAATTGATCCGCACACGGCAACTTGCTTTAAAATGCTTGATTTATCAAAACCAAGTATTATTACTTCAACTGCTGAATGGACTAAATTCACTCCAAGTATGATAAAAGCTTTTTTTGATAGGGAATGCAAAGATGAAAAAGCGGATTTTGAGCTTTTAGCAAGTGAATTTAAAATAGATATTAAAAAAGAACTTTTAGGGCTTTTTGATCTTGAAAATATCGATGAAAAAGTTTATGAAATAGGGGATATTGAAAATACAATTTTAGAATGGATTAAAAAATGATTATTATACCAACAAGACTGGCTTCAACGCGTTTTCCTGAAAAAATTCTTTGTGATATAGGTGGCGTTCCGATGTTTATCGCTACAGCCAAACAAGTTTCAAGCGTGGATGAAGTTTGTATAGCGGTCGATGATGAAAGAGTGCAAGAGATCGCTAAAAAATATGGCTTTAAAGCGGTTTTAACAAGCAAAAATCACGAAAGTGGCACAGATAGAATTAATGAAGCTTGTAAAAAACTTGGCTTACAAGATGATGAAATCATAATTAATGTGCAAGCTGATGAACCTTTTATTGAGTGTGAAAATTTGCTTAAATTTAAAGAATTTGCCAAAACTTGTCTTAATAAAGATGCTTTTATGGCGAGTTGCTATAAAAAAATCAGCAAAGATGAAGCCAGTGATTCAAATTTGGTTAAAGTGCTTTGTGATAAAGATGGTTTTGCTTTGTATTTTTCAAGGGCAAAAATCCCTTATGAAAGAGCGGCTTACGAAGAGAGTTTTAAGGGGCATTTAGGCATTTATGCTTATAGTGTTAAAGCTTTGCGTGAATTTTGTGCTTTAGAAAATTCTTCCCTTGAAAAGGCTGAAAAATTAGAGCAATTAAGAGCAATTGAAAATGGCAAAAAAATCAAAATGCTTGAAATTGTTACAAATAGCATGGGAATTGATACTAAAGAAGATTATGAAACCGCCCTGCAAACCCATCTAAAAAAATAAATTTTTCCTTAGTTTTGAAACAGATCTTGCTTATATTATTTATATAAA
>NZ_NFNY01000053.1 GCF_002179165.1 Campylobacter jejuni
AAAATAATAAAAATATAAATTTCAAAAAAAAAAAAAACAAAAAATTAATAAAAAAATATTGAATTTTAATTATTTTTTGACTAATATTAAAACTATTTTTAATATTTGGAATTAAAGAGTGCAAAAGCAAGAAATTTTACAAAATAATCATAATTTTTTAGAACATCCCAAACCTTTATTAAGTTTATCTATTATAGAACTTTGGGAAAGATTTGCTTTTTACGGGACGAGATCTTTATTGGTTCTTTTTATGGTAGCAACTATTGGCAAAGGTGGGCTTGAAATTGATGCTGAAGAAGCTTCTGCAATTTATGGAATTTTTGCAGGTTGTCTTTATCTTGCTGCTTTACCGGGTGGATGGCTTACAGATAATTATTTAGGGCAAAAAAGGGCTATTTTGCTGGGCTTAATTATCATATCCTTAGGTTATATTAGTATAGCTTTATCTATTTTTTATACCTTTATGTTTTTCATAGGGCTTATTTTTATTGTTATAGGCACAGGACTTTTTAAGACCTCTGTTTCCGTAACAGTTGGAATGCTTTATAAAAAAGATGATGCTAGACTTGATTCAGGTTTTACCATCTTTTATATGGCCATTAATATAGGTGCTTTTATGGCACCTTTAATTTGTGGATTTATACAAGCAAACTGGGGTTATTATTTAGGTTTTGGCGTAAGTGGATTAGGCATACTCATATCTTTGATAGTTTTTTACAGTAAAACACTAAAAGATTTAAATGAATTAAGCGAAGAGGCAATTTTGCAAAAATGCGACAGATCGTTCCAAAAAAATAAAAAAATTATTCCCGTTTTTATCATAAGTCTTTTATTCATCATAGGATTTACCTTTTTGATTTTTAAAGGGGTAATTGACTTTGATCCTGTGTCCTTTTCTAAAAAAATGCTTTTTATTGTTTTGCTATGCGTAAGTCTTTATTTTATTTACCTTTTTATCACACACATAAAAGAAAGAAAGAAATTAATAATTTTAGCTATATTTTTCTTTTCTGCAGTGTTTTTCTGGGCTGCTTTTGAACAAAAACCTACTGCTTATAATCTTTTTGCACAAAATTTCACAGAAAGAAATGTGTTTAACTGGAAAATTCCTGCAAATTGGTTTCAATCTTTTAATCCTTTGTTTGTCATCGTATTTGCACCCATTATAGGTCTCATTTGGATAAAGCTAGCCAATAAAAAGATTTTTATTTCTTCAATTTTAAAATTTAGTCTTGGAATATTTTTTGCTGGAATTGGTTTTATGTTCATGAAATTTGCTTCTTTAATGCTTATTTCTAATAACGGACTTCCTATATCTCCTATTTGGATCATTACGAGTATATTTTTTCTCACATTAGGAGAACTTTGCATTTCTCCTATAGGTTTATCAGTAATGACAAAAATTGCACCTAATGCAATTAAAAATCAAATTATGGGGTTTTGGTTTGTAGCAGGTGCTTTAGGAAATTTAATAGGAGGGCTTATAGGAGGCAATGTCAATATTGAAAATATGGAAAAGCTACCTAGTATTTTTGAAGAGTGTATGTGGATGCTTTTAATTGTAGCGTTTTTATTATTTATATTAAAAAAACCTATTGAAAAAATCACCAATAATTAATTAAAATAACCAAGCTCTATCATCTTTTGATAAATTTTTGCAGTTGCCGTTCCTGAAGTTATGGTTCTTCCGCCATGCTCTACTAAAACGGTTACAGAATAACGAGGTTTATTATATGGTGCATAAGAAGTAAGCCAAGCGTGTGATCTTGTGTAATACTTAAATTGTTTTTCATCAACCCTATTTTTATCAGCTTGTGAAAAGCCGACAACTTGTGCTGTTCCTGTTTTTGCTGCTACTTTTACATCAAGATTGTGCAAATATCTATAAGCCGTCCCACCTTGTTCATTAGCCACTGCATACATTGCATCTCTTACATAAGGAAGTTGGGTTTTTTCAAACAATGTAAAAATTTCATCACTTTTTTCAAATTTACTTTCAATACTATTATTATTTTCAACAGCCTTTAAAAAATGCGGGATAACTTCCGAGCCTTTTGCGATTTGTGCTGTGTATTTAGCAATTTGCATAGGTGTGGCTAAAAAATTACCTTGTCCTATGGAAGTATTTAAAGTATCGCCTTGAAACCATGCTTGTTTATATCTTTGCATCTTCCATTCTTTGCTCGGCAAAATTCCAACAAATTCATTAGGCAAATCAACTCCGGTCTTTGCCCCAAAACCTATGCGTGATAAAGTTTGACTGATTTGATCAATCCCAACTTGCAAGCTTCCATCATAAAAATACACATCGCAACTTGCCTTAATGGCATGTTTTAAATCGACAGCTCCGTGTCCTGATCGATTCCAACAACGAAAAAATCTTCCTCCAAGTTCAACACTTCCATTACAAAAAAATTGCGTAGAAGGACTGATGCTTCTTGAATTTAAAAAAGATAAACCTACACCCATTTTAACAACAGAACCAGGAGGATAATATCCATTAATAAGCTTATTGGTAAATGGGTGATCAAGATCGTTAGAAAGTTCATCCCAATCTTTAAATGAAATTCCTGTTACGAAAGGATTTAAATCATATTCTGGAAAGCTACCTGCTGCTAAAACAGCACCGCTATTAATATCCATAACAACAACCGCACCAGCATTATCCTCAAAAAGCGTGGTTAAAAACTGCTGAAGATTAATATCAATTGTAAGTTCAATATCATTAGAAACAGGCGCAGTATATGAAAGCTGCTCTACTTCTTGATTTAGAGCATTGACTTTATAAACTTTTATTCCTTTTTCTCCTTGCAAGATATTATTATAATAACGCTCAATACCACTCTTCCCCGTATAATTTGTCAGTTTGGCAATTTCATTTTCTTTAATATCTTGTAAATCAGCCTTACCCACATAACCAATAATATGAGATGCTAACTTTCCAAAAGGATATTTCCTTTGCACTGCTGCATCAATTCGTATATTGTCATTTAAATTAAGTTCAGAATAATGTTTCATCATTTCCAAAGAAGGAATAAAATCTACTATTTTGATAAAATCTTGATTATAATACGAATCATTCCTTTTATAAATTTGTGTTAATTTTGTGGTATTTAAATCAGGAAAAAAATAATTTAATTGCTTAAGTTCTTTTTCTAGCTTACCTTGATTTGATCTTTTAATACTTAAATAAGGTTTGATAGAAATACTAAAACCCACATCATTAATCGCTAAAGGATTGCCATTACGATCTGCAATTTGTCCTCTAGTAGGAGCCAAATATTGAGTTTTGATAGCATTTTGTTTAGCAAGTTCTTCATAATAAACATTTGACTTAATACTTAGATAATATACCCTACTTAATAAAAATACAAAAAATAGCAGTATAAAACCAACCACAAAACGCATTCTCATTAAAATTTACCTTTAAATAATATATAGGCCAATAAACATTCAAATATTATAGATATTAAGTATCCAAAATTTAACATTTTGATTTCTTTATCGCCTATATAAGAAAAAATAATATCCAAAATAAAAATAAAAAAATAAGCGCAAAGCACAAGTATAATAGGAATGGATTTTCCAATTTTAAAATTTGTTTTAATCCATTCGGCACAGACATAATAAAAAATACCAAAAGCTAACCAAGATGAAAAAATAAAAAAATTATAAGTTGCATCTGTAAAAAATAGAAAAAATAAAGAAAAATACCATCTAAAATCAAATTTACTAAAAATTCTTTGTTTTTCTTCTAAAAGATAAAACATATAGCAAAAAAATATTCCATAAAGTAAAGGCAAATGAATAAAAACTGAACCTAAAATTTGGTAAATTATAAAAAAAATCCCTAAAAAAACATAAGCCCCATTGAGTTTTGCATTATAAGCGCCAATATTTTTCTTCATTACTTTAAACCTAAGGTTTGATTAATGATTTCATTCTCTAAATAATCAAGTCCATTTTTATTTAAATTAGACACCAAAATCGCATCTTTAAAAGTGTTTTTCAGTTTAGCTTTTTCACTTTGATTTAATTTATCGCATTTTGTAAAAACTTTTAATATTTTCTGATCAGGCTTTAAAAAACTTTGTAAATAATCATCAACGCTTAGATCAATTTCTAAATTTGTATGCCTTGAGTCAATCAAATGTATGAATAATTTTATAGAACTTCTTAATTTTAAAAACTCATCTAAATTTTTATTCCATATTTCTTTTAAATTTTTTGAAACTTTAGCGTAGCCAAAACCTGGCAAATCAATAAAATGGATATTAAACTTCTCTTCATTTTGTATGCAAGTGATTTTAAAAAAATTAATAAGCTGTGTTTTTCCAGGAGTTGATGAACTTTTAGCTAATTTTTTTTGCTTACACAAAGAATTAATTAAAGAACTCTTGCCTACATTTGAACGCCCTAAAAATGCTACTTCGCTTATATTTGATGCAAAATTGGCATCAAATTTTGCTAAAGAAGTGACGAAATGGGCTTCAACTATCATTTTTGTTCTAAATCAAAAACAAAACGAGCAGGTTTTTTATCCTTGCTTTCAACACGATAAACATTTTTGCGTCTATCTACAATGATTCTATCTCCATAAAGTTTTTGATTACTTCCAATTTCATTTATATAAGCATTTCCATTGATTTCATAAGTATCATTAGCTACATTATAAATAAATTTATCTCCACTACCTTTATAAGTTTTTCCTTTCAAAACAATCTTAAATTTAGCATCTTGCATTGCTTCATAGCGGATAGGTTTGCGATTTTTATCCGTATAAATGATCAACTTTTGAGCATTTAAAATATCATTTCCTTTTATAATTTCAACATTTCCGCTAAGTATGCTTTCACCCTTATTTTCATCAGAATAAAAATTTAAGGCTTTTACTTCTATTTGGGCTGCTAAAGATATACTTGTGCAAATTAAAAATAAAATTATTTTTCTTGCAACCACGCATTTACTCCTTGAATATCTAAAATTTTATTTTCAATATCGTAGTTTAATGTATTTCCATTAATAATATTTCCATGGATTAAAGCTTTAAATCCTGTATCTGTGCTCAAAATCTTATTTTTAGGTTGATAAATAATCTTATCAGCAAGCATTTTAACATTATCAGAACCTATATAAGCGACATTACCTTCAAATAATACTTTATCCATTTGTTTATTTAAAAATTCTAATTTATTAGCACTTAAATTAAAATCTAAATTTAAATTCACAAAATTATCAAATTCATCTCTATCAGTATAACGCACCCAAGAATTAGCTTTATAGTATGATTTGATAGTAGTCGTATTGAGTTCATAAGCCTTTAAATTCTTAGCTTCAATATTTTTAAAATTTAAAGTATAAGATTTAAGATTTAAAGAATAAGGATCTTGCAAACTTAAAATTGTAAAAGTAATCGTAAAAAGAGCAATCAAAATTCCAAAAATTCTTATAGCCAAAGTTTATCCCACTCTTCTTGCATATTATTTTTTTTCACTATATATTCTATCATTTGTGCCACGGCGGCTTTACCACCTTTTTTATCAAGAGTAATATCGACCTTTAAATCTTTATGTGCATCTTTGGGTTTAAAACTAAGTCCGACATTTTCAAGTAATTTTTTATCATTGAAATAATCTCCAATTGCCGCACATTGAGAAAATTCCAAACCAAGTTCCTTAAGAATTTTCTTAGCACAACTTAGCTTATCTTTAACTCCTTGATATAAAATTTCTATTTTCAAATCTTTAGCGCGTGCATTCACACAAGGACAATTTCTACCTGTAATGATAGCAATTTTTTTACCAAGCTTAATCCAAGCTTCAATAGCCGCACCATCTTTAACATCAAATTCTTTAATGACACTTCCGCTTGAGGTATAGATGATTTTGCCATCAGTAAGGCAACCATCCACATCTAAAAAAATAAGCTCTATCATTTTTATTCACGCACAACGAAAGCACCTGCAAAAGCACCGCTTGCTGCGAAATCTCTTGCCTCATCTTCGCTTCTAAATCCGGTTAAAAATACACGATTTAAGCCATCAACAGAACTTTTTCTTATTGTTGAAGAGTAACTTCTATAGGTTTTATATCTTGCGGCTATGGTTTGTGCACCTGAAGGATTTTTAAATGCACCAATTTGCACCATAAAATTACCACCCTCATAAATTTGACCATTATTTGCAATTGTGCCATTGCTACCATAATTAACATTAGAATGAACAACATTATTGCCTGAATTTGCCGAGCCAAATCCTATAACTTCAAGCCTTACTGGAGCTGTGCCTGAGTGCAACATATCTATTTTACTTGCAGCACCTTTTGATAAATCTATAATTCTATTACTTACAAAAGGACCACGATCATTAACGCGAACGGTTACTTGGCGATTATTATTTAAATTGGTTACTTTTAAAATAGTATTCATTGGTAAAGTTTTGTGTGCTGCTGTTAAACCATTTTGATTATAGGTTTCGCCATTGGAAGTTTTTTTGCCGTGAAATCCTGGTCCATACCAACTTGCTATTCCGTCTGCTGTTTCTCCTACAGCTACAACGGTTGGATAATAAGTTTTACCATTAATAGTGTAAGGTTTCATAGTTCCTCTATTTCCAGAACCTGATGGACTACTATGAAAATCATTACTTGGATAATAAACTTGTGCTGAACCACCGGAAAATAAACTGGTTCCAAAGCATCCGCTAAAAAGAATAGCTCCTAAACTAGCGGCTGACAACTTGAGTGAAGTTTGTTTTATTTTTTGAGTTATATTTTGCATTTTTATCCTCCTTGATAGGTATAATTAATTTTTGATTAATGCTTAAATGATTTTTAGCAATTTTATTGAATTCTTTAATTTTTTCTATGCTTGTATTATGTATTTTGGCAATTTTATATAAAGAATCTCCAGCTTTTACGACATAAATTTTAGTCATAGGTATAGTTGTATCTACCTTTGCAAGCTTTTCAGTTTTAAAATTCTTATTAAAAAATGCTACTTTGCTTAGCGGAATATACATATAATACCCTTTACCTGGAGGAGTAAAGCCGTGTTTAAATTGTGGATTGTATTTTTTAAAAGTTGCTAAATCCATATTTAAATTTTTAGCTAAATCTTTTAAAGCTACAGATGATGGTGTATCAACTTTGATAAAATCATTGCTTAAAGCATAATTCATCAAAGATTCATCTTTGCCAAGTAAAAAATCTCTATCGTTGGCTAAAAAAGCAAGAGTTAAAATTTTGCGTATAAAATTTCTAGTTTCTAAAGAAAGATATTTTTTATCTGGATTAAGTAAAATGCTTAAATCATCGCTTCCTGCTTGTTTGATTGCTTGACGCAATTTCCCATTGCCACAATTATAAGCTAATAATGCTAAATACCATTTTCCAAATTCTGCTTTTAAAGATTTTAAATAAGTGGTGGCTGCGTAAGTTGATTTTACAGGATCGCGTCTTTCATCCACATAAGCATCTATTCGAAGTCCCAAATTTCTAGCAGTAGGCTGCATAAATTGCCAAACTCCAACTGCTTTAGCATTGGATACACTATGAGTTTTTAATCCTGATTCTACCATTGCTAAATATAAAATTTCTTCAGGCACTTGCTCTTGTGTCAAAACTTTTCGTATCATAGGGGTCACTTTTGAAAAATTTTTCATCCCATCAATTAAAGTTTGAGCATGTTTTGATTTTAAGTCTTGTTGGCTTTGAACAAAGATTAAATCACTGATAAAACTAGATTCAATATCTAAATTTCTTAGAACATTGATTTGTCTTTCATAGAATTCTGGAGTATTTGTTTGTGCGAACATAAAATTACAATATAAAATAAAACATAATAAAATTTTTTTCACAAATTAACCTTTAAAAAATAAATTTTTAGAATTATTAAAACAAAGTTTTAAAAGCTCGTCTCTTGATAAATTTAAAATTTCACTCATCTTATTTGCCACCAATTGAGTGAGTAAGGGATTGTTTCTTTTACCACGATAAGGTTCTGGAGTTAAATATGGTGCATCTGTTTCAAGTAAAAGTTTTTCTTTTGGAATTTTTGGTAAAATTTCAACCAAATTTTTGGCGTTTTTGAAGGTTAAAACACCTCCTATTCCAAAATAAAATCCTTCATCGCTAAGACGCAATAAATGCTCACTAGCATTAAAACAATGCAAAACCCCGCCAACAAGGTTTTTAGAATATTTATGCAAGATTTCATAAGTATCATTATTAGCTTCTCGAGAATGGATAATGACAGGTTTTTTATATTCAATTGCAAGTTGAAGTTGAGCTATGAAAAATTCTTTTTGTGTTTTTTTCTCTTGTTCTCTTTCTTCTAAATTCTCACTTTTAAAGCGGAAATAATCAAGCCCACATTCCCCCACTGCAACGCATTTTTTATCTTGTAAATATTGTCTTAAAATTTCTTCATTATAATTATCTAATTCATAAGGATGAACCCCTGCTGCAAAAAAAACATTTTCATAAGAATGTGCAATTTGTGCTGCTCGAGGCAAATCTTTAATATCTGCACCAGGGATAATTATCTTTTCAATGCCATTATTAAAGGCATGTTGCAAAATTTCATCTAAATCATCTTTAAAAACTTCACTATCAAGGTGACAATGAGTATCGATGATTTTTAAGCCATCCTTAAATTCAAGATTTAAGAACATACTTCGACTCTATCCTTGCCATTAGCTTTTGCTTGAGAAAGAGCTTTTGCTGCTTTTTCAGCTAAAAGTTCAAATTTATCTCCACTTTTGCCAAAAACAATACCAATTGAAGCTGTAAAAAAGACTTCATCTAAATTAACCAAAACTCCAGCTTTTTTAATATTTACACGAATGCGAGAAAAAATTTTAATGGCTCTTTCTTGTGAGATATTTTTCAATAAAATACAAATTTTATCAGCATCATACCTACCTACTATATCACGACCTTTGGTTTCATTGATAATTTCATCAGCACAAATCTTAATAACCCTATCTCCTATTTCATAACCATATTCTTCATTTAATGTTTTTAGGTTATCAATATCTAAAAATGCCAAAGCAAATTCTTCTTCTTTAGTTGCAATTTCATTTAAATAATCATCAGTAAGATCCATTAAGGCATTATAGTTTTTAGCACCTGAAACAGGATCAAGATTATTATAAGTATTTAAAAATTTCATATTTTCCATATAAGTTAAACATCTATCCAAACGACAATTAAAACTTTCCTTATTTAAAGGTTTAATTAAATACTCATTTGCTCGATTTTTAAGTAAATCTGCCTCTAAAGCATCGTTTTTATCACCTAAAAGAATTACCCCTAATTCATCTTCACTAAAGCGTATTCTTATTTCATCTAAAAGTTCTTTACCACTGATCACTGGCATATTAGCATCGGCAATAACCAAACGCACATCATTATGATCATTTAAATAACTCATTGCTTCTTCGCCATGTGCTGCAGCCAATACATCAAAAAGTCTAGTATTAAGATATTTTTTTATTTCATTGCGTTCTGGTAATTTACTCATAGCTAAAATCACTTTTGTTTTTGCATAACGACTTAATTTAGTAATTGAATCTATAATTTCATCAATACAGCTATCACTTTCTTTAAAAATATAATCTAATATATCTTTATCCATAAATTTGTCTTTTGTGGCTTTGTCTCCACTTGCAGTTAAAACAATAACAGGAAGTTTTTTTTCTAGAATATAATCCACTACTTCTCCATTTGGTGCATCAGGAAGACACAAATCAGCAAAAACTAAAAAATATTCGTTAGACAATAAACTCTTAGCTTCAGCAAAATCAAATGCAATATCAACTTCACAATTTAAAGTCATTGCAATTTTTTTGGCTAAAAGCTTTCCAAGCATTTTATTATCATCAATAAGTAAAATTTTTTTATCCATAAAAAACACCTTTGAAATTAAATTATAAATATTTGTAAGAAATAAAAAAGCTTTATTATAGTATAAAGAAATAAAAATTATGCTTAAGACTTAAAGCAAAGTCTTTGCAAATTTTAAAGCTTCTTCTGTAACTTTTTCTCCACTAACCATCCTAGCAAGTTCTTTAATTCTTTCTTCATCTTTGAGTTTTCTTACTATACTTGTTTGCTTATCTTTCTCTATTAAAAAATGATTATGTGCTTTAGAAGAAAGTTGAGGCAAATGAGAAATGGCAAAAATTTGATAAAAAATAGAAAGTTCGTTTAAAACATTAGCTATACTCATAGCCTCTTTTCCACTTAAATTTGCATCAATTTCATCTAAAAATATAATTCCTCGACCTGCATTTAAAATTTTACATTCTGTTGCAATAAAAGCAAGTCTTAGGCGATTGATTTCCCCTGAACTTAAATTTTTTAATTGCGACTCATTAATGCTTAATTTTATTTCATCTTGTCCTAGAGCTGAAAATTTTTCACATTGTATAAGTTCTAAATGTGCTTCTTTCATATAAAGATTTTTTAAATAATCATTTAAATATGTTTCTAAAATTTTTAAATTCTTAGCACGCGTTTGGCTTAAAATTTTAAGCTCATTGTTTATTTTATCTTCTATTTTTATTAATTTTTTTTCAAGTTCTTTTTTTTCAAAAGTTAAATTTTCATAATGCTCAAGTTCTTTTTTTTTGTTTTCTAAAATTTCTAAAGCATTTTCTATACTTTCATAACGCTTTATAAGATAAGAAAGATCCTCAATTCTATCAAGTAATTCTTCTATGTCAAAATCCAAATCTTCAAGTTTTTGATTTTCGGATATAATGCGTAATTCATTCAGACATTCACTAAAAAAAGTCGCATCTTTTTCACTTAAATTTAAAGCATTAATCACAACCTTTTCATAATCAAAAATCCCACTAGCTTTTTCCCATGCTGCTTCTAGTTTATCTTTTTTAGATAGTCTTTTTTTAAATTCTAAAAGTTCTTCGTATTCCCCTATTTTTGGGTTAATTTTAGAAATTTTTTCAATTTGAGTACTTGCAATTTCTTTTAATTCTTCAACTTTTCTTTCTTCTTCTAAAATTTTATTTAATTCATTAGAAATTTGCATAAATTCATTAAAATCGCTTTTAAATTCCAATAAAAAATCTTTAAAATCAGAATTTTTTTGCATCTCTAAAGCATCTAAAAGATTTAAAAATTTTTCATTGCTAAATTCATTATTTTCTTTTGCACTTAAGTATTTAATAAAATTTTTACTTAAATTTTGTAAGCTTTTTTTGGCAATGCTTTGATTGTTGATAAAGTATTTTGTGTTTTTTTCTTTTAAAAGTTTAAAAACATTCTCCTCTTCACTTTCTATGCCATATTCTTCTAAATTTAATTTATCATCAAGCTCCACTTCAACGAGTTTTGCTTCGCTATCGCTTAAGGCAAAAGCAGATAATATACCTTTAAACAAAACTGATTTTCCCGCTCCACTAAGTCCTGTAAAAACCGTAAGACCTTTAGAGATTTCAAGTCTAGCCTCTTTAAAACCAAGATTTTCTTTTATAAAAACTCTATTTATCATCTAATTTCCCCAGTGTAATTTTTCTTTTAAAATTTGAAAATAATCACGATTTTTCGCGTGGATAAGTGCTACGCTTTTATCACTTAATCCCACTTTAACACTTTTAAAATCATTCATTTTATAATTTTCTTGTCCATCAATACTAAAAATACAATCTTTTGCTTTTATTTCAAGCTCAAAACCTTTAGGCAAAACAATAGGTCGTTGCGTTAGAGAATGTGAACAAACCGGCGTAAGAATAAAAGCTTGTGCTAAAGTATAAACTATAGGTCCATTAGCACTTAAATTATAAGCTGTTGAACCCGCTGGAGTAGCCACTATAAGACCATCTCCGAGATATTCATTGAATTTTTTATTTTTACGAAAAACCTCAATATGTGCCATGGATTTTTTACTATCTTTGCTGATTACTATATCATTAAAAGCAAATTTTTGTATAATCTCTCCTTTGGTATTTTCTAAAATTATACTCAGCAAAAAAGGATTTTCTACTCTAAATTCTCCATTAAAAAAAGCTTCGAAAAAATCATAAGCTTCATCCACTTTAAAATCAGTTAAAAATCCTAAATGTCCCGCATGAATTCCTAAAACTGCTTTATGATATTCACAAGCTTTACGGCATAAAGAGATTAAAGTGCCATCACCGCCTAAAGAAATCACAAAATCAGATATTTTAAATAAATCATCAAGATCATATTTTGGAAGTTTTAATACTTTTGAGCTTTCTTTATAGAGCATCAACTCAACGCCTTTATTTTCTAAAATTTCTTTTAAAATCAAAATTTCACTATCTAAATTTGAATTTGGGCGTGTTACAAGTCCGATTTTTTTAATATTTTTATAATCTATTTTATTTTGCATGAAAAAATTATAACAAATCTTAGCTAAGCAAAAGAATAAAAATACTATAATTTTAAATTATTATCACAAAAAATTAATTTTCAAGGAAAAAATTTTGCGTAGTCATTATAATACAGACTTAGGAATTTCTAATATTGGCGAGAATGTTAAGCTTTGTGGTTGGGTTAATAGTTACCGCGATCATGGTGGTGTGATTTTTATTGATTTAAGAGATCGCACAGGACTCATCCAGCTTGTTTGCGATCCAAATGATAGCAAAGAAGCTCACAAAATTGCATCTCGTGCTAGAAATGAATTTGTTTTAATTGCTGAAGGAAAAATTCGTCCGCGTGGCGAAGGGCTTGTAAATCCTAAACTAAAAACAGGACAGATTGAAGTAGTAGTAAATAAGCTTATTATAGAAAACGAAAGTGCAGTACCACCTTTTAGTATAGGTGATGAAAGCGTTAATGAAGAATTGCGTCTTAAATACCGCTTTTTAGATCTAAGAAATCCTAAACTTTATGATAATTTTGCCTTGCGTTCAAAAGCTTGTATCGCAGCAAGAAATTCTTTAGCAAATATGGGTTTTCTAGAAGTAGAAACGCCGGTTTTAACAAAGGCTACTCCTGAAGGTGCAAGAGATTATTTAGTGCCATCTCGCGTTCATCAAGGCGAATTTTACGCCCTTCCACAAAGTCCACAACTTTTCAAGCAACTTCTAATGTGTAGTGGCTTTGATCGCTATTTTCAAATTGCAAAATGCTTTAGAGATGAAGATTTAAGAGCGGATCGTCAGCCTGAATTTACTCAAATTGATGTAGAAATGAGTTTTTGCGAACAAAAAGATGTGATAAATGTAGCTGAAACTTTTTTAAAAGATATTTTTAAAGCTTGCGGTAAAGAGATTAAAACTCCTTTCAGACAAATGCCTTATCGCGAAGCAATGGAAAATTACGGAAGCGATAAACCGGATTTGCGTTTTGATTTAAAACTTATTGATGTGATTGATATTTTTGCTAAATCAAACAACGAAATCTTTGCAAATATCGCTAAAGATAACAAAAAGAACCGCGTTAAAGCTTTACGCGTTCCAAAAGGCGATACAATTTTTTCAAAAAGACAAATGCAGAGATTTGAAGAATTTGTGCGTAAATTTGGCGCACAAGGTTTAGCTTTTATACAGGTAAAAGAAGACGAACTTAAAGGCCCACTTTGTAAATTCTTTGATGAAGCAGATTTAAACGAACTTACCAAGCGTTGCGAACTTGAAGTTGGCGATGTGGTCTTTTTTGGTGCAGGAGTAAAGAAAACCGTGCTTGATTATATGGGAAGATTTAGAATTTTCCTAGCACAAGAGATGAATTTAATCGATCCAAATGTTTTAGAATTTTTATGGGTTGTTGATTTTCCTATGTTTGAACAAAATGATGATGGAGGCTATTCTGCAATGCATCATCCTTTCACTATGCCAAAAAATATTGATGAAAGTGATTTAGAAGAAATTTCATCTATTGCCTATGATGTAGTGTTAAACGGCGTTGAGCTTGGTGGTGGAAGTATAAGAATCCACAAAAATGAAATTCAGCAAAAAGTCTTTAAACTTTTAAATATTGATGAAGAGCAACAAAAAGAAAAATTTGGCTTTTTACTTGATGCTTTAAGTTTTGGTGCGCCACCACATGGGGGCATTGCCATAGGACTTGATAGACTGATTATGCTGGTTACTGGTGCAAATAGCATTAGAGAAGTGATTGCTTTTCCAAAAACGCAAAGAGCACAATGTTTAATGACGGATGCACCTAGTGTTGCAAGCAATGAAGCGATGAAAGAATTAGGACTGAAACTAAGGGAGAATATAAAATGAAAGAGTTATTTTTAATCATAGGTGCACCAGGCAGTGGAAAAACCACCGATGCAAGTTTGATCGCTAAAGCGGATGCTAATGTAACGCACTATTCCACAGGCGATCTTTTAAGGGCTGAAGTGGCGAGTGGAAGTGAGCTTGGCAAAACTATAGATAGCTTTATTTCCAAAGGAAATTTAGTGCCGTTGGATGTGGTGGTAAATACTATAGTTTCAGCACTTAAAACCGCACCTACGAAAACCATTATTATCGATGGATATCCAAGAAGCGTGGAACAAATGGCAGAATTTGATAAGGTTTTAAGCGAGCAAAATGAAGTTTGTCTTAAAGGCGTTATTGAAGTAAGAGTAAGCGAAGAAGTGGCCAAAGATCGTGTTTTAGGAAGAAATCGTGGAGCTGATGATAGTGAAGAAGTGTTCTATAATAGAATGAAAGTTTATACTGAACCTTTAGAAGAAATCATTTCTTTTTATCAGAAGAAAAAACTTCATTTTATAATCGATGGCGAACGCACAATTGAACCTATCGTCGCTGATATGAAAGATTTAATTAAAAAAATTCAAAACATATAAAGGAAATAAAAATGGATTTGAGTAAAATTAAAATAGGAGATATTCCGAATAAAATCAATGCTGTGATTGAAATTCCATACGGATCAAGCATTAAATACGAGCTTGATAAAGAAAGTGGTGCGATTTTTGTTGATCGTGTAATGGCGAGTGCAATGTTTTATCCTGCAAATTATGGTTTTATTGCAAATACTTTAGCTGATGATGGAGATCCTGTGGATATTTTGGTTTTAAATGAATATCCTATCCAAGCAGGAGCTGTGATTCCTTGTCGTTTGATTGGTGTTTTAATTATGGAAGATGAAAGCGGAATGGATGAAAAACTTCTTGCGGTTCCAAATTCAAAAATCGATGCAAGATATGACAATATCAAAACTTATACTGATTTGCCACAAGCAACGCTAAATAAAATTAAAAATTTCTTTGAAACCTATAAAATTTTAGAACCAAACAAATGGGTAAAAGTGCAAGATTTCAAAGATGAAAAAGCTGCAACCCAAATTTTAGAAAAAGCAATTAAAAATTACAAATAATCTTTTAGCCCTATTTTGGGCTAAATTTTCAAGGAAATTCTAGTGAAAAATATCATTTTGGGTGGTGGGTGCTTTTGGTGCGTCGAAGCTGCTTTTGAAAAATTTAAGGGCATTTTACATACAGAAGTTGGCTATACAGGTGGAAATGCTGACCCTAACTACGAAAGTGTATGTAGTGGCGATAGTAATATAGAAGTGGCTAAAATCACTTATGATAATACACAAATTTCCTTAGAGCAAATTTTAACTTTATTTTTTAAAATTCATGATCCCACAAGCCTTGATAAACAAGGGGCTGATGAAGGGATTCAATATCGATCAGCAATTTTTTATGAAGATGAAAGCGATAAAATCTTAATAGAAGATTTTATTAAAAAAGAACAAAAAAGCTTTTCCTTAAAAATTGTTACACAAATTACTAAACTTCAAAAATATTACAAGGCTGAAGATTATCATCAGCATTATTTTAGCAAAAACCCTAATCAGAACTATTGTCGTTTTGTTATAGCTCCTAAACTAGATAAAATACAAAACTTATCTCTTTAAGTTTAAAAAATTTTATACTTTATTCACAAGCTTTTCACGCTGTGAATTTCTTTTCAAAATACCTAAAAATAGAGCTTTAAGGTTTAAAATATTTAAAAAAATATTTATTGTTTTTTAAGTTTTTTTATGAATTTGATTTTTAAATGTGAATAATTTTAAATAACCATATAAAGCTTTATGTTTTTACAAAAATATAAACTTAATATTCAAGTTTTTTCATTTTAGCAATAAAAAATCCATCATAATCCTCACAAGGTAAAATGCGTTTGCATTTAGCAATTTCTTCAAATTCTTTGCTTTGCCCATTCTTAGCCAAAACTTTTTCTAAATTAATCTCCAAAAGCTCTATTTTAAATTCACTTTTTAGTGCATTTTCTATCACTTCTTCATTTTCTTCTTTGGTGAAAGTACAAGTGCTATACACAAGCTCTCCACCAATTTTTAAAGCTTTTAGTGCAGAGTGTAAAAGCTTTTTTTGCGTTTTGGCAATTTGTTTGATTTCTTTTTGACTTTTTTCAAGCGTAAAACCCATTTTTGCTAAAGTTGAGCAAGGCGCATCAAGTAGAATTTTATCAAATTTATTTGGAGTAAGTTTGCCTATAACCTTAGCATCTTTATTAAAAATTCTAGCATTGACTCCATAATTTTTAAGATTTTTTTGCAAAATAAAAAAGCGATCTTTACTCATTTCATTGCATGCTAAATAGCCATTATTTTGCATAAAATTAGCCAAATTTATGCTTTTTCCACCTGGTGCTGCACACATATCTAGCACACTCTGCCCTACTTTGACATCTAAATTTAAAGCACACAAATAAGAAGAATAATTTTGTATATAAAATTTAAATTCACTATAAGCTTTCATTGAACTTATAATACTTTTATCACAAGCCTTAAAAAGATAGCAAAATTCATTGATTTTTTCAAATTCTAAATTCAAAGCTTTAAAATCATTTTCAAGCTCTAAATTATGGCATTTTAAACGATTTAAAAATACACAAACTTTTTTTGGTAACTTAAAAGAATTTTTAATATTTTCAAGCTCTTTGGCGCTATAAATGCGATCTAAATTATATTCCAAAATAATCCTTTATAATCAAAAAAGCCGCTAAAGAATCTAATTTGCCATCTTTTTTGCGTGTATTTGCCACACCAAAATTTAAAGCTTCTTTGCTTGTGCCGCTTTCATCTACAAAATGAATTTCGCCGTCAAATTCAAGCAAAGAAACAAAATGTTTAATGCGTCTTGTCATTTCTTCTTCACTTGATCCACCTTTTGGAATGCCTACAATAAGCGTTGAAATTTCGTGCAAAGAAAGCAAATTTTGTACTTCTTTTGCGGCTTGATTGCGATTTTTTCGCAAGATTGCATCTAGCGGCAAGGCGATCTTTTTATCCACGCAAAGTGCTACTCCTATGCGTTTTAAACCCACATCTAAAGCCAAAGCTTTCATACTAAAACCCTCACAAAAAGTCCTTCGATTGAAATTTTTCCCTCAAGCTCGTATTCGTAAATTTTTTCTCCAAAAACTGCCACTGCCTCATCAACACTTACGCCTTTTTTGCAAAATTGTAAAATTTCATCTTTATTTTCACATACAACACCAAATTCGCTTACAAATTCTTTAAAATCACAAATTAGTTTTGCTTTGTTTTCTTTCAAAAGCTGATTTGTTCCTTTGCTTTCATTGATTCTTTGAGGTAAAACATATAAGGGTTTGTTTAATTGCAAAGCAAGTCTTGCACTTTGCAAAGATCCACTTTGTAAATCAGCTTGTGCCACCACAACTGCTTCACTTAAAGCAATAATAAGACGATTTCTTAGTAAAAAATCATAAGGCTTAGCTTTATAATTTGCTTCATTTTCACTCAAAGCTAAAGCATTTTCATAAATTTCTTTTATGATTTTTTCATTGCTTTTAGGATAAATTTCATCAAGTCCATTGGCAAATATGGCTATAGTACTTGGCATGGCAGCCTTACTTGCTGTAATATCCACACCTAAAGCTCCCCCGCTTACCACACTAACTCCTACATTTTTAAGCAAAGCTGCTAATTCCAAAACACAATTTTTAGTATAAACACTCATACGCCTAGAACCGATAATAGCAACTTTTCTTTGTTTTAAAAGCTCTAAATTTCCTTTAAAATAAAGTTTTTTTGGCGGATTTTTTAGAGCCTTAAAAAGACTTAAATACTCTTTTGGAATTTCATTTACCATAAACTTCGCTCAAATACACAAGCTCAACTTTTTTTAGCAAATCCTTGCTTTCTTCTAAAGCTTTAAAAGTATTTTTTCTAGGATGTCCTATGGCGATAGCAAAACCTTTTTTTTGCGCAAGTTTAACTGCATTTGAAAGCTGGTTTTTAATATAATTTACCTCATCTTCATTATCTAAAAAAACATCTCTTTGTATATAAATTTCCCCTGTTTCTTTAGCTATTTTTTGCGCTTTAGAATTTCCAATAGTCTTAGAATCCACAAAAACTAATTTTTCTTTTATCAAAGCCCCATAAAGCTTTCGCATAGCCTCTTCATTGCTAGTAAATAAACTGCCTGTGTGATTATTGATATATTTTAAGCTTTTAAAATCTTTTTTAATTTGCCCTATTTTTTTAAAAATTCTTTCTTTACTATCGTTTGGATTTAAGGTGTCAAGTTCTGGCTTGTTGTAATTTATCGCAGCAAGAGGCAAATGCACCATATAAAAATCAAATTCTTTGGCAAATTTTGGGGTTAAAGGGTGTCTTTTATCAGGCGGAAAAAAGGAAGGATTAAGTTTTAAATTTAACGCTTTTAAGCCCTTGACTTGACTTGCATTTGCCATATCATCAATAATAATAGCAAGTTTTGCTTTTTTGGTATTTTTATCTAAATTTGTAGTTTTTACAAGGCTAGAATTTATATTTTTACTAAGATTTTCTTCAAATGAAAAGCTTAAATTCTCATCTTTTTCGCTTGAGTTTTGTTCTAAAATCCTACTTAGATTCTGCTCTAAGCTACTTGAATTCTGCTCTAAAATGCTTAAATTTAAGTCATTAAACTGATTGGCTTTTTGCTCTAAAATGCTTGTTTTATTTTCTTCTAAATTAGAATTTGTGATTTTTTCATTAGGAATTGCTTTAAAGATATTAATTTGTTCTTCATTTAAAAAAACATCTTGCCTATACTCTAAAGCCATATGCTTACTAGAATTTTGTTCCATTAGTTTAATTTTATTTTGAGAATCTTGATATTTAAGCAAAATTCCCAAGGCTAAAATAACACAAACTAAAAAAAGTATGGCAATGATTAAATAACGCTGTATTTGAATGATTTTTTTCTTTGACAATTTTTTAGTTCTTATCTTTATCTACTAATTTTTTAGCTGCTATCCAAGGCATCATGGCACGCAAATTGCGTCCTGTTTTTTCAATCAAAGAATCATTCATATTTTTACGCTCTGCATGCATTCTGGCAAAACCCGCACGGCGTTCAAGTATAAAATCTTTAGCAAAAACGCCATTTTGTATATCTTTTAAAACGCCCTTCATAGCCTTTTTGGTTTCCTCAGTGATGATTTTAGGTCCTGTGATGTAATCGCCATATTCTGCAGTATTTGAGATAGAATAACGCATATCAGCAATTCCACCTTGATAAATCAAATCAACAATAAGCTTCATCTCATGCAAACACTCAAAATAAGCCATTTCAGGCTCATATCCTGCTTCAACTAAGGTTTCAAATCCTGCTTGTATTAACGCACTAAGCCCACCACAAAGCACTGCTTGTTCGCCAAAAAGATCAGTTTCTGTTTCAGCTTTGAAAGTCGTTTCTATAATACCTGTTCTACCCCCACCAATCGCACTTGCATAACTCAAAGCCAAATTTTTAGCATTTTTACTTTCATCTTGATGCACGGCAATTAAACAAGGCGTGCCACCACCGATAACAAATTCGTTTCTTACCGTGTGTCCTGGTGCTTTTGGTGCTATCATAATCACATCCACGCCTTTTGGTGCAATGATTTGACTATAATGGATATTAAAGCCATGCGCAAAAGCTATAGCTTTACCTTCGCTTAAATTTGGCTTTATTTCGTTGTTAAAAATATCTGCTTGAATTTCATCTGGAGCTAAAATCATAATAAGATCTGCTTTCTTTGAAGCTTCATTTACGCTTAAAACCTCAAAACCTGCATTTTTTGCCTTGGCAAAACTCGCCCCATTTTCGCGAAGTCCGATGATAACACTTACACCATTATCTCTTAAATTCATCGCATGTGCGTGTCCTTGGGAACCAAAACCTATAATGGCCACTTTTTTTGATTTTATCAAATTTAAATCACAATCTTTATCATAATAAATAGTTACTGCCACTTTTTACTCCTTATAAATTCAAAAATAAAGCTATCATTATAACAACAAAGAAATAAATTTCATATTTTTTTTATTAATTTTATGCAAGAATTCTCAAAAAAGTTACAAAAAAGTATATTTTCAATGAAAGAATTTTTAAATAGCCTAAATTATGGCATTGGTGCAAATCAAATCAATAACGAATTTAAACAGATTTTAAGAGAACTTTTAGTCAATGATATCGTTAAAGAACATAAAAATAAATATTATCTCAATAATGGTTATGTTTTTGGAAGCCTTGATATTTCCAGCAAAGGCACAGGTTTTTTAGAATGTTTTGATGAGAGTTTTAAAAAAGATTTACTCATAGAAAACAAAAATTTAAAAGGAGCAAATTATAAAGATATCGTTGCAGCTAAACTTTTACCTTTAAAGAAAAGGCGTCCAAGTGCAAAAGTGGTTTTAGTCTTAAAAAGAGCCAATGAAACTTCTTTGGTTATCACTAAAAAATACGGCGAAGCAGTGCTTGGAATGAATATCAAAACCGGACTTAGCATAGCTTTAAAGGCGTCTCAAAAATCCTTAAAAGCTTTGCCTTTAGGAACCATTTTAAAAATAGAAAATGAAAATAATAATATTATAGAAGTTTTAGGTCATATTAATGATGAAAGTGTGGATGAAAAAATTTCACTTGCACTTTTTAATAAAAATAGCGAATTTAGCGACGCTTGCACCAAAGAAGCCTTAGCAAATGGCGACAGCGTTGATGCGAGTATGTATGAAAATCGCATTGATTTAAGAAATTTGGCTTTTTGCACCATCGATCCAATCCATGCAAAAGATTTTGATGATGCGATTTATTACGATACGCAAAAACGCGAAATTTATGTAGCAATTGCAGATGTAAGTGAGTATGTTTATGCTTATAGTACTATTGATAAAGAAGCTAGAAATCGTGGATTTTCTATATATTTTCCGCACATTGCTATCCCAATGTTGCCACGCCCTTTAAGTGAAAATATTTGCTCTTTAAAACCAAATTTAGATCGCTTAGCCTATTGTTTTAAAATCACACTAGATAATGAATGCAAAGTGATAAAAGAAGAACTTTTTGAAGCTATTATTAACTCAAAACGCCGTTTTAATTACGATGAAGTGGATGAGATTTTGATTAAAAAACCTCATTTAGGAGAGTTTTCATATCTTTATGAGCTTTTTAAAATCACAAGCATTTTACGCAAAAATCGCCTTAAAAATGCTTTTGAATTTCGCACCGAAGAACTTAGGATGACTTTGGATGAAAATTTAAGTCTAAAAAGCACGATTTTTGAAAAAGATACACCTTCGCATAATTTAATTGAAGATTGTATGCTTTTAGCCAATAAAGCCGCTGCAAAACTCATTGATATAGGTGTTTTTAGAAATCACTTAAGTGCAGATTCTAAAAAAATAGACAAGCTAATAAATGAGCTTTTAGAACTTGGAATTGATGTGAAATTTAAACCCAATTTGCCCGAACTCATACGCGATATTCAAGCCTTAGCTGATGAGTTAAATTTAAGAGCAGAAGTTGATAAGCTCATCATCAAAGCACAAAAAAAAGCGGAATATTCTAGTGAAAATGCAGGGCATTTTGGTTTAGGATTTGATAAATATACGCATTTTACAAGCCCTATTAGAAGATATTCTGATCTTATTTTACACAGGCTTTTAAAAGCCAAGCAAAAAAAAGATGATAAACTTTTTAATTATTTACTTTTAAATATACAAAGTACTTGTGAAAGTCTTAGCACTCTTGAAAGAGAAGCGGATAAAGTTGCTTATGACTTTATGGATAGGAAATTTGCCAGATGGGCAGCTAAAAATATAGGCAAAAAATTCAAGGCTTTAGTGGTGCAAAATGATGGAATTTGCATAGCAAAACTTGATGATGAAATTAAAGGCGCTGATATTATCCTTTACGATACGCGAGTAAATTTATTGCAAAGTGTTGAAGTACAGATTGTTGAAGCTGATATTATCATGGCAAAAATTTATGCTAAAATCACAAAAAATTTAAATCCTTTAAAGGCTGAAAATGTATAGAAAAGATCTACAAAATTTGCTTTTACAAGAGAATTTTCCAAATTTTTTCTTTCTTTATGGGGTGGATAATTTTCAAAGCGAGCTTTATGCTAATTTTATCAAACAAAAATGGAATGCCGATGAGACTTTAAAAATCTTTTTTGAAGAATATAATTTTTCTCGCGTAAGTGATTTTTTAAGTGGCGGATCGCTTTTTAGTGAAAAAAAACTTTTAGAGCTTAAAGTGAGTAAAAAAATCCCCAACAAAGAATTAAAAATTCTTGTAGAACTTTGCAAAAACAATAAAGATAATTTTTTACTTTTAGAGCTTTATGATGAAAGTTCTAAACAAAGCGATATAGAAAAAATTTTTGAAAATAAGTTTGCTAGGTTTTTCAAAGCCAATAATGCCAAAGAGGGTATAGAACTTTTAACTATAAAAGCCAAAGAATTAAATATAGAAATCACGCAAAATGCTTTATTTACGCTATTTTCAAGCTTTGATGAGAATTTATATTTGGCTGCAAGCGAACTTAATAAATTTAGTGGTTTAAGAGTGGATGAAAAAGCCATAGAGCAGTATTGTTATAGTCTAAATATAGGAAGTTTTGAAAGCTTTTTTGAAAAAATTTTAAAAAGAAATGATTTTAAAAGTGAGCTTGAAAAAATCTTAGAAAATTTTAATGAAATTGCTTTGATTAATTCTTTACATAATGCGTTTTATCGTCTTTTTAAAATCGCACTTTATGCTAAAATTTATGGAAAGGTGGATTTTAAAGAACTTTTAGGCTATACTCCGCCACCGCAAGTAGGACAAAATTTAAGTTCACAAGCCTTTAGTCTTAAATTAGAACAATATAAAGAAATTTTTAATCTTTTGCTTAAAAGCGAGTATGAATTAAAAACCAATTCTAAACTTGCTAAAAAAGAATTTTTGATTGCAAATTTATTAAAACTTGCAAGAATTATAAAAGCTTAAAAACTATGATACCCCATATTTATTTTAAATTAGCTTTTTCTAGCATTTTATTGTCCCAACCTTCTGGTAAATTTTTTATACTTGGATAGTAAGGGCGTAAAAGTTCTATGTAAATTTCTTTTTGATATAAAAGCTCAAAATAATACTTTCCTAAAGCAGAAGGGACAAGCTTTACATCTCCATGATAATTTCCATCAGAATAGACAAAATTAGGGCTATCAAAAGGGCTTTTAGGTGGAACATATGGACTTTGTTGAATTGGTTGCACTCCTATCTCATCATAAGCAAAATAATCATATATGCTAAATTTAAAAATACCATTATTGCCAAAGCCATAATCATAATAATCTTTAAAATAACCTTTTGATCCCTGATTAAACCCTATATCAAACAATATTTTTTCATAACGCTTATTTATTTCTTCATCTAAATCTCTATAATGTATTTTTGCATCATCCATATAAGCTGCAGGATTAAAAAGAAGTTTGGTTTCATCTTGAAACAAGCCATAAGAAAGTTCTAATAAGAAATCTTTTAAACTCCAAACCAAATAAGCATAAAAATACTCATCATCAAAAGTGATTAAATAATCCTCATCTTTTTTATTTTGTTTGACTAGATAATCAAGCATAGCAAGCAATATCGGATCTTTTTTAATATAACTTTTATCTTTAAAATTATTAGCTTGTTCTTTTGTAATGATACCAACTTCTCCTAATTCATCATAAATTTCATCACTAAATACAAAAGGTTTTATGCCATAGTCTTTATTGATTGCATCAATATAATTTTTTATCATATTTACATTTTTACTATGAATCTCACTCACATAAGAAATGATTTGTTCTTGATTTAAAACTTGAGTATCTTTTTCTATTTTGCATTGATACTCTAAATTATTTGGACTTTTAAAATAATAACCCCCACCCATATCATCATAAAATTTAGGTTTAATATAATTAGGATTTTTATTAGCAAGCCATAAAGGATTTTTTATCTTTTTAACTTCTTCTTCTAAATTTTCAAATTTAGTGGGTATATAAGTTGGTATAAGTTTGTTGCCTTTTTTATCAAATACAATTTTGCCAAGGTATATGCCAAATTTTGGGTTATACCATTGATCAAGCTCATTCATATCAATAAGTCGCCAAAAATATTTCTCACTAGGACAAATATTATTAAAACTTTTTATATTGGTATTGACTGCTAAATAAATAGCATAAGGTTCTTTTCTGGTTTGCAGGAATTGTTTATGTTTTTCTGCGTTGGGTAGAGGCGGTACACTATGAGCATAAGCAGTGGTGCTAAAATACAACATAAAAAACAAAACAAATATATTTTTTAATTGCATAATTTTATCCTTTCTTTAAAATATATGGTATTTATTTCTTTAGCATTTTCTACGACTTTTTGTCTCTCTTAAAGCTTCTTTTATACTTTCTTCAATATTAATAGTATTATTCTCATTATTAGCATTGTTTTCATTTACATTCATCTAAAGCCTTTTGGATTTCATTTATCGTATTTTCTATAAAGATTGATGTGTTTTTGCGGTAATCTTTCCATTCTTTCCCGAGTGTCTTATCAGGAAGTTTTGAGCCATCCGGATCTAAGTTAATAAATATAGTATAATTTCTCTTTATTTGATTAAACATTAAGTTTCTATCTTCAAAAGAACATAATTGATTGTTATGAAACAAAAGAAGTCCCCAAATTGTTATTTTTGGATAGATTGCCATAGTTTTATACCAAGTTCCCTTATCCAAATAACCTACACCCTCTAAGTAATTATAAAATTCTTCATAATGTTTTATAAATTTAAGTTTTTCTTCAAAGATTTGTTTTTCTAAATCTTTGGTAGTTGCTCTTAGGGCTAAATATTTTTGCTTTTCATTGGAAGTTGAATTTATACCGCTTATAAAATTAAGATAATTAAAATAAATTTGTTCTTTGCTATGCAAAAAAATAAAAAACCCGATGTAATTTTTAAGAGAAAATTCAAAATATCTATCCTCAAATCCAAAGAATTTAGCCACCTTAAAATCAAAAATAGCCTTTTGCATTTTTGCATTTAAATCTTTAAAATCTTCTAATTTTGGCTGATGATCATCTACAATTTTAATCATATCCTTAGGGCTTGGATTTAAAGTCATTTTTTCAAAGTTTTTAAATTCTAGTTGAACTTTAGGATAATGATACATTCCCCAATAAATCGTATATAAAGGAGAATAAAGTAATTTTGCAAGCACAGCAAGTGCTATAATAATCACTATGCAAGGCATATAAAATCTTTTAAGTTTATAAAAAGGTTTATTCATTTATACTCCTAAAAATTAACAATGCAACTTTCATAAAAAGTATAGTATTTGCGGTGCTTTCTCCCCAAAGGTAATAAGATAAAATTTCTACTCCATAATCACCTTTTAAATTTAACGATGCCATTCATCTCTCCATTGCATATCATAAAATAACTGATAATATAATCCAGGAGGATCAAAATCATAACGCATTTCAACCTCACCGCAATTTGCAATAGGGTAATATCTATAAATTGCATTTTCCCAAGATTTTAATTTTCCCTTTGTAAATTTGAAACCACGATTACCTATATAATATTCTTTTATCATTAAGGCATAGGCAGAATAACCAAATTTTGAGTTATTGGCAATATCACCGCCAATCGCAATAAAGTCAATATCATAAGGGATAAAAATATAGTTACCAAATTTGTCTTCCAAGAATAAAGAATATTTTAACTCTAAATCATCTGTTAAAATTTTTTCTTCTTCAAAAGGTCTTACAATGCTAAAACCCTGCATTATTTTTTGCATATTTTCTTCTTCAGTTTTATTAAGATCAATTTGTTTTATGATATCGTTGATATCAAATTGCTTTCCATTGCTAGAAAATTGACAACTTGGAGCATTCTTTGCTTTTTCTTTGCTCTCATAATAACAATTATCGACACTAAGCCATTCTCCATCTATATTTGTAAATAATGGATCATGTGCTTCATTGTAAAACTTTTCAAGTAGGTCTTTAGTAGCTCTTTCAAATAATTCATCTAGACTTAATTTTCTATTTTCTTTTATGCAATAACCTTCTCGGTTAAGTGTTGCATTGGAGCGTAAAATCACTTTTGCATAACCATTTTTAAATTCAGTATAAAAAAGTATTTTATATCCTATAAATCCAATAAACAATATAGCTATAATCCAAGCTAGTTTTTTTAATTTTGTGTCAAATAAAAACTGAAATTTTTTCATTGTTTGCACTCTTTTAGTTTAGATTGTATGGATTTAAGTTTATTGGTTTGTTTTTGACCGAGTTTGAAAGTTTGAAAATCATTAATTATTCTTTTTAATTTTGTTCTATCATCTTCATTGATAAATAATTCAAGCTCTTTATTAAAAACTTTAAGACTATTGTCAACCGCAATATTAATTTTTTCTATACCATTTAGAATTGCTATAGTTTTAGGATTGTTTAAATCACAAATACAATCTTGTGAAAATTCACCTAAATACATATCAGTAAATGCACGATTATAGCCAATTAGTGCATTGATGTATATTGCAATTTTTTTGAAATTAAAATTATTTATATCTTTTTGTAAAAAATCTTCTTCTAAATGAGTATTTAGAAAAAATAAAAAATCTTCAAAAACTTTAAATCTTTCCTTATCAAATAAAAAATAAGTTTGATGGTTTATGATATTTCTTTCATTGTATAAGAGATAAGTTATAATATCGGTATTTGTTTTTAAAATGATTTGTCCAGCTTTTATTGTAAGCTCTTCATCCTCATCTGTAAATCCATAAAAAGTTAAAATTCGTATATTTTCTATACTTGTTTTTATTTTTTCAAGGTTTTTAATGATTTCTTTTGTAACTTTTTCTTGATTGTAAGTTTCTTTGCTTAAATTCTTAGCATGCTTTAATTCTTCTTTGCCTTCATTTTTGCTCCACTTGATTAAAGCATTAAGGTTTTCTCTTGCTTTGTTATTATCAGCTTCCATAGAATTAAACAATTCATAAATATTGCTAATAACTACATATAAAACCACTAAGATGAAAATGATAATCCAAGATTTTTTTGAGAATTTAAACAAAGGTTTTACTCCATCACAAGTCGCATTAAGTGCAAATCCTGTCCTTGTGTGATTTTATACTCCACACTTTGGCATTTTGGGCATTTAAAAACATTTTCTTCTAAAATGCTAAGCTCATCACATTTTAAGCACAAAATTTCAAGTGGAGAGATTTCTATAAAAAGTTTTGCATTTTTGCAAAGTTCAGAGTTTTCTCTAAAAGTTTCAAAACAACGCCTAAAAAGATCCACTTCTATACCGCTTAAACGCCCAATTTTCACGTAAATTTCTTGTATATTTTTAGCGTTAGAATTTAGGGCGTTTTCTTCGCAAAGCCCGATTAAAGATTCTACAATACTGAGTTCGTGCATCAGCAAATTCTCGGTAAAAGTTCGCCTTTTGGGCTTTCTAAAAAGCGTTTAGCTCCGTAAGCATTTTGTAAAATCACGCGTGCTTTTTTCTCTTCTAAAACTTCGCCAATAATGCTTGCATTTTCGTTATATTTTCGCAAAATTTCTAAAGCTTTTATTTCATCTTCTTTTTCCACACAGAGTATAAAAGTGCCTTCGTTTGCTAACTCATAAGGCTCATAACCAAAAAGCTCACAAAGCCCCAAAACCTCATCTTGTATTTTTATCTTTTCTTCAAAAATTAAAAAATCATTCCCACTTTGCTTCGTCCACTCGTTTAAAACCGCACTCAAACCCCCACGCGTAGCATCACGCATAGCCACGACTTTAACACCATTTTCCAAAAGTTCCAAAACTTCTTTATCTAAAGCCTTACAATCGCTTTTCACATTCGCTTCTAAATTATTTCTTTTGATTAAAACACTAGCTCCATGTCTTCCTATATCACCAGAAACTAGCACGCTAAGCCCTGGTTTGATATTTTTAGTTTCTTTTTTAGCGATGATTTCACCAAGTGCTGTAGTGTTGATATAAATTTCATCGCCCTTGCCTTTTGGCACGACTTTAGTATCGCCACATACTAGCATTACGCCACATTTATCGCATTCTTCTTTGATACTTTTTAAAATTGTTTCTAATTTTTGAATTTCCAAACCTTCTTCTAAGATAAGCCCTAAACTAAGATATTTTGGTTTTGCGCCCACCATTAAAACATCATTTATCGAGCCACAAACACAAAGTTTTCCTATATTTATCTCATCATCCAAAATCACAGGACTTAATACAAAAGAATCCGTACTTAATGCCAAATTTCCTAAAATTGCTGCGTCATTTGTAGCACTTAAAATTTCATTATCAAAAAGCTTAAAAACTTTGTTTAGAAGTTCGTTCATTTCTTCTCCGCCACCCCCATGGGCTAAAGAAATATTTTTCATGCATTCACCTTTGAATATTTATAATAAGCCGCACAAGCACCCTCGCCCGAAACCATACAACTTCCTATAGGACTTTTTGGAGTGCAAGCTTTGCCAAAAACCTTACAATCATAAGGCTTTGCCAAGCCTCTTAAAATTTGTCCGCAAATACAAGCTTTGCTTTCATTTTTGCTTTGCACCGCACAATCAAATTGCCTATTCGCATCAAAAGCACTAAATTCATCTTTTAATCTAAGTCCGCCATTTTTTATAAGTCCTAAACCGCGGAATTCAAAATCACATTTTTCGAAGTATTTTTTGACCAAATTTTGTGCTTTTACATTGCCTTTTTCGCTCACCGCTCTTTTGTATTGATTAAAAACTTGGGATTTGTTTTCATTTACTTGCCTAATGATATTTAAAACACTTTCTAAAATATCAACCGGTTCAAAACCACTCACTGCGATAGGAGTTTTAAACTTAGCCGCCATTGGCACATAAATTCCATAACCTGTAATCACACTCACATGAGAAGGTCCTAAAAAAGCATTGATCTTTACATTTTCATCGCTCATTATCGCTTCTATCGGTTCTGGAACGCTAATGTGATTGATATGAAAAAAGACATTTTTTAAGTTTTGTTCTATCACTTTTTCAAGAAGTAAAGCACTCATAGGCGTAGTCGTTTCAAAACCTATGGCAAAAAAGATGATGTTTTTACTAGGATTTTCTTTGGCGATTTCTAAAACCTCAAGCGGGGTATAAAGTGCTCTTACATCTGCCCCTTTTGCCCTTAAATCAAGCAATGAAATTTCACTCCCTGGCACTCTTAAAAGATCGCCTAAAGTGCAAAAAATACTATTTGACATAGAAGCAAGCTTTATAGCTGTATCAATACGCGTTCTTGGCATTACACAAACTGGACAACCTGGCCCATGGATAAAATTAATCTCCTTTGGTAAGATAGAAGGCAGAGCATATTTCATAATACTATGTGTGTGTCCGCCACAAATTTCCATAATATTAATAGGAGTTTTAACTTCTTTTTCTATAAGCTTTTTTAAAGCTAAAATGCTTTCTTTATCTCTAAATTCATCGATGAAATTCATTTAAACCCAAATCCCCTTCATCGCTTTTTATCTCTCCGCTATTCATTTTTTCTACTATTTCTTGGTAGGTTTTAATGCTTTCAATCGCAGCAACTTTGTCGATTTTCTCCATAGCAACACCCACATGAATTAACACATAATCACCCTTTGCTAAAGGCTCATCAATAAGATCTAAATTCACTTTTCTTTTTACGCCCAAGGTTTGCACTAAGGCATTATTAAACTCATCAATTTCTAAAATTTCAGAAGGAATAGACAAACACATTAAAAAAGCTCCTTTTTAAGTTTAAGCAATTTATACCAAAGCTCCATATTGGTGCCATTTTTAGCATCAATTGCAATAATATCAGCTCTAGGGCTTAACTCTTTTACAAATTTAGTCGCTTCTTTCATGTCAAAGTCAAAATGGTGTGCTAAATCAGCCTTTGTAATCAATACAATATCCGCTTTTTTAAACATTACAGGATATTTTTGTGGTTTATCGCTACCTTCAGTTACTGAAAGCAAAACCACATTTAAATGCTCTCCTAAATCATAGCTTGCAGGACAAACTAAATTCCCTACATTTTCGATAAAAAGTAAATCCACATCATTAATCGCTAAATGATGTAAGGCTTCATGCACCATAAAAGCATCCAAATGGCAACTTTGTCCTGTAGTGATCTGATAAGAGGGAGCCCCCGCATTTTTCACTCTTAAAGCATCGTTATTGGTTTCTAAATCCCCTTCAATCACTGCGATTTTAAGCTCATCTTTTAAAGTTTTTATAGTGCTTTCTAAAAGCGTGGTTTTTCCACTTCCTGGAGAACTCATTAGGTTAATACAAAGCGTATTTGCTTCATTAAAATGCTCCCTATTGTGCCTTGCTTGTTCGTCATTTTTACTTAAAATTTTAGAAATCACTTCTATGGTTTTGCTTTCTTTTAAGCTTGGATTTTCATGAGTGTGTCCGTGATGATGATCGTGTGAATGCTCGTGAGTATGGTTTGAATTAATAGAACAACCGCAATCTTTACACATTTTATGTTCCTTTTGAAAGTTTTTATTTGATTTTATCTTTAAAAGCATTAAACTTTAATGAGTTTAAAAAATTTTTTAATCCTTTTTTAAAAAATGCACCATTTGTCCCAAAGCTATAGAGCTATCATTACAAGGAAAGTTCAAAGGCATAAAAAAGTTAAAATTTTTAGCTTTTAAAATTTCAAGCAAGGTTTTGTTTTGAAAAACTCCACCACTTAAAAGCACTTTTAAATCATAATTTTTACTAAATTCCACAATGAAATTTGCCAAAGCATTAAACATTCCTGTAATTGCCTTTGTTTTATCATCTCGCAATGCACCAATGATTAATTCTTTAAAATCAATTTCGCCGTTTTTAACAAAAATTTCATAAGAAAAGTTTAAATTTTTATCGTAAAACGCTTCACACATTAAGCCAATTTGTGCTTCATAAGAAATTTTTTCTATATCAAAAACTATGCTTCCAAAGGCGTCAATTATGCGTCCTAATGAGCTTGTTTGAAGTGTAGAAATTTCATAAATTTTTTTAAGATTTTCCAATCTTCTTTTTGGAATCTTTGCTAAAAAATTCTTCGCTTTTTCCTCTAAATTAAAATGCCAAATGAGACTTAAAGCCAAATTTTGTATGTTTTTTATATCGCTATTAATGAGTTTAAAAGTCTTAAAATGTGCGATTCTTTCGTATTCTTTTAAATTTGCTTTGAAAATTTCACCACCCCAAATGCTTTTATCATCGCCATAACCTGTGCCATCAAAGATAAAGCCAAGCACCTTTTCATCTTGTGTGAATTCTTTTTCATACTCAAAATAAGCAGCACAAAAATGCGCGTAATGATGATTGATTTTTTCTGGGTTTTTAAATTCTTTTGTGTAGCTAAAATTTGGGTGCTTATCACAAAGAATTTGATCAAATTTTAAATCATAACTTTGCTTAAAAAAATCAAGCAAAGAAAAAAATCTCTCATGAACATCAACACTTTTTAAATCCCCAATATAAGGAGAAAGTAAAAGTTTATTTTCATAAAAAATCACAAATTCATTTTTAAGCTCAGCTCCAAGAGCTAAAAAAGTGCCTTTTTTTTCACTTTTAAAATCCAAATACATAGGATTTAAACCCCTTGAAGTGCGTAAAAACATAGTCTTTCCATCTATAATTTGTACTATGCTATCATCACTTGCATTGCGAATTTCTCTTTCATAATCTAAATAAAAATCAAAAACATTGCCAAGCTTTAAAAGCAAATTTTCCTCATCTTTTATAATACTCTCGCTGCTTAAATTCGCACTTGTGGCGACCAAAATACCTTTAAAATGTTTAAAAAGCAAAAGATGAAGTGGAGTATAAGCTAACATAATGCCTAGTTTATCAACATCAGGTGCAATTAAAGAAAAAGCTTTTTTGGCTTTTAAAATCACAATAGGCGCTAAAATGGATTTTAAAAGTTTTTCTTCATTTTCATCGATAAAACAAAGTTTTTTAGCTTCATTTATATTCTCGCACATTAAAGCAAAAGGCTTTTTAGGGCGATTTTTTCTAAGTCTTAATTCTTTTAAAGCCTTCTCATTAAAGGCATCGCACATCAAATGAAAGCCGCCCATTCCTTTGATAGCCAAAATTTTACCCTGCTTTAAAAGCTTGGCACATTCTATAAAAGCCTTTTTTTCGCTTGCTAAAATTTCGCCCTTTTTGTTTTTCAAAAAAACACTGATTTTACATTTAGGACAACTGATAGGTTGTGCGTGAAAACGCCTATTTTTAGGATCTTCGTATTCGCTTTTACAAAACTCACACATGGATAGTTTTGCAAAAGTCGTATTCGCTCTATCATAAGGAAGATTTTTTATAATGCTAAATCTTGGCCCACAATGCGTGCAAGCGATAAAAGGATACAAAAAACGCCTATTTTTCTCATCAAAAAATTCTTTTTTACACTCATTACAAAGTGCAAAATCGCTAAGCATTGGCACGCTTTTGGCATTTTGGACTGAATTTGTTATGCTAAAATTTGTGTATTTTTTTAGCTTTACTTGTGAAATTTCAATATTATCTATCCTTGCTAAAGGGGGTAAATTTTCTTTTAATAAAAGAATGAAATTCTCGCATTTTTCTTTAGTGCAAAAAAGGATAATTTCCACACCAAAACCATCATTTTTAACCTCTCCAAAAAGCTTTAAATTTAAGGCAAGTTCATAAACTTTTGGGCGAAAACCCACCCCTTGCACAAGCCCTGAAATTTTTATCTTATATCCAAAATGGCACATCGCTTAACTGACAATTTTTAAGATGTTTTAAAGTATTTTTAAGTAAAGCTTTATGTTCAAACAAAGATCCGCTAATAACCGCTATTTCACATTGTTTTTTCTCTCTTAAATCATCATACACATCACGCAAGAAATAAGCCAAACTCTCCACCGCTCCATAGGCAATATTTGCACTATCAACTCCAGCCAACATAAAGCTCATAACCGAACGCAAAGTCCTTGTATAATCAAAGCTTTTATTTTCTTTTAAACGATAATCAATCTTCACCCCGCGTGGCATTTTGGCATTATCAGCCATTTCCAAAAGCAAATTGGCGGATTTTTTTAAATCTTGATCTAAATTTAATACCCTACCCACTAAACCAAGCAAAGAATAAAAATTATTTTTTAGCTCGAATTTTTCATCTAAAAGCGGAAATTCTTTGACAAAATTTTCTAAAAGTCTTGCACCAATTTCATCTTTTTTAATCTCTTCATAAAGCTCTTTAGAATCTTTTGGTAAAGAAAGCTTAAGTAAATTCAACTCTTTATTTACAAGCAAAATATCATCATAATTTTTACTAAGCTCTAAAATTAAAGTTTTTTCATCAAAACGACTTAAAATATAAGAAATTCTTGCCATATTTTTATCAGCTTTTGAAAAAATAAGCTCTTTAGCGTTTGGGTTAATAAACTCAAAGCCATTTAAAACCACGACTTTATCATCTAAACTCATAATTTCAAAATCATTCTCATAGTTTTTAATTTTTTTAACACTTAAAAATTTATACTCATTTTGAAAAAGTTTAAGTCCTAAAGCAAAGCTAAATAAATTCCTTGCTAGCCTTAGCTTAAAGTCGCTAAAATCAAGATGATGATTTTTTCTAAACATAGCATTTAATCTTAATTTCATCAAAGGTTTTTCTAAACTCGCAAGGAGTTTTAAATTTTCATCAGAGCAAATAAAAATTGAATTGATTGCTTTTATGTCACAAGGCAGTAAAAAATCACAATCGAATTTGTTTTTAAACAAAGAAAGTTCATAAATACCTTTATCATCTTTGATATAAATGCTTTTTTCTTGTGTTAATAAATCAAAAGCTTTTTTTAATAAATCATTAAAATTTTCTTCATTGATTTTACAAAATTCATTTAAATCACTTGAAAATTCACACTCGCAAAACACACCCCATTCATTGGCTAAAAGTTCATTTTTTTCTTGATAAATACTGGAATTTTTATGAGTGAGATAATTAAATTTAGAAAATTCTTTATCATCTAACTTGTTTAAAGCAATTCCCTGTCCTGCCTTGACATCAAATTTTTTCAAAAAAACACTATGACTTATTAATTTTAAAGAATCGCAAAAAGCCTTTAAAGACTCTTCATCCCCATCAATACAAAAATGATAAATATCTTTTTGTTTCTCCAAGGTATAATGATAATTTTTTGCATAAAAACGCAATAAATATTCAAATATATCATTATCTGCACTATACACAAAATCAAATTCTAAAGTCATATTATGCCTTTTTTGAAATTAAATTATAAATATAACATTTTTAGCTTAAAATTCTTTTTCCCTTTGTCTAAAATCACCCATAAAATGATAAATAAAATCATAAAATTCCTTGCTATGATTAGGGAATTTTAAATGCGCTAATTCATGTAAAATTACATATTCTATAGCCTTTAAACTTTTCTCCAAAAGTTTTAAATTTAAGTTAATATAAGCTTTTTTATGATTGCAAGATCCCCAACGCGTTTTCATTTTTTTAATGCTTAAATGCGTATAATGAAGCTCTGTTTTTTTGCTCCATTTTTGAAGATAAAAAGAGAAAATAATCTTAGCATTTTTACGCAAAAAAATTTCAAAATCTTGCTTTGAAGCACTTCTAATTTCATCTTTTAAAATTCGTGTTTTTTGGAAATTTTCATTTAAATTTAAAAAATATTTTTTACCCAAAAAATAAATTTCATTTTCATTTGTTTTTTTGCTTTGATAATTTTGATAGGCTTTTTTTATCCAATCTTCATTTTTACTTAAAAAAACTTTCACACTTTCTAAAGGATAAAACTTAGGAATGCTTAAATGAAATTCGCCTTTTTCATTAAGTTTTAAACGCAAATTTTTTATATTTTTGATTTGATAAAAAAATTCTTTATCTAAAAAATAAAAGCTTTTTATACCAGAGCTTTGCCTTGCCATTTCTTACTTTTCCACCTATAAGCATTCACAAGCCCACGCAAAAATTCATCCGCACAAAAACCTATCCAAACCCCTAAAATTCCAAGATTAAAATGAAAACAAAGCACATAACCCACCGGCAAAGAAACACCCATCATAAAAACCAGTCCGCTAAAAAATGGAAATTTAGCATCTCCACTTGCTCTTAAAGCATTCACCATTACTATATTAAAAGTGCGTGAGATTTCAAGAAAAATAGAAAGTACAAAGAGTGGTAACATAAGCTCTTTAAGTACTTCTTTAAGTTCCAGTATTTCCATAGTAAAATCTTTTAAAGCAAAATTTAAAACCGCCACAAAAGCACTCGCTATCACGCTAAAATATAAAGCACGCCAAGCGTGTTTATAGGCGATATTTATATATTTTGCACCGACTAATTTACCCACAATAATCTCATTTGCAATACTTATAGCTTGACCTATTAGCATAATAAGCATAGAAATTTGAAAATAAATCGTTTGCACGCTTAAATTTTCTTTACCTAAACTTGCCACAAAAGAAAAAGCGATAGTGTATTGCACTATCCAAAGTAAATTTTCTCCTGCTGAAAAACCACCTATATTTAAAATTTTTTTAAGGACTGCTTTTTCTAAAGCTATCATTTCCTTGATTTTAAGATGAATTTTGAGTTTATAAAAAAGTATGCTAAGTAAAGCACCAATAGCCACAATGCGTGCTACAATATTGCTAAGCCCTACTCCAAAAAGCTCTAAATTTGTAAAATGCAAAACATAAAAATTTCCCACAATGACTACTATATCCATCAAAAAGCCTATAATCATCACCCAATAAGCCATATTATAAACCCTTACAATAGCCGCCAATACAATGCCTATTGCATCAAAAAATAAGCAAATTGCAAGCATATGCAGATAAATTTCGCTATCTTTAAGTAATTCTTGTGGAATCTTCAAAAGATAAAGCAAATATTCCCCATGCCATAAAATCAAAGCACCGCACACAAAACCCAAAAGCGCATTTAAAAATAAACTTTGATGAATAGCTTTTCTTGCTAATGCGTGATCTCTTGCGCCGATAGCTTGGGCGATCACTACGCTACAACCCACACTTAAAAAGCTAAAAATCGTTATGAAAAGATCTAAAATTTGATTTCCTGCCCCCATAGCACCAACTAGAAAATTTGAATAATGCGAAACCATAGCAGTGTTGATGATGATAGTAAGGTATTTTGAAAGCAAATCCCAAAAAATAGGAAAGCTGAGTCTTGTTAAGGAAAGTTGTTTTTTTGCCATGATTATTCTTTATTAATTTTCTAAAATCTGAAATTATATCAAATTTAAACTTATCTAGGCAAAATTTTTAAGCTTATTTTTACAGGGGGGGGTATAATAATTTTTTCAATAAAAATTTTAAAATTATTAAGAAAGAATTTATTATTATGACAACCCACATCTATGATTTTTTAGAAAAAAGTGTAAATAATTTTAGTGATAAAACAGCTTTTGTAGAACCTTTTGCAAAGCAAGGCAAAAAAGAAATCACTTATAAGGAATTTGATCTTTCTAGTAAAAAAGTGGCAAGTAAAATTTTAAGAACTTTAGGTGTCGAGAATCCCACTCAAAGTCCTGTTTTAATCATTTTACCAAAAGGAATTGATTGTTTAATCTCATTTTTTGCAGTGGCATTAAGTGGTAATTTTTATACGCTTTTAGATGAAAAAAGTCCCAAAGATAGGATAGAAAAAGTCATAGAAGTTTTAAAACCTAAGCTTTTTATCACTTCAAAAGAGTTAAAATTTGATTTAAATTTGCCTACACTTCTTACAGAGGATTTTGAGAAATTTAGTATAGATGAAAATTTAATAAGCCTTGCGAAAGAAAAACACATTGATACAAATTTGCTTTATGTGCTTTTTACAAGTGGAAGCACAGGAGTTCCAAAAGGGGTTAGCATTGCACATAAAAGTGTGATTGATTATACTTTTTGGGTGTGCGATGAATTTAATATTAATAGTAATGATGTTTTAGCAAATCAAGTTCAATTTTATTTTGATGTGTCTATGTCTGATATAATGTCTTCTGTTAGCGAAGGTGCTAGTTTGCATATTTTACCAAACCATCTTTTTGCCTTTCCAAACAAGGTTTTAGAATATTTAGAACAAGAAAAAATCACAACTATTTTTTGGGTGCCTTCAGTTTTGATTTATTTTGCAAATGAGAAAGGTTTAAAAAAATATCCATTAAATCACCTAAAAAAAGTTCTTTTTGCAGGAGAGATTATGCCAAATAAACAATTAAACATTTGGCGAAAACACTTGCCAAATACTCAATTTGCAAATCTTTATGGACCAACAGAAATAACAATTATTTCTTGTTTTTATACCCTAAATCGCAAATTTAGCGATGATGAACTTTTACCTATAGGAAAGGCTTGTAAAAATACAGAACTTTTAGTTTTTGATGAA
>NZ_NFNY01000056.1 GCF_002179165.1 Campylobacter jejuni
TAATTTAAAAGATTTTAAGTCCTTTTTACAAAAAAGGAAATGAAAGTATAACTAATTAAGCTTAAAGGGGGATTAAACAAAATCCGTTTTTCGTTATTTTTTAAAGAAATTTCGTAATTAAATGCAAAAATTATTCATTAAATATTATATAAATATTATTTTTAGTTAATATTTCCTGCTTAAAAAATTAAGCAGGAAATATTTTAGTTTAGATCTACTGGACCATCGCTTGCGTGAGATTGCAAAAAGCGTAAAATTCTAGCTTTTTCTTCATCTGTGATTTTTGCAAAACCCTGCATAGCCGATAAATAAGCATCCCATTCTTCCATTAAATGTTCTTTTGGTTTATGTGCTGCATGACAAGAAGTGCAAGTATCATAATAAGTTAATTCCACCTCATCCCAAGCATCAATTTCTTTATCGGTTAAATCTTTGTTTTTTACCCAAAATTCCATAACAGGAGAAACATTTTGACTTTTAAGTTTCAAAAGTACATAAATTCCATCTTTGGTAAAGGCCAAAGTTTTTGGATCGTTTTCTACCGCAGATCCACTTACTTTAATTAAGCTCATATCACCTTCTTTTTTAAGCACTTCGACCTTAACCCCTTCATAAATTTCACCTACGGCTTTCTTAGAATTTGAATCTAAAAGCTCTACTTTTTCATTAAAAATATAAGCATCTTGTGCGAAAGCCATTCCACACAAACAAGTTAATAAACATAAAAACTTTTTCATCATTAAGCTCCTATAATTTCTGGTGGTGTTGTGGATTTATAAGGTTTTACCGCCCCTTTAACCTTGCGAATAGCTACTAAACAAGTATTTACACTTGTTGCTTGTGCCATGGTTGAAGTCGGTCTTGAACTTGTTAAAACATTAACATGACCTGCATTACATCTTGGCTTGCTATCATTTACATTTTCAGGATCATACCAAGCACCTTCTTGTATGCTGATTACTCCTGACATGATTTTATCTGTCACAAAAGCACCCGCTAACAAACTTCCACGATCGTTATACACTTCTACTACTTCGCCGTGGGTAATGCCTAGTTTTTTAGCGTCTTCTGTATTTATCATCACTGGTTCGCGACCTTGAATTTTGTAAAGATCTCTTACCCAAGTGTTGTCAAGTTGAGAATGCACTCTGTATCTTGGATGAGGGCTTACTAAATGGAATGGGAATTTTTTAACTAATTTCTCATTTCCTAGCCATTCTGCTGGCTCAAACCAAGTCGGATGTGCTTTAAAATCTTCTAAATTATACTTTTCAAATTTAGGAGAATAAATTTGGATTTTACCGCTTTCTGTTGCAAGTTTATTTGCTACTGGATCGGCTCTAAATTCTGAATGTCTTACATAGTCATAAGCTTCTTTTGGCGGTGCAAAATGGATAAAGCCTTTTTCCCAAAATTCTTTAAAACTCAAATAATCAGGACAATCGCTTCTTCCATAAAATCCTTCAAGCCACTGTTGTTTTGTCTTTCCACCAGTGAATTTTTTATGCTCTCTTTCACCTATTCTTTTTGCCATTTCTTCAAAAATATCATAATCGTTTTTACTTTCAAAAACTGGCTCTATGACTTTTTTCATCGCATAAACATAATCTTGAGAATAAGATCCACCAAAGCTGATATCATCTCTTTCTAAAGTTGTAGTCGAAGGCAATACAATATCTGCCATTTTTGCCATAGGAGTCCACCAAGGTTCATGTACAATAACCGTATCTAGCGTGCGGATTGCACGGATAAGCTCATTTGTATCTGGATGATGTCCTAAAATAGAAGCACCTACTACATACATCATTTTTATTTTAGGGAAAGTGATTTCTTTACCTTTAAATTTAATAGTTTTACCCGGATTTAAAATGGCTTCTGAAACCCTACTTGCTGGAATATTAAAATCGAGATTATTTTTACCTTGTGGCAAACCTACTGGAAGTCTTACACCTGAAAATGCTTGTCCGCCGCCTGAATAATGCATAGAAAAACCAAATCCACCACCTGCGAGTCCAATTTGTCCTATCATAGCCGCTAAAACCATCAAAGTCCAATCCGCTTGTTCGCCATGATGCGCTCTTTGCATAGCCCAATTTCCTGCCAAGAAAGTACGATTTTTCACAAAAGTATCCGCCAAAGAAGTAATGACTTTTTCATCTAAGCCTGTGATTTTTGCAGCCCATGCAGGAGTTTTTTCTACACCATCACTTTTGCCTAATAAATAAGGTAAAAATTTATCAAAACCATCGGTATATTTTTCTACGAAATTTTTATCGTATTTTCCACTTTTATAAAGATAATTCATCATACCAAGCATTAAAGCCACATCAGTATTTGGGCGGATTTTAATCCACTGTGCATCTAGGATTTCTGCGGTTTGAGTGTATTGAGGATCAATGCTTATAAATTTAATATTTGATTTGCGGTATTTTTTATAATACTCATCATTTCCACGATTTGCAACTTTAAAATCAATTTGATTACATTTATAAAGATCTGCACCCCAAAGTACATAAACTTGAGTATTTTTTAAAATTTGTTCATGAGTGGTTTGCAAAGAATAAACTTCCAAATCCCCCATAATACTCGCATTTACTTTTCCAGCCGCACCATTGCTATATTCTCCATCTGTGCCGATATGTCCACCAAGTGCGGTGTTAAAAAATCTTCCTGCTACAGAGTTGCAGTTGTGTAATAAACCCACATGACCCCAACCACCATAACTCGCATTGAATAAATTTTCAATAGGAGTTTCTTTGAATTTTTGCAAAATAAGCTCGTAAGCTTTTTCCCAACTTACTCTTACAAAAGGCTCTTTACCTCTTAAATTTGGCTTTTTCTTGCCTTCTAAAAAGCTTTTTCTAACACAAGGATATTTCACTCTCGTATCCGAATAAGTCCTATCAATAATAGCATCTGTGATTACTGAAGGATGTTTATCAGATTGTTGGGGAGTGATTTTTACTATTTTACCTTCTGAATTTACATCAGCCCAAAACGCACCAAAATGTGTGGCGTGAGGTATCCTTTTAGTATCATAAAATTTAGTTTCTCCGGCTGCCATGAGCGGATTTACAGAGGCAACTGCTGAAGTCGCAGCCAAGCCTTTAAGAAAGTTTCTTCTTGAAATACCCATTTTATACCTTTCTTTATTTAAAATAATTAGCAATTAATTATAATACATAGTTTTTAAAAATATGCTAAATTAATTTTGAAATAATTTTTATTTTAAAATAAAACTTTTTTATAAATTACTAAAATTATAGAATTTTGCTGTATTATTCTACAGCAAATAAATTTGTCACAAAGATATTAAATTAGGAATAGCTATAATATTTGGAGTATTTTTGGAATAATAAGCACAATATTTGCAGTTATTGCGAAAATATTGCTTTCTTATATTTATACAATATTTAAAAAGACAAATAAAAGAAAATGTAAATTTTTATATATTTTGTATGAAAAAATCATTCTTTCTTAACTATATTTTATTAATATTTACTCTTTTGATACTTAACTTTTTCTTTGGAAATTTTATACTCGATATTTTTTATACTTATTTTGGTATGGGTGGATTTATAATATTATATAGAATTAATTTTCATTCCTTTTTTGGCTATTGTTATGACAATTTCTTCTCTTAAGAAAAAAGCTTCAAAGCTTCATTTTGATATTTTCAACATCTCATATGAAAAAAAATTAAAGCACTTTTTCTTTGTAAATACTGGAATTTTGATCAGCTTTATAAGTTTGCTAACTATACTTTATTGTATAATTTATTGGATAAGCTTTATCATTATTATCTCAAAACTTATGTTTTAACTCAATATTTTAAAAAATACTCTTGAATTTTTTTATTATCGTTTGTTTTGGTTAATACTAGCATCAAAAGAATTCTAGCTTTTTGCGGATTTAAGTCTTGTGCATTGATAAAACCTAAATTTTCATCTTCTTTGCTTAATGCCACATTTCCTGCTTCAATACGAGAACTCACAACTACCTTAAGCCCTTTTTTTAAAAGCTCCCTTAAAACCTTTTTTTGTTCTTCATGTATGCTTCCTGCACCACTTCCTGCTACCACTATACCTTGAGTGCCATTTTCAAACAAAGCCTTAGCTGCCACGCCATTACCATCATTGACATAAGAATAAAGAATATCAACCTTTGGTAATTTATCAAGTTCATTCACATCAAAAGGAGAATTTATGGTATGAATTTTAAGGATATCATTATAAAAAAATACTTTTCCATCTATAATATAACCTAAATCTCCAAAATTTGGCGAAGAAAAAGCATCAACATTTAAAGTATGAGTTTTAACTGCTCCTCTTGCACTTAAAATTTTATCATTCATTGCTACCATAACACCTTTATTTTTTGCCTCACCATTTATAGCCAAAGCCACAGCATTATAAAGATTTTTAGGTCCATCAGCACTCATAGCAGTTGCTGGACGCATAGCACCGACTAAAACCACAGCCTTGTCGCTTTTAACGCTCAAATTTAAAAAATAAGCACTTTCTTCCATAGTATCTGTGCCATGAGTGATGACAACCCCATCAATATCTGTTTTTAATAAAGCGTTGATTTTTTTTGCAAGTTTTAGCCAAATTTCATTTGTCATATTAGAACTATCAATATTTGAAATTTGCTCTGTATTGATAATAGCTAAATCCTTAATTTCTGGCACAGCCTTAATTAAGGTTTCTACATTAATAGCCCCTGCTTTATAGCCTGTGGTTGATAAAGCATTATCAATAGCCCCTGCAATTGTCCCTCCTGTAGCTAAAATAGCAATTTTAGGCTTCACTTTTATCCTTTATCCAAAGTTCTTTCACGATAAATTGTGGTGTAACAAGTCCGCGAAATTCATTTTTCGAAATACTTCCTATCAAATTAACACTTTCACTCAAATTTGGTTCCTTGTCAAAATTAAAAAATAAAGCTTCGATGGTTTTGTTTTCTTTAGTTAAAATAAGTTTTAAATGTTTTTCATCTTTACCTAAAAGTTTCTTATTTTTAACATAGAGATTTTCCAAAACAAAAAAAGGGCGCGGATTTTTATGCCCAAAAGGCTCAAAAGCTTCCAAAATTTCAAGCATTTCAAAATCAATATCATTAGGCTCTAAAATGCCTAAAATTTCATCAGAATCTAAAAAATCATTTTGAGAAATTTGCTTACACTCAATTTGCATTGATTCTTTAAATTCATTAAAATATTGCACATTCAAGCTAAGCCCAGCAGCTCCTTTATGGCCACCATAATTACTCAATAAAGAATTGCATTTAGAAATCAAAGTCAAAATATCAATCTTTCCAACACTTCTTGCACTTCCTTTTAGACGCTCTTCATTTTGCGAAAACACAAAAGCGGGTTTATTAAAATGCTTTGCCAATCGACTTGCTACTATCCCCAAAACCCCTTCGTGCCAATTTTTACCCGATACAACAATACAAAAATCATTCTCATTGATTTGACTTAAACTCTCTTCAAAAATTTGTTTTTCTTCATCTTTGCGATTTTCATTAAAACTAATAATTTGCTCCAAATACTCTAAAGCTTTTTCAAAATTTTTAGTATGTAAAAATTCATAAGAAATACTTGCATCGTCCATTCTTCCAGCACTATTAATAAGCGGTGCAATCAAAAAACCTATATTATCGAGTGCAAATTTGTCTTTTTGATAGTAGTGTTTAATGGCTTTAAAAGCAGCTCTTTTTGATTTATTAATGCTTTCAATCCCACGCCTTACCAAAGCACGATTTAAATCTCTAAGTTCCATCATATCAGCGACAATTGCAATAGCTAAAAGCTCGATAAATTTACACATATCGTATTTTAATTTACACACTTCTTTTAAAGCTGCTATTAAATACCAAGCCACTTGTGCTCCGCAAATTTCAACATCAGGAAAATCACAATCTTTTTGCTTAGGATTAATAATTGCAAAGGCATCGGGTAAAATTTCTTGAGGCATATGATGATCGGTTATAATTAAATCTATATTTTTCTCTTTACAAAGCTTAGCAGCTTCAATAGCTGCTATACCATTATCAACCGTTATAATCAAATTCACATCAAGTTCATTAATAATTTCAGCGTTTAGTCCATAGCCATCTTTGAAACGATTAGGAATTCTTATAATATAATCAAAACCTATATCATCAAAAAATTCAGCCATTATTACGCAAGAGATAATGCCATCAACATCATAATCCCCTACAATAGCAATTTTCTCATTTTTTTCTATAGCTTCTTTTATACGATTTGCTGCTTTATAAATATCTTTTAAACAACAAGGCAAAGGTAAATCACAAAGTCTAACATGCAAATCATTTTCAAAGCGTGAAGCTAAAATTTTTTTAACTTCACTTTTATCAATTTTCTTCATAATTTACAGCCGCCTTGATAAAACCACAAATTGCAGGATTTACACGCTCAAGTCTTGAAGTAAATTCAGGATGAAATTGCACAGCTAAAAAGAAAGGATGATTATTAAGCTCGACTGCTTCTACAAGCCCATCGCTTTCACCGCTCACTATAAGACCTTTATTTTCAAAGTCTTTTCGGTATTTTGGATTAGCCTCATAACGATGGCGGTGACGCTCTTTAATGCTTTTCGCCCCATTATAAACTTTAGACAAAAGAGAATTTGGTTTGATTTTACACTCATAAGCACCAAGACGCATTGTTCCGCCTAAAGGGGTCTTAGCGGTGCGAATTTGTTTTTTTCCACTTGAATCCATAAATTCATCGATCAAATACACAATAGGATTTTGGCATTTTTCATCAAATTCGCTTGAATTTGCATTTTTAAGCTTTAAAACATTTCTTGCAAATTCGATTAAGGCAAGTTGCATTCCTAAACAAATTCCCAAAAATGGAATTTTGTTTTCTCTTGCATAATTTATCGCTTTTATTTTGCCTTCAACACCACGATACCCAAAACCACCAGCGACTAAAATTCCACTTACATTTTTAAAAGCTTCATTTACTTCCAAATTTTCAAGCTTTTCGCTATCTATCCATTTTAATTCCACTTTAGTATCCAAAGCAGCCCCTGCATGGATAATAGCCTCTGTAAGACTTTTATAACTTTCTTTTAGATCCACATATTTACCTACAAAAGCAATTTTTACTTCATTACTTGGTGCAATGACTCTTTTTACCAAAGAATCCCAATTTTCCATATTTGGTTTTAAATTTTTTAAAGCCAAAATATTTGCAATAGGATTTAAAATATCTTGTTTTAAAAAATTAAGCGGAATTTGATAAATACTTGCTGCATCAACACTTTCTATCACGCAATTTTTCTCTACTCCACATGAAATTGCAATTTTATCTTTTAAATCTCTATCAAGTGCTTTTTCACTTCTACAAATTATCATATCAGGGCTAATTCCTATGCGTCTTAATTCTCCTACGCTGTGCTGGGTCGGTTTGGTTTTTAATTCTCCTGCAGCTTTGATAAAAGGCACTAGAGTTAAATGGATATTCATTGCATTATTTTTACCCACTTCTAAACGCAAAGCACGAATAGCTTCTAAAAATGGCAATCCTTCAATATCTCCAACCGTTCCGCCAATTTCAACGATTAAAATATCCTTGTCTTCTCCTGCTTTTTGTATGCGATCTTTAATTTCACCTACAATATGTGGAATGACTTGAATCGTTTTTCCAAGATATTCTCCACGCCTTTCTTTTTCAATCACACTTTGATAAACGCGTCCTGTGGTGAAATTATTATCCTGCGATAAACTCTCATCTAAAAATCTTTCATAATGCCCTAGATCAAGATCGGTCTCTGCCCCATCATCGGTAACAAAAACTTCCCCATGTTCAAAAGGACTCATTGTGCCAGGATCAACATTAATATAAGGATCGGCTTTTAAAATACTGACCTTAAGTCCTGAATTTTTTAATAAAGTAGCAATACTTGCAGCAGCTATTCCTTTGCCTAAAGAACTTAAAACTCCACCTGTTACAAAAATATATTTAGTTTGTTTCTTCATTACTAATAAGCCTTAATTTTTTTATAATTATAACTTGATAAAACTTTTTATTTCATTAGAATTTCAAGTAAAAAATGTAAGAATTACAAAAAAATTTCATCAAGGAAAATCTATGCAAATCACTTTACTTTTTCACACTCCACTTTCTGTATGTTCGCACGCGACAAGAACTTGTTGGCAAAGTTTTGACAAAGGCGATTGTGGCGGAGAAAAGGATAAAGAATTAATCGATCGTGTAGGAAATAAATTCAAACACGCTTCAACTTTAGAGCATTTAAACTATACTTTTTATATACAAGGCATTTCTCGTGCTTGTTTGCAAGAAGTAGCAAGGCATCGCCATACAAGCCCAAGTGTGAAAAGCACAAGATACACCTTAAAAGAATTACGCAATGAGAATGAATTTAGAGAAAATGATTTTGAAAACGCTAAAAGGTATTTAGTTTTAACCGGAAATGAAATTGTTGATAATGCAAGCATTAAGGCTTTAGAAAATTTGCGTCTTATCTTGCAAAATAGCATTAGTTTAGATATTGCAAAATATTGCTTACCAGAAAGCTACAAAACAGAACTCACACTAACAATCAATGCTAGAAGTTTGCAAAATTTTATTTCTCTTCGTAGCTCTAAATCAGCCCTTTGGGAGATTAGAAATTTGGCCAATGCTTTATTTGATGCTTTACCTAGTGATCATAAATTTATTTTTGAGCATTGTTTACATAAAGATATAGAATAATTGTAACAATTCATACAATTTTTGTCTTAATTTAAGAATATTGTGCTATATTATCCATAAATAAAGCTTTTATCAAGTATGTATTAAATATACTTTAGCTTTAATAGTTTCTTAAAGGACTTTTTATGGATACACATTTAAGCGGATATTTTTTTAAACATTTTCTTATGCTTTCTAGCTTACAAACTATTATTATACTAATAGTTTTATTAGCTTTGTTTTATATTCTTAAAAAAATGCGGGATTTTAAATTGAGTTTTTCTTTGCGTATGCTTATTGCTTTGACCATGGGGATAAGTCTTGGTGTAGCATTGCAATTTTTAGCCAACTACCCTGATGCAGAGCAAACTAAGAGTATAGCGTGGTTTCATGAAAGCAAACATTGGTTAAGTTTTTTTAGTTCTGTATTTATAGCTTTTATTAAAATGCTTGTTATTCCTTTAGTTAGCATTTGTATTATCAAAGTGATCATAGAGATTGATAAAGATATTAAAATTTCATCACTTTTAAGCGTGAGTCTTTTTTGGATACTTTTTAGCACAGCTATAGCAGCGGCTTTGGGTGCAATATTGGCTTATAGTTTTGATTTAGGTAGCACTTTTGCCACACAAGGAACAAAAGAAATTCGCGAAGTTGAAACCCTAAGCAAAATCATCTTAAATTTACTACCAAGTAATATTATTGCCGCTATGAATAAAGAAAATATTATAGCTCTTGTTATTTTTGCTTTTTTTGTAGGTATTTGTGCAAAAAAAGTTTCGAAAAAAGAAGAATATGAACAAGCCTTTAAAGGCTTTGAAAAACTCGTTATAACCTTTTATGGTATTATGATGAGTATGACAGCCATTGTTATTCGTTTTATGCCTTATGCGGTTGTTTGTATGATGGCAAATGTATTATTAAGCAATGGATTTGAAGCAATCAAAATCGCGGGACTTTTTATAATACTTATATATGTCGCTATGCTGATTATGTTCATAGTGCATTTTTTATTATTATTTTCACAAGGAATCAATCCTTGGCACTATATAAGAAAATCTATACCCGTGTGGCTTTTCGCCTTTAGCTCCCGTTCATCTTTAGGGACTTTGCCACTCACCATTTCAACCTTGCAAAATAAATTAGGAGTTTCAAATTCTGTATCTAATTTCATTGCTTCTATTGGAACAACCGTTGGTCTTAATGGCTGTGCTGGATATTTTCCTGCTATGGTGGCTGTGTTTGTGGCTTTTGCCACAGGAACTCCGATTGATTTTACCTTTGGTTTAATGATAGTGCTTGTTGCTGTACTTGGTTCATTGGGTATAGCTGGAGTTCCTGGAAGTGCTACTATGGCAGCTTCTATAATGCTTACAGGGATAGGCTTTGGAGATAATTTTTATATGTTAAGTTTAATTTTAGCTATCGATCCCATTGTAGATATGGCAAGGACAACAAGCAATGTGTCAGGAGCAATGACTGCAGCACTTTGCACCGCTAAAAATTTAAAAGCTTTAGATAAACAAATTTATAATTCTTAAAAAAATAAGAACTCTAAAATTGAGTTCTTATTGACAACCTTCGCATTCTATACTACGATCAGCTACATTTACTTTTTCACTATCTGGACTTTCACTTCTTAGATAATAAGTTGATTTTATCCCAAGCTCCCAAGCAAGTTGATAAATTTCATTTAAATACCCGCCACTTGCTTTATCAAGCGATAAAAAGATATTTAAACTTTGCCCTTGATCAATCCATTTTCCACGCACTGCAGCCGCTTTAACCAAGATTTTTTGATCCAGTTCATAAGCTGGAGTATAATATTGCCAAGTCTCAAGGCTTAAATTTGGCACTACTACAGGTATCATACCGCTTAAATTTTGCTCAAACCATTTGCGTTTATAAACAGGCTCAATCGTTTGAGTTGTCCCCACTAAAATAGAAATAGAAGAAGTTGGTGCAATAGCCATTAAATAGCCATTTCTCATACCATCTCTTTTAACTTTTTCTCTTAATCTTTCCCAATCACACTCACTTTGATTAAACAAACCATCGCTTAAAGTCAAAGCTTTGGCTTTTTCACTTGCCACATCAATAGGAAAAATACCTTTACTCCACTTTGAACCTTCAAAATCAGGATAAGATCCTTTTTCTATAGCCAAATTAGAACTTGCATTGATAGCTTCATAACTAATCTCTTCCATAATACGATCAATTTTACTTAAATGTTCATCACTTCCCCAGTGGATTTGTGATTCTGCAAGCATTTGTGCTTCACCCATAACGCCAAGCCCTATGGAACGAGATTTTAAATTCGTATCTTTTACTTTTCTATGCGGATAAAAATTTAAATCAATTACATTATCAAGCATACGGATAGCCGTTGGCACCACTCTTTGAATATCTTCTTTAGTATGCACTTTGCTTAAATTAATACTTGCTAGATTACAAACTGCGGTTTTTCCATCATTTTTATATTTTTCTACTATATAAACTTTTTTGCCGTTAATGCTATCTAGAGTTGAAATTTTTCTAGCTACTTTTTCATAGCCCCCATCAATAATAATTTTTGTTTCCTCATCAAAATGCTCTTCGGTGCCATCTTCAAACACAACTTTAATTTGATAATAATTTGAATCTGTATTTTGAAAAATTTCTGTGCATAAATTTGAACTTCTAATAATACCCACATGAGAATTTGGATTGGCTTTATTTGCGGTATCTTTAAAACATAAAAATGGCAAACCAGTTTCAAAATAATTAAGCAAAATTTTCTTCCAAAGCTCTTTGGCTTCTATAATCTCTTTGGTAATACTTTCATCTTTTTCGTATTCTTCATAGCGTTTTTCAAAAGCCTCTCCATATAAATCACACAAATCAGCCGTATCGGCAGGATCAAAAAGAGTCCATTTATCATTTGCTCTTACTCTTTTCATAAATAAATCATTAATCCACAAAGCAGGGAAAAGCTCATGTGCTCTTCTTCTTTCTTCGCCAGAATTTTTACGCAAATCAATAAAATCACTCACATCCATATGCCAAGGCTCTATATAAACTGCGATTGCACCTTTTCTAGTGCCTAGCTGATCTACCGCTACTGCGATGTCGTTTGTGATTTTTAAAAATGGAATGATTCCACCTGCGGCGTTTTTATGTCCATCTATGCTTCCACCCATTGCACGCACTTTAGACCAATCCCAACCTATACCGCCACCAAATTTAGAAAGCAATGCCATTTCTTGATAAGAATCAAAAATCCCTTCAATATTATCAGGAGTACTTCCTATGTAACAAGAACTAAGTTGATGACGCGTTGTTCTTGCATTTGATAAAGTAGGAGTTGCAAGCATAAGTTCAAATTTTGAAATAAGATCATAAAATTTCTTTGCCCATTCCATAGGATTAAATTCATTTTGTGCTAAAAACATAGCAATAGCCATAAACATTTGTTGTGGAAGTTCTATTGGCATACCTTTGCTATCTTTAATCAAATATCTATCATATAAAGTCTTGATCCCTAGATAAGTAAATTGCATATCGCGTTCAGGCTTAATATAATCATTTAAATCATCTAAATCGTATTTTTCTTTAAGACCAAGTAAAATTCTTCCTTCTTTTTCACCTTTTTCGAAATACTCTCTTAAATGATTATAACGATTCATCCCATTGACTTTTTTATATAAATCATAAAGAAATAATCTTGCAGCAACAAAAGTCCAATTGGGACAATCAATATCTATCTTATCTACAGCAGTTTTTATTAGAGTTTTTTGTATTTCTTCAGTTGTAATTCCATCACGAAATTGAATTTTTGCATCAAGCTCAAGCTCACTTAAACTCACACCTTCTAAATCCCTTACAGCATCTAAAGTGCATTTTTTGATTTTAGAAATATCTAGTTCTTCGGTGCGACCATTTCTTTTTAATACTTTCATTTATTAAGCTCCATAATTATTTAAAGGTTCTTGCAAAAATTGCATCAACATTTTTTGTATAATAGCTATAATCAAAACATTTTCTTATATCATCTTCATTTAAGCTTCTTCTTAAATCTTCATCATCCAATAATGCAAGTAAAAATAAGCTTTCATTGTTTTCATTTATCGCCGCTTTGCCATTTTGCAAATCTTGCCAAACTTTCATCGCATTTCTTTGCACGATTTTATAAGCTTCTTCGCGACTAATGCCTTTAAATGGAAGTTCTAGTAAAACGCGTTGTGAAAACACAAGCCCACCAGTAAGATTTAAATTTTTCATCATATTTTCAGGATAGATTAAAAGCTTATCAATCAAATTTGTAAGACGCATCAGCATAAAATCAGCAGTAATAAAAGCATCAGGTAAAATAAATCTCTCAACGCTAGAATGGCTTATATCTCTTTCATGCCATAAGGCTATATTTTCTAAAGCCGGAGTTACAAAAGATCTTAATACCCTGCAAAGTCCTGTAATGTTTTCACTTAAAACCGGATTTCTTTTATGTGGCATAGCCGAACTTCCCTTTTGCCCTACACTAAAAAATTCTTCCGCCTCATAAACTTCTGTCCTTTGAAAATGTCTTATCGCAACGGCAATTTGCTCGCAAGATGAAGCTAAAATCGCAATAGCCAAAATCACTTGTGCATAACGATCCCTTTGGATAACTTGATTTGAAATTGGTGCGGGTTTAAGGCCTAAATTTTTACACACTTCTTCTTCAAATTCTAAAGGTGCATGAGCGAAATTTCCCATGGCACCACTAATTTTTCCATAACTTATCACTTCTTTTGCGTGTTCTAAAAGCTCTTTTGCGTGTTTGATTTCATCGTACCAAATTCCTAAAACCAAGCCAAAAGTGATAGGTTCACCATGAATTCCATGACTTCTTCCCACCATTAAAGTATTTTTATGTTCTAAAGCACGTTTTTTAATCACTTCTAAAAGTAAATTTACATCTTCTAAAATAAGCTCTAAACTTTCTTTCATTTGCAAAGCTACAGCAGTGTCGATACAATCAGAACTTGTCATAGCAAAATGCACAAAACGACTTTCTTCTCCTAAACTTTCACTTACACTCGTAAGAAAAGCAATCACATCGTGTTTTGTGGTTTTTTCTATTTCATCAATTCTAGCTATATCAAATTTAGCGTTTTTAAGAATTTTTTCACAATCATCATCACTAATAAGACCTAGTTTATTCCAAGCTTTTACGGCTGCAAGCTCGACTTTAAGCCATGCATCATATTTTGCTTGCATATCCCATTTTTTAGCCATGATTTCTCTGCTATATCTTTCAACCATTTTTGAAACCTTTTTAGCTATAATTTTTAAAAAAAGAAATGAGATTTTATCTAAAAAATTCTAAGAAAGAAGTTAAAGTGCCTTATACAAAAATTAAACTCTCAAACAATGGAAAAAAGGCGTTTCAAGTGCTTATGGAAAATTTAGAAATTTCTATGAGTAATGCCCAAAAACTCATAGACAAAAAGCGATTATTTTGTGATGGAATTTTGGTAGAAGAAAAAAATAAAATTTTAAAAGGAATTGTGGAATTAATTGTCTATGAAAATAATCCAAAAGGAGTAGAAATTGTCTTTGAAAATGAAGATTTTGCCGTGCTTGAAAAACCAAGCGGAGTACTTACACATCCTAATGGAAGAAATTGTGTTTATAGTCTTTGTGATGAAATTTGGCATCTTTGGGGAAAAGAAGCCTGCGTGGCACACCGCTTGGATAAAGAAACTAGCGGACTTTTGCTCGTAGCTAAACATAAAAAATCGCAAATTGAATTTAAAACTATGTTTGAAAAAAAGCAAATTCAAAAAGAATATATAGCCTTAGCTTTTGGAGAAATTAAAAAAAATTTTATCGTGGATAAAGCAATGGATTTGACAAAAAACTATGATGATATCAAAACAAGAATGCAAATTTGTGAAAATGGCAAAAAAGCCATTACTGAATTTGAAATTTTAAAATTTTATCCTAATTTAAATACCACACTTTTGCTTTGCAAACCCCTTACTGGAAGACAACATCAAATCAGACTTCATTTATTTTTTAAAAACCACAAAATTTTAGGTGATCCACTCTATGGCTTAGAAAAAAATCAAATTGAAAAAATTTTAGATGGAAAAATAAGCAAGGAAGAACGCATACAATTAACAGGGGCAAATCGCTTATGTTTGCATTCAAATCGTTTAAAATTTGACTATAATAAAAAATCATTTGATATTACATCAAAAATAAATATACAAAAAGAATTTCAAAAAGCCTTATTTTAAAATAATGTTTCGCTATGCTACAATTTATATCTTTTTCTAAAACATTTTCAAAGTAAAAATTTAATTTTTGTTAAAACTTTAGTATAATGTAAATAAAAAGCGAGATTGCAAGAATGAAATTTGTCAATTTTTTACTGAACCAAAAACCCCATTTAGGAGTATTAAATTCAAGTGGAAAAGTGGTGAGCTTTGAAGAACTTAGCATTAATGTGAGTGATATGAATGAATTTATTATCCATTATGATGAATTTAAAGATAAATTTAAAAATTTAGATTCTTTAAATGCCTATGAAATTCCAAAAGAAAGCTATCTTGCACCTATAATAGAACCGCGTCAAGATATTATTTGTTTAGGAATTAATTTTTTAGATCATGCCAAAGAATCTGCCAAATTTAAAGGAGAAAAATTCGAAGAAAGAGAATATCCTGTTTATTTTAGCAAGCGTTGCAATAAAGCCACTTCTCCTTTTGCTCCCATATCTTTACATGCTGATATAACTTCTCAGCTTGATTATGAATGCGAACTGGCCTTTATTTTAAACAAAGACGCTTACAAAATCAAAGCCGAAGATGCAAAAGATTATATTTTTGGTTATACCATTATTAATGAAATTTCAGCTCGCGATCTTCAAAAACGCCATAAGCAATTTTATCGTGCAAAAAGCCTTGAAGGAAGTACAATAATGGGACCTTTTATTACAAGTGCTGATGAAATCTCCTATCCGCCAAAGCTAAATTTACAAAGCTTTGTCAATAAAGAATTACGCCAAAACTCCAATACAAAATTTTTTATTTTTGATATTGCTTATGTTTTAGAAGAGCTTAGTGCTGGAATGCTTTTGAAAGCGGGAAGTATTATATCCATGGGAACTCCAAGTGGAGTAGGAATGGGTTTAAATCCACCTGTTTTTCTTAAAAGTGGCGATGAAATAAGATGTGTGATAGAAAATTTAGGGGAAATTTGTAACAAAGTGGAATAAAAATTATCAATTTTTAGTATTAATTGATAAAATTATATTATAATCATTATTTAATAAAATTAAAATAAATAATAAATATAATGAAAACATTTAGCATAATATTGTGCCTTGTAAGCACAGCATTTGCACTTGACATGATCACACCTCTTCCTGATAACATTCCTTACGATAAAAATAAGGCAAGTCTTGGGAAAAAATTATATATGGACGCATCTCTTTCTAAAGATGGGACAATATCTTGCAATAGTTGTCATAATATCAACACCTACGGAGTTGATAACACAACCATTTCTTTAGGAGTAGATAAGCAACCAGATACCCCTTTCAACTCTCCAACAAGTTTTAATTCTATATTTAATTTTGTCCAATTTTGGAATGGTCGTGCTAAGGATCTTAAAGAACAAGCTCAAGGACCTTTTTTTAACCCAAAAGAAATGGGTTTAACACCAGAAATTCTTTTGCAAAAAGTAAATGCTAATGAAAATTATGTCAAAACTTTTAAAGAACTTTATGGGGAAATTAACGTAGGAAATATAACCGATGCAATTGCGGAATTTGAAAAAACGCTCATCACTCCAAATTCTCCATTCGATAGATATTTAAAAGGAGATAAAAATGCTATTTCAAAACAAGCAAAAAGAGGCTATGAACAATTTAAAGCTCAAGGTTGTATTTCTTGTCATCAAGGGCAAAATATAGGAGGAAATATGTTTCAAAAAATCGGCATTTTTCAAGAGTATCCTAATCAAGAAAATTTAGGGCGTTATGAACTCACTAAAAAAGATGCAGATAAAATGGTATTTAAAGTTCCAAGTCTTAGAAATATTGCCAAAACGGCACCTTATTACCATGATGGCTCTATTCCGACCTTAGATGCGTATGTGCAATTTATGGCCTATTATCAACTTGGCAAATTTTTAAGTCAAGAAATTGTAGATGATATAGTGGCATTTTTAGAAAGTTTGACAGGAGAATATCATGATACAATCCAATAAAAAAATATCTTTTTTATATCAATTTATCTTTCTTGCTACTTTGGTGCTTATTTTTATCCTTATTTTATTAGGAATTATTTTTAATAATTATACCTCAAGCAAAAATAGTAAAGAAACCATAAATGCTTTACAAAAACTTCAAATTTTAGACACTCGCATTGATAAAGTCTTTCAAAATAGCTTTAATTTTATCAATTATGATGAAAGTGTTTTATCAATAAAACAAATGAGAGAAATATTTGCAAAACTTGAAAATTTAGGTGTAGAAAGTAAAAAAGCTGAAGAAATTTTTAAAAAGAAATTAAAACAATTGAATCATTTTAAATCTGCAAATTCAATTTCTATAAATTCCAAACTCTATCTTTTTAAACTTGCAAAAGAATATTTCAATGAAATTGAAAATAAACCAAACAAAAGCAGTCTAAAAAATATGAAAATAATGAATTCAATATTAAGAATTTTGGCCACAGAAGATGTTTTAGAAAAAAGCACTTTAAATAGCTTAAGTCTTTTAATTGATGAAATAAAAATGATGAAAATAACGATATTTTAGAACTTTTTCTCACTCATTATAAAATGATTTTAAAACAAATTCAAATTATGCAAGGTGATTCTATTTTATACAAAGATAAAACCTTGTTTAAAGAACTGATTTATTTAAATAACTCTACTCAAACAAAGATTGATGAAACCAATGCTTATAAACTTTATATTGCTATAACTATTTTTACCATTACTTTGATTTTGTTGATATTATTTATAGGCACCACTTTAAAAAAAGTCATTATTCCTATAAGAATACTAGAAAAATTAAGTGCTAATTTAGCTGGAAAAGAAGCAAATTTACACTCTCGATTAAATATTGATCCAAAAAGCAAACTGGGAAAAAGTGCTCATTATATCAACACCTTTATTTCTGTCGTTGAAAATTCTATCCTAGAAGCCGTTGACAATGCAGAATCAAGCCATAAAAACTCTAAATTACTTAAAAATAATGCATCTTTACTTGAAGAAAGCTCAAATTCTCAAAACGATCAAATCAAAAATGTAAAACAAATCACAAAAGTACTAGATGATCACATCACATTAGCAGGAAATTTAGCAGAAGAAAGCGTAGAAAATATGCAAGATATGCATTTACTAATGGATAAAGTAGAACTTACTTTAACAGAACTTGTAAATCTTATCAACGAAAACAATGAAAAAGAACAAAATGTAGTATCAAACATGGATCATCTTGCTCAAAGTGCTGATAATATTACTAACACTACAAGCTCGATCAAAGATATAGCCGATCAAACCAATCTACTTGCCTTAAACGCTGCTATTGAAGCTGCAAGAGCAGGAGAACATGGGCGTGGTTTTGCAGTTGTAGCTGATGAGGTTGGACAACTTGCTGATAAAACAAGTAAATCTTTATTAAGTATCAATGCAATAGTAAACACTATTGTCCAACAAATTAACGACAGCAAAGCTTTAATAAATCTTATTCATATGTCCATGAGAGAAACCTCATCAAAAACAAATGATTTGCAACAAGAACTTGTCAATTCTATCCACAAGCTTGAAAGTTCCATAGAATCAACCCAAACTATGAAAGATAAAAGCGTGGAAGTTAAAGAAAAAATGTTTGGTTTAGGCACCAGCATGGAAAAAGTTCATCAGCTTGCCGACTGTGTTAAAGAACTTTCTTGTGAAATTAATAATATTTCTCAAAATGTTTTAAATAGTGCTTCAAAACTCTCCCAAAAATTAAGTAGCTTTAGGTAACTTTTTTGCACTTATTTTTCATAAGTGCAACATTTTTATATTAATTTAATATTTATTTTATTTATATTATGCTAGAATTCCAAGTTTTTTATTTTAAAGGAGATACTATGGAGTTTTTAGAGCTTTTGTTAATCTTAATCGCCATTATTCTTATAATAGTGAAACCTGAAAAAGAAAAACTTGCTTTTTCTCTAGTGGTGGTTTCTTGGTGTATTATGGTTTTTGACTATTTGGGTCGAAAATCAGGTGCAATTTTAGGTTTAATGAATTTATAAGGATAAACTATGTGTGATATTAATAAAACTAAATTCTTTTACTTTTTGATGTGTATGGCAGGATTTTTAATTATTTTAATGCCTGTTGGAACTGCAAATTTAATTTTTGGCTATATGATGGGAGATAGCCCTTGTACTTCTTGTTGGGGACAAAGAGAATCTATGATTTTCATAGGTATAGCTGCTTTGTTTATTGTTCGCTATGGTTTAAAGGGTAAATTTTTAGCCTTTTTATTGATCGCTACCGCTTTTGGCTTATGGCAATCATTTAATCACATAAGCTCTCATGCACATAGGGACTTAGATCAAGGTTTTGGTATGATGGTTTTTGGACTTCATACTTATTTTTGGGCTGAAGTAGTATTTTGGGCTGTAATATTACTTTTAGGTGTAATTTTTGCCTTTGCACCTAAATTCAATGCTTTTGAAAAAGAATTAAACGGAGAGAAATTTAGAAAACTAAGCAAATTTAATCTATCTACTATGATTATCGTTGCTTTTATAGTAGCTTCAAATGTTTTTCAAGCTTTTGTAAGTACAGGTATTCCTCCTTATAGCGGACAAGGTGATCCGGTAAGATTTAGCTTAAATCCAAAATATATCATTTGGTCAGATGCGGGTTGGAGCAAAAGTTGGCAAGGCATTTCTTTCCTAGGAAAACGTGATGTTAAAGCTCCTGATTATGCTTTTGCACCTGCAAATGAAAAATTAGGAATAAGTTTTGACAATGATATAAACAATGCCCCATTTGCAAAAATTGATGAAGAGCTAAAAATCACAAATGAAACAAGCATTAATTTTGATAAAGCGATCAATACACTTGATTATATCAATGATGAATTTGTAGCGAGTTCAAAATGGGATGTAGCATTTTTAGATAATAATTTTAGCACTAAAGAAAGCTTTGAGCTTGATCCTTATTTTTCGGCAACCATTGATCCAATTATAGGTATTATCCCTTATATGGGAGATAAATTTATTCTTATGGGTTCAAATAAATCTTTCTTAAGATTTGCAAAAAATCCAAATACTGATGAAGCTTTACAATATGCAGATTTTATAAAAGGAAATGATAAATTTGAAGGTCAAGGAAAAGACTTGGGTCGTGGAAGACTTGATACTGTTAGAGCGAAATTTCATCATGTAGCAAGTATGACTACAGATAATAACTATCTTTATCTTGCAACCGTGCCAAATAACAAAGATGCAAAAACCTTTGTAATCTCTAAAGTTTCTCTAAAAGACCGCGTTCTTTCAGCGGAATTTACTCCAAAAGCAGAACTTAAAGAAGGTAAAACTTTAGGCGATTTATATGTAACTTCTATGACTTACAAAGATGGTGAAATTTACGCACTTAGCAAAAATCATAATGTGATTGCAGTGATTGATCCTGCTAAAGAAGCAGTGGTTAAAACTATAGCTTTCCCAAGCTCAATCACTAATGCAAGAAGTATTTTCTTCAAAGATGGAAAAATCAATATCCTTTCTTATCAAGATGGAGCAAATAAACTTTACACTCTAAACTAAAATAAAAGCCCTAAATTTAGGGCTTTTGCATTTTTAGCAAAGTAAAACCGAAATTATCTTTATATTCTCCTACTTTTTCAAAACCAAATTTTTGATAGAATTTCAAAGCATTTTCATTGTCTAAATTCACTTCTACTTTAAAAAGTTTAAAATCATTCAAAGCCTTTGTTAAAAGCTTTTTGCCAAAACCTTGATGAAAAAATCTAGGACTTATAAAAAGCATTTGGATACTTTCTTTATCAAAACCCAAAAATCCTACAAATTCATCATTTTCATAGGCAAATAAAAACTCAAATTCTTTAAAATCCATTTTTAATAGATAATTTTTAATATTTATAAAACTTTTTTCATCTAAAAAATGATGACTTGCTCTAATACTTTGCTCCCAAAGTTTCAAAAGCTCTTTTATTTGAAATGAATTTAAATTTTTATAATGCTTTATCAAATTTATACCTTATTTTGTCTTTAAATCCTGCCTTTTCAAAACCCCTTAAACGAAGCAAACAGCTATCGCATTCCCCACACGCTTCATCTTCGCTTTCATAACACGACCAAGTAAGCCCTAAAGGCACTTTTTCTTTTAAAGCAAGCTCGACAATTTGAGCTTTATTAAGATGAATAAGTGGCGTTTTTAAAGAAGTTTGAAAATGTTTGCTTGTACCCTTATTGATAAAATCTTGTGCTTTTTGTATAAACTCATAAGTACAATCAGGATAGCCACTCCCATCTTCTTCTACCACGCCTATAAAAATACTTTGGCAATTTTCCTTTTCAGCCAAAGCCCCTGCAATGCTTAAAAAAATTCCATTGCGAAAAGGCACATAAGTAATAGGCGGATTTTCACTCACGCAAAGCTCGTTTTTAGGGATATTTATGCTTGTATCCGTTAGGGCATTTGCACCGATGTTGGCTATAAAACTCACATCTAAAATATAAGATTTTTCCACATTTAAAGCTTCACAAATTTGCTTAAAGCATTCTTTTTCTTTTTCTTGCGTGCGTTGTTTGTAATCAAAATGCAAAGCAATGATTTCATAACCTTGCTTTTTGGCTAAATAAGCACACAAGGTGCTATCCATACCACCGCTGATAATGCAAAGTGCTTTTTTATTCATTTTTATCCTTGAAATTTGGTATTTTTGAAATTCTAGCAAATATTTCTAAAATTTCTCACCCTCATTAAAACACTATTTTATCATTGCTTATATTTTTTAAACAATGATAATTTCATATTTTT
>NZ_NFNY01000018.1 GCF_002179165.1 Campylobacter jejuni
CATTTAAGATAAGTTGGAGAATCTTTTCTACAATCAACCACAACTTGATGGACTTCTCCATAAACACAAGTAACTAATTTCCATGATTTATGATCGCCATGAATGCCTCTTAATACATTAGGTCTTGATAGAGTAAACTTGTCTAAAACAAATTTTAAATTAATAGGGAGTAAATGTTTTAAATGCTCTTCCGAAAATGCTGCCCAAATATCACCCCTTAAATCACTAAATCTATTTGGAGTAATAATATAAACATCTTTTAAAATTTTGGATTCCCGTATATCAAATTCCATTGCCATTTTATTTTTTCCTTCCTTTATCTCTAAACTCTTTTTTCAATCTAGCAATCTCAAGCAATAATTTGATATACCCCCCCCCATACCAATGATTATTAGCTTGTATAATAGCCTCACCTAATCTATAGGTAAAATACCTCTTAATTTTTAGAGCCTCTTGATAATCAGCATATTCTTTTAGTTTTGGTAAAGCTAAATTTGGATTAACTTTAATCATTGTTTGATAATTTTGCTGTTCTTTATTATACTGCATATATACCTTTGCTAATATAAAAGGCAATTTAATATAACCACTTATAGTTTTAGAATTCTCTATTGCAACTTGACCCAATCTATAAGCTAAATGGTTTTTTATACGAAATGGGGAGCCGAGTAATTTTTTGCTATTTTTAAAAACAATTAAATATAGCTTATATAACTTATTGTATTTTGCATCCACATTAGAGAGTGTTTTAAAGAAAGAGTCTCTAAAAATCATCATTGGATTTAATAAATCCTTAATAAAATCTAAAAAATTACAATCCATAATTTCACTAAAATAATTTTCTGCTTTTTCAAATTGTTTCTGTTGCAAAAGACATTCCAATATGCAAATTTTAAACAAACTATTAGTAGCATCCAATTTTAAAGCTTTATATGCAATACCTTCTAGCTCACTCCATGATTTTTTAATCAATTTTGCCCTTGTATATAGATATAAATATTTATAAGCCTCTTGAAGTGGCTTTAAGGTAAAACTATCATTTATATTTTGAAGAATAAGTTCATATCTTTGCTGATTGGAAAATACCTCGGAAATATAAATTGCTTCCTGTCCAAGACCAACCCTAGAAGCAAATTTGGAAAAATTTGAATCACCCGTATATACTTTTTTTGAAAAAGTCATAAAAGCTACTTCAAAAAAAACTCTATCATTTTCATTATAATTTTCATTTTTCATAAACTCATCAATTACAAAAACATCTTTTAAATTTTGTTTATGACAATAATCTCTGAGAATTTTAGCTCCATCAAAATCATCTGCTAACAAAACTATTTTATTTGGCATTTCTTTTCTAATGATTTCAAAAACCAACTCTAGAGGAGAAAATTTATAAACAAAATAACCAGTATTTTTATATTCTTCATTCAAGGCAACATCAGCTATTCTTAGATGAATGGTAACAAAACCTCCCAAGCCTAAAGCTTTATTTTTGGCCTGATTCATTACTTTTTTAATCTGATCACAAAAATCAATTTGATTCCATAAAATTTTCATATTTTCATAATAATCTTCTTTATCTATACCTTCAATATAATTAAAGCAAGGAATATGCGATACAAATATATTTTTTTCTTCGTTTCTTAATTCATCTAATGTTGTTTTAAATGAACTAGGAGTTTGCTTTAATCCATAAGGCCAACCTGGATTTTGAAAAGAATTACCCAAAGAAAATGCCTTTATAAACTCTTTAGAAAAAATATTTTCCTCATTTTCACATTCAAGACTTCTAAAATTATTTTTGACCTTAATTTTTTCCCATTCTTTCATTTGTTGTTCGGAATCTGGCCAGTAATAGCAAAAAGTTTTATTAGTAATTTTTGCCAAATACATAGCATTTAGCATTGCACCCAATCTCGAACAAATTCCATCTTGTCTTGCACTTACAATTGATTTCAAATCATCTCCTTTATTAATTTAGCTCTTGTGGAATTGCAATTAAAAACAACTCTTGAACAATATGGGGTTCTGTTGTTTTTTGAATCTTAAAGCTATAATCACTCAATAACCTTGTAGCCAAGTTAATAACTTGAAATAAAATTTCTGCAGAATAAGATATATTAATATGCAATATTGGTTTAAATGTTTTTATAGTAGAAAGCATTCCTAATAAACACTCATACTCATCTCCATTAACCCATATATTAATCATTTTTGGTCTTATATTCAATTCTTTTACAAGATTATCTATTGTATCCATTAAAATAGAACTAGACTGGATATTTAAACTTGTCACATTATCATTGCCAATCCCATTGCTAACATATATAGATTGTTTTTTAGAGCCTATGGCTAAATTATAAGATGCAATTTTTTCTTGTTTATTGTTTAATTTGATACTTTCTTGAAATAAATCATATACTTTGCTAGAAGCTTCGAAACAATACACCTTTCTATCTGTATATTTGCTCAAACAAAAACAACTTAAACCATTTCCACTTCCTATATCAATAATATCATTATTTTTAATATAAGAAAAATAACTATTTTTTATAAAACATTCATGAATTAGAGCATAAGAATTATATATCTTCATCAAGGTAAAAAAACCACCATACATATAAACATTCATAGGATAACCCTCTAAAAAAAGTTTTCCCACTGGATAATTAAATTCTATTAATTCATTTCTTAAGGCTAATTTTTTTTTATCACTAAAACATTCTAATTGAATATATCGCTTGCTTGATCTTTTTGATAATAGTTTTATTTGAAAAATATAATGTAATATTTCGAGACTACTTACATCAAAATACTTTTGAAATTTCAAAAACTGATTATAGTAATTTTCATACCCTTTAATCCACTCTATATTGCCGATATTATAACCTAATTCTATATTATTAATACTTATGGGTTTTTTTTTACCGATTCTAAATTTGAATTTAGACTTATCTAGCGACAAATGAATATTGAGCAATCGCAATTTATAATATTTCTTCCTCCATAAAAAAGATATAGGTACTTTATTAAAAATAATAAACTGCAACACCTTTTTATCTCTATCTTTATATCTTGTCAAACGAATAAATTTAGCACTTGATGACTGAAAAGAAAAACCTACTTTTTTTTGTTCTTCTAAACCAATAACTTTTTTTGCTTTTATATTATATATAGTGGCCTTGTTTAAACTTCTAGGCATACTAATACGCTTATTGACGGCTTCCACCACATCCTCAACCCTAATATTATCTATACAAGAGTATTTTTGCTTTTCTGCTTTGCAAGGCGATGTCCAAGGACAATGCTTTCCTTCTGTGCATTTAATACAAGTATTGTTTATAGGAAAAACATTTATATTATTATTATAATTAACCATATAGTTAGGCTCTGCTTCTGTATACAATACCACACTAGGACAACCTACAGCGTTTGCCATATGCATTAAACCACCAATACCCCCTATAAATAAATCTGAATTATATAATGTACTAGCAACGTCCCTTAAGGTTAATTTTTCTCTTAAATCTAGTGCCCCCCTTAAAGGCAAATCTTTCTTTGTTCCAACTTGAACAAAATCATACTCATCTTTTAGCCTATCAACAACCTGTTGCAATTTTTCAAATGGATAGGTTTTATATCTTTGGAGTCCACCAGAAATTATTGCTATTTGTTTTTTACCTTCAGAAGCAAAACGACCAAAAGTTTTTTCTTTATTGGTTAAAGGAAAGTTCAGATCAACTACGATATCTCCTTCTAATCCAAGTTTTGAGCAAACATTAGCAACAATATGACTAGGACCAAAAGTCCTTATAAATTTTTGTCCGCTTTTATTGAACGATTCTTGTGTTAAAAATATAGGTTTTATACCATAGCTTAGCATTAAATCAAATTGTTCTTTTTCATAAATATGCAATTTTACTTCTTTTAAGGTTATAATTTTTACAAAAGAAACCTCTTTCCATAATTCTGGTAAAGTGGTTCCTACTAAAATTATTTTTTTTGTTTTTTGATACAAAAGCTCCAAAGCTCTCATCATAATAATTTGATCACCAATATTTCTAAAAGTAAAATAAATATTGGAAAAACCCATTATTTTTGCGATATAAGGTGTAATATAATTTGTATAAAGTTCTATATTTTTATCCACATTAATAAATTGAGTGATAAATGATGATATTTTTTTACAAGCTGTTCCTTCTTCTATACAACCAACACTTTCCAACCATCTTTTTAATTCTTGCTTATAAATTTCATCATTGAAATTTTCAATATTCTTTTCTAAGTCTTGAAAAGTTTTTGCTAAACCAAACGGAAGTTTTAAATAGTCATGATAAAGTTTAGAAGTAAGGATAAAAGTATCATAGTCATGAGCATAAATAAATATAGGTTTATAAGTTAATGCAAAATCACAAATAATAGAGGAATAATCAGAAATAAGAATATCGCATTCATACAAAAGCTCCATTACATCAGGATAATCAAAAGCATCAATAATATTATCATCTTTAAAATCAAATTTAAAATTTCTATGATATCTTACCAAAATAACAAATTTTGATTGAAATTTTTTTTCTAATATATATTTTAATTTTTGAAAATCAAGACTATAATTATTAAAACCATCCTCTCTCTTAGTTGGAGCATATAGCACAATTTTTTCATCACTCTTCAAATCATAATAAAAACGAACATTTTTATTATGATTTGAAAACAAAAAATCACTTCTTGCATGTCCAATTTCAATAAATTTAGCATTCTGATCAAAGGTATTCTTATATACACTACTTTCAAATGTACTATTTGTAATCCAATAATCCATATCGGCACATGCTTCATGCACTGTGTCGATATCGTCAGATATCGACACATGCTTCATGCCAAATGATCCATGCCAAGTCTGTAAATATAACTGATCTGGTCTTTTAGCAAAACCTAATTTTTTATAATGGACATGAATTTGATTATTAATAAGAATTCTACAAGTACTTAAATGAAAAAAAGTCTTCAATGAGTTAGGTTCCACAAATAAAACTTGAGGATACTTATTTTTGTACTCATTATGCAATTTCTTGTGTAAAATCCAAACATATTTAATATTTATATTTTCTCTTAACAACTCTTCAAAAATCGCCTTTGGATTGCAATCTAATCTACTAGCAGAATGTGCAATAAAAACTATTTTATTTTTACTTAATGGTAAAAATCTAAAAAATTTAAATAAATATTTTTTTATTTTATTCATTTTTTTCCTTAATATAATCAATCATATCACTTAAAGCCTCTTGCAAATTAAACAATGGTTTCCAACCTAAATCTTGTATCTTTTTAGAATTTAATTTTCTAGAAAAAGAAGGTAAATATTTGGTTACATCTTGCTCCAAATCAAAACTAATTTCAGCATTTAATTGTTCGGCAATAATTTTTGCCAATTCATAAATGCTAATAAATATATTCGAATTCGTAACATTATAAATTTCAAATACCTTTTGATTAAATACTATAAAAATAATAGCCATAGATACATCAAATACATCTATATATTCCCTTTTTGTATCTCCTTTTGTCAATAAAGTAATTTTAGAATCATTCATTGCAGAACGAATAAAATCCATATAAACCCTGCTGTCACTAATTTGTGCTGTTGGTCCAATAGTTTGAGTAAGTCTTACAATAGCAGCATTAAGATTATATTGCTTTGAATACGAATAAACCATAAATTCACTAATTTGCTTTGCCAATGGATAAGAATTTCTTATCTTATCAATATCAAATCTACCAATATTATTTTCTAGGACATCATCTCCAAAGATATCCGCGTAAATTTCCATTGTAGATAAAAATATAAATTTTTTAACTTTATATTGCAAGGAAAAATCTAGCATTTTTTTAGTATTAGTATAAATAATATCAACTGTTTCAATAGGATTTTCAACAAAAAAACTACTCTGAGTAGGTGCAGCACAATGAATAACTATTTCAATTTCATCCTGAATTTCTTCAAGATTTTCACAAATTATAATATTATTTAAATTACCTCCAATATCCCTAAAACGCGTAATCATTTTTTCTTTACTTCTAACAAGACAAATTAAACTAGCATTACAATGCAATATCAAAGATAAAACTGAACCTATATAACCATTGGCACCTGTAATCAATATCTTTTTATTTGTGGTTTTATTTAATATAAACTGAAAATTATCTTTTAATTTTTTTAACCTTTTTTCTATAATATGGTTCATATTTCACACTCCAAAAATACTTTCAACTTTTTTTGCTTGCATTAATGCTTGCACCATATAAAAATCTTTTGGAGTTGTCAATTTTATATTATTATTTGAACACTCAGTAAAATAAAGCTTCTTACCATAATGAGCTACCATTGATGCGGAATCAATAAACTCCAAACAATCATTTTGTGCCTTTATATGCAAATCATAAATATCCTTAAATTTAAATATTTGAGGAGCCTTAACATGGAAACATTTTTCCCTATTTAAAATATTAGCATATTGTTCTTTATACAAAATAGTCTCCGTAGCCTTAGAAATACTAACTGCATTGCCATTTAAATATGCACAAGATAAAGCTTTAGAAATTTCATCATATGTAACCAAAGGACGCACTCCATCATGAATTACAACATAAGGATTTATTTTTGAATATTTTCTTATAAAAGACAGACCATTAAAAATAGATTTTTGTCCAGTATCTCCACCTTCTACAATGCTTATAATTTTTTTTACTGAATATTGTTCAATACTATAATACAAATCATCTATATATTCTTTTAAGCATACAACCACAATGCCATCTATTTCTTTATGTTTTGAAAAAAGTTCTAAAGTATGAATAATAATAGGTTTATCATTAATCAATAAAAATTGTTTTGGCAGACCGGAAGCTAGATTCATTCTCTGACCGGTTCCACCAGCAAAAATCAATACAATATTTTTCAATTCCGATCCTTATTTTGCAAAGTTATTATAAATTTTACCAATTCATGACAAGAATTTCCCTTGCAATTACCCATAAAAGACTGCCATAAATCAATTCTATAAACAGCTTGTTTTATAAATTTTATCAATTCTTCTTGTTTATAGCATACATTTTCATTACCCACAAGCTCTGATGGATGATAATATAGTTGTTTTTTTTGAACAAAGTATTCCTCTAAATCTGGTACAAAAAGCAATATGGGTCTCTTAAAAAAAGAATAATCAAAAATAATAGATGAATAATCACTTATAAGCATATCACTAACCGACAAAACAAAATCCAACTCAAAATCGCTTACATTTATAATATCATCATTATGATATTTTAAGGTGGGATGAGATCTGTAAATAATTACATAATCTTGCAACTGTTCATTTATTTTTTTTACATCAAAACATTGCAAATAACGCTTTAAATGCTCATCTTCCCTAAATGTAGGTGCATATAGACATATTTTTTTTCCATTAACTTGAGGGTATAATGAAAGAAATCTTTTTTTATCCTCAATAGAATTTCTTTTAAATAATAAATCTGTCCTTGGCAAACCATAATTTATAATATTTTTTTCATCTATATTAAACATTCTAGAATAATCTTTTTTTAATTTTTTATCTGAAATATTAACAAAAGATATATTACGATATATCCGTATATTTTTTTTAGGGTTATTTTCATTAGAATATTTATCAAAAGCAACCTTTTTATATAATCCTCCACCATGCCACAATTGAATTACCTTTGTAAATGCGAAAAGCTTTATATGTGATAAAAAATAATTTGATTGATCTATTACAATGATGGAAGAATTTGCAATTAATCTTATATTATTTATAGACTTATTGTTAAAAATAGTTTTATATGTAATATTGTAAAATGATAACCGTTTTTCTACTTCTTTTAAATTTGAATACAAAACACTAGCATCAGAATAAATAATTAAAACCATATTTTTTTTAAAACTAAAAATATAAAAAAAATAATAAAATAATTGAAATAAAATACATTTAAATTGCAAAAACATAGTGCTAAACTTTCCCTATTGCATAAAGCTGTATAATACCCGTAACTTTACCATTTTTTTCTACTATAATTTCTTTGATTTTATGTTTAAGCATGATTTCTTCTGCTTCACTTGCCATAGCCTCAGCATCTACAACTTTTGGATTTTTACTCATAATTTCTTTAGCTTTAAAGTCAAATCTTGGCTTATCACTCGCTTTTAACGCTCGACGCAAATCTCCATCTGTGATAATGCCTACTAATTTTTCATTTTCAAGCACTACGCAAAGTCCTAATTTTCCACTAGTCATAACATCTACAAGATCATTAAATTCAGTATTTGGATGCACAATAGGAAGATTTTTTGACACCATTAAGTCTTTTACTTTGGTTAAAAGTTTTCTTCCTAAACTTCCACCTGGATGAAAAAGTGCAAAGTCATCAGGTTTAAAATTTCTTGCTTTCATTAAAGCAGCCGCTAATGCATCTCCCATAACCAAAGTAGCAGTTGTAGAAGACATAGGCGCAAGCTGTAAAGGACAAGCTTCTCTTTTTACAGCTATGTTTAAAAAAATATTAGCTTGTTTTGCTAAAGTGGATTTTTTATTCCCAGTCATTACAATAAGTGGAATTTGACGACGCTTAATAGCAGGAATTATTTTTAAAATTTCTTCAGTTTCACCTGAATTTGAAATGGCAATCACAACATCTTCGGATGTAAGCATACCAAGATCTCCGTGCAAAGCCTCTCCTGGATGCATAAAAAAACTAGGAGTTCCTGTGCTTGCCAAAGTTGCAGCTATCTTTGCTCCTATATGACCTGATTTACCCATACCTGTGATAACACAACGCCCTTTAGAATTTAAGATAAGCTCTATGCTTTTAGTAAAATTCTCATCCAAATTTAAAGCTAAATCTTGTATAGATTTAGCTTCAATTTCAAAAACTTCTTTAGCAATTTTAATAGCTTCCATCATTACTATCCTATAGCTTAAGCACAACATTTGTCGCAACGGCAATTTGATATAAAATTTGAGTTAGCATTGAAAAAATTTGTAAATTTTCACTTTCAACTTTCGGTAATACCAAAATAGAATCTCCCGGTAGCATAGCTATACCACCACTATATCTTTGTGCTTTTCCATTATTGCGTATGACTAAAATTTTTGAAGTATCAGCCCTTTCTCCATAGCCTCCTGCAAGATTAATATAATATTTTAAACTTTCACCTTTATCATACACAAAAGCTCCTGGTAAAGTGACTTCACCTTGAACTATAACAAGATTGTTTTTACTTGGAACATTAACCATATCACCTTCTTCCAAAATCACAGCTTTATAGGATTTAGGATTATCCACAACAATTTGGCCTTTGGGTTCAACTTGTTTTGCTCTTTGAATAAATTCAAGTATTAATTTTGCTTGTTCTGCTTTAATTGCTGCACCTTGAGAGGTAGCCGAAGGACTAGTTAATGCTAAGGTTTCAAGCTCTTTAAGTTGTGCTTTAATCAACTCTTTTTGGGTTCTAGCAACACTTTTTCTAAACACTTGCAAAGCATTCATATCAGATTGTGCATTAGGCATAATTAGTCTTGAAACATCTTCTAAGGTGGTTCCTTTTTTTACAACTAAAGTTTTAAGACCATTGTGTTCGCCATTTATAACTATGCTAATATTTTGAGAAATATATTCTGGATTAAATTGCACTTCATCGCCTGTTTTTAACAACACTTTAGAAAATTGTGTTTTATTATAAGCACTTATTTCAAGCTTATGATCATCGCCAAAACTTCTTAGTACCGCATTAGTCACAATAGGTTTAGCACCTGCTACACGAGCTAAATCGCTTAAAGTTTTAATATCATTTGCAAGTTCAAAACGAAAAGGTTTTTGCACATCTCCACTGACAAAAGCATAATTTTGCACATTACCTACTAAAATCACATCTCCGCTTCTGAATGGAAAAAGATCCATTTGCCCTTTAAGTAAAAAATCATATAGATCTATTTTTTTAATCGCAGAATTATTACGCAAAATTTGGATATCTCTAAAACTTCCATATTCTAAATTTATTCCACCTGCTTTATCAAGGTATTGTATTACAGAATCAGAGCTAAGACCTTGATAAAGCCCTGGAGCATTGACATTTCCTGTAACAAAAACACTCACATTTTGATAAGCATTCATATCCGCATAGACAAAAACATTATTTTTATAAATTTTATTAACATGGGCTTTAATTACACTCACAAGAGCACTATTTTTAACCCCTAATAAATTAACAGCTCCAACTTTAGGTATAAAAATATTACCTTGAGAATCCACAACTAAAACTCGTTCAAATTCTACAGCACCCCAAATTTTAAGACTGATTTGATCACCCACTGCTATTTTATAATCAGGATTATAAACCCTTTGGGTATAGTTTTTAAAATTACCATTAAATAAATGTGCACCAAAAACAGGAATTTGGCTTGGATTAATACTGATATTATTTTCTTGATAATTTGTACTCAAATTTTGTTCCAAAGAAGATGCATTCAAATTCTGATTTTCAACAGCAGTGATTTGTGAAATATCAACAGCTGCAAAACAAAAAATAAAACTTGATAATAAAATTAATATCTTTTTCATTAATATTTATGCTCCTCTATAATCATTTTAATAAATTTGATAATTCCAAAAATCAAAGATAATACTATAAAAGCTGTTAAAATATTATAAAGCCTTTCAGGATATTTTGCACTTTGTGGAATATCAGGACTTTGAATCACCACAAGTTGCTTAATCTTTCTTAAAGCTTCAATTCTGGCACTCTCATAAGCTTTTAAAGCTGTTTCATAAGCTTTTTGTGCAAAAGCCGCCTCTATAGTTAGATCTTGAAATTTAGCAGCTAAATCATTAAGTTTTTGTTTGGAATTATTAGCTGAAATCTTAGCTTTTTCACGACTAAGTTGTTTTTTGATAGCCTCAATTTCTGCTTTCAATGCCACAACTTCAGGAGCGGCATCATTCATATAACTTTGCAAAGTTAAAAGTTTGGCTTCTTTTTGGGCTAAATTAGCTTCAATCTCACCAACTAGCTTAGCTTTTGCTTCCGCTTGTTTTAAAGGATCAAATACGCCGTATTTGTTTTGAAAAGCAATTAAATCATTTTGTGCTTTTTGATAGCGTTCTTTATACTTGCCAAGTTCTTCTTCTGCAAAAGCCATTTGTTCTCTTGCGGCTTTGTGCGAAATTTCATTGATAAATTTTTCACTTTCTTGCATAATGGTTTGTGCAATTAAGTGCGAGGATTCTGGAGTAAAGCCTTCAACTTCTACTCTTAAAAGCTTAGTATTTTCATCAGTATAAATTTTAACGCGATTATTATAGTATTTTAAATAAGATTCCATAGAACTTGAATCCCAAATTTTAAAAGGTAAATCAATATGTTGCTCTTGGTAAAGACTTTTAAGCTTTATTTTTTGATCTAAAATTTTAAGCATATCACTTGAATGTATAAAACCTCTTAGATAATTTAAATCTTCACTTGCTGTTGAAGTGCTACCAAGCAAAGATAAAATTCCACTTGCTTGAACACTTTCACCGCTAGTTGATCTAACATCTAAAATCATTGTACTTACATAACGAGGTGCTGCAATCAAAACATAATAAATCACAACAAAAATCATTAAAAACCAAACAAATTTAAAAGAGTCAAATATACTTAAATCTTTAATTTTTTCCAATATAGTTTTATTTTCTTCCATTTAGGCCTTTCCTTGATAAACCGCTATACCTTCATCTACATCATCATAAACTGTTACTTGACCATTTTTCATAAAAACAATTTTATCACACCATTCTTTAATTTCAGCTACATTATGAGAAACCATAATCACCTTTGATTTGCTCAATTTTTCCCTATAAAGTTTGACACTTTTTTCCCTAAATTTAGGATCTCCTACAGCTCCAGCTTCATCAATGAGATAATAGTCAAAATCAAAAGCCATACTAAGCCCAAAAGCTATTCTAGCACTCATACCCGAAGAGTAATTTTTCATAGGTTCATCAAAAAATTTCCCAAGTTCAGCAAAATCTTCTACAAATTGCACTTTTTCTTTAAGCTCTTTTCCCTTATATCCATAAACCCTAGCTACAAATTTAGCATTATCTCTGGCAGTCAAAGAACCCTGAAAGGCTCCATTAAGACCCAAAGGCCAAGAAAGCTTTTTATTGGTTATTATTTTTCCACTATCAGCTAATTCTGCTCCACTTAAAAGCTTCATTAAAGTTGATTTACCTGCACCATTTCCACCCATTAAACCAATACTACAATTTTCAGGAAATTCAAAAGTGAAATTTTTAAAAACATAATGCCTACCTCCATTAAACAATGGATAAGATTTGGTCAAATTTACAAGCTTAATCATTCTCTTTTAGCCGCCGTTAAAGCTTGTCTATTATAGTAATATACAAAAAGTCCTATAAAAAGCACAAGCATGATCCAAAATATAGCATAAAAATAACTATATTCATCTTGCAAAGGATAATTTTCAAAAAAATTATATCTTAAAAGTTCAAAAATATGAAGCAAGGGATTGTAATAAAATATATCAAGCAAAGGTCTTGGCATAAGCCAAGTAGGAAAAATAACACCCGAACTCCAATAAAATACTATGCTAAAATATGCAAGCAAAGTTCTTAATGGTTCTACAAAATGCCAAATAATAGCAAAACACATCCCCAGAGCAAAGGCAGAGCATATGAGCAAAAAAATACAAAACAAAACATCAAGAAAATGCACTGGAAAAACATTGATTTTTAAAAACCAACCTGCAACAAAAAGCACTACAACAAAAATGACAAAATAAATACAAAATTCAAGTAAAGTTCTAGCTATAAATACATGGATGGGTTTTACAGGCTTATAAGCAAATAAAGATAAATTCGCCTGAGTTCCATTCATAAGCTGTGTAACTATACTTCTAAACATAAAATAAGGCATAATTCCACTGATTAAAAACATAAAAATAGAAATACCTTCAGGCATTACTTGATGATGATATTCTCTAATAATCGTTACAATGGTAGTAATAACCAAAATAATACTCATAGGCTCACCCACAACCCATATATATCCTAAGTATTTATTTTTACCAAATCTTGTTTTCAATTCTCTAAAAAATAAAGCATATATTACATTCAACATTTGTTTTCAACCATCAATTTTCAATAACTTTATTTAATCATAACTCATTTTTTTAAATACAATGCATAAAAATTTTATTTTTTTATAAATTCTAGTTTTTTACTAAGCCCTAAGGCATTATCTGTTAATTTAACCCAATAAAGCTCTAAGGCATAAATTATAGCACTTTTATCCAATTTTGCAAAAGGAAATTTAGAAAAATAAATTTCACTTTGCTCTTTGCTAGCCAACTTAAATTCTGCTTTAGCTTGAATTCCTTTTAAAAAAGCAATTTTATTTTCTTTGGCTATATTAAGTGCAATATTGGAATTTTGAATGGCTAATTTTATATATTTTGTATTTTCATGTGAAGCAATGACTAAAGCTAAATTTTTTTCATCAAAAGCATAAAAAGCACTAGCCGTATAAACCCCTATATCATCAATCATTGCCCATGATAAAACTTGCTCACTTTTTATAAAATCTATAATTTTTTTATCCATCTTAATAAAATTATACTAAAGTAATTTTAAAATAAGCCGATTTATAATATAAAAATTTCAATAGTTATAAAAATTAAATCACAAAGGAGCTAGTGATGCAAATTGATGCAAGTAAAAATCAAAATTTCTCTATGGATTATACTACAAAAAGTGGCAAACATTTAAGTCTTTCCATGTATGATAATCAAAATGTTAATTATAGCAATAATGAAGATGGGAAAAGCTTAAGTCTAAAACGCCAATATGGATTTAGTTTTACTTTCGAGGGTTCTAAGCTAACGCAAAATGATTTAGATGAAATTAAAAATGCTATGAAAGAAGTTGAACCTATGCTTAAAAATTTTCTAACTAATTCTAAAGTAGGAGAATTAAAACCAAAAGAAATCATACAAACTGCTATGCAAATTGCTGATGTTTTACCAACTCCAAATGATGAAAATCATCAAAATGCCACTATGAATAATCTTACAAACAAGCTAGAAAATTTACTTAAACAAAACCAAAGTGATAATAAAGATACAAATATGTCAATGCTAGAAGATAGTAAAAAATTATTAGAAGAGGTTCTAGAGCAAATGAAAAAGCAGCTTGAAAAACAACAAGAGCAAAATGCTAAAGATAAAAAAGATCAAAATGATGGATTGAATTTTTACGCTTAATTTTAGATTTTTTGTTTTATAATATTTTAAAAAAAGGCGAAAATTATGGAAAATATTGAAATTTTAGAAAAAATGCTAAAACTTCAGCAAAAACTCAACGATGAAACCAATGGATTAGGCTGGGAGGATGGCTACACTAAAGAAGGTAAGCTTATTAGCTGGAGGCGTTGCATTTATATGGAATGTGCCGAGCTCATTGATTCTTTTGCTTGGAAACATTGGAAAAATATTTCAGATTCCACAAATTGGGATAATGTTCGCATAGAAATTGTAGATATTTGGCATTTTATTTTAAGTCTTTTACTTGAAAATCGAAAAATGGATCAAGATTTTAAATTTTTGGCATTTGAGATAAATTCCGTAAGTGTTTTTCAAGATTTTTGCAAAGAAGAAGATACGCCTAGTGAAGATTTGCATGAAATTTATGGAATTTTAAATGATATAGAACTTATTATTCATAAATGCAGTGGTTTTAATTTTGATTTAGGAGAATTATTATCAGCCTATTTTACACTTGCAATCAAATGCGGTCTTAATCTTGAAATTCTTTATAAAACTTATATAGGAAAAAATGTTTTAAATGCTTTTAGACAGGAACATGGCTACAAAGAAGGTGTTTATAAAAAAATTTGGAATGGCAAAGAAGATAATGAAATTTTAGCACAAATTTTAGAAGAAGAGCTTGATTTTGACATCATTTATAAAAGATTAGAAGAATACTATCAAAAGGCATAATATGGGAATTTTACAAGTTGCAATTAAAGATTTTTTTACGCTCAAATTTTTAAAATTCGCACTCATTCCTTTTCTTGTTAGTTTTATCTTAATGATAACCTTGGGAATTTTTGGCTTTTCGGCTTTACTTAATTATTTTAATTCTTTATTCAGCGTTAGCGAAGATTCTTTTTGGGCTTGGTTTTATGCTTTACATTTTGTGCAAATTCTAATCACCGCCATAAGCTTTTTATTTTCTGGCTTTATTGTGGTCTTTGCTTCAGTCTTTTTAGCCCTTTTTATCACTTCTTTTTTAACACCTTTTATAAGCAAAGAAATCAATTTAAAACACTATCACCATGAAAATAAAAATGAAGTTTCAAATTTAAAAATTATATTTGAAATTTTTAAAATTTTTGCCAAATTTGGCTTATTTTTTATGCTTTGCACCTTAGCTTTATTTTTACCTTTTATCAATCTTTTCATTTATTATTTTGTTTTTTATTATCTTTTTCATAAACTTTTATTGCTGGATGTTACAAGTTCTATTCTGGATAAAGAAAATTTTAAGAAATTTAACGCTTCATTTTCGCCACTTGAGTTTAAATTTTCCACGCTTTGTTTTTATTTACTCTCATCAGTTCCACTTTTGGGAATTTTTTTACAAGTATTTTTTGTGATTTTTCTCACACATTTAAGCTATCAAAGGATTTTAAACTTAAGCCCAAAATCTTGAAATTTCACTAGGTAAAATGTTATGATTATAAAGATAAGCTCTTAAAAATTTTGGTACCTTTGCTAAACGGCATTCTTCTTTGAATTTTTTTGGCAATTTTTCGCAATTTTCATATTTAAAAATAAAGGCTTTTTCATCTTTATAAATTACTGCGATTTTAGAGCTTATTATGCAATCACTTTTTAGCATTTCTTTTCTTTGTTTAGCACTTGGCACAATGCCTTGCATTTTTAAAGCTTTTGCAATTAAACTTTCATCTTTTTGACAAATCAAAATCCCTTTAATTTCTTTAATTTCAGTCTTGAAAAGCTTATTTTTATCTTCATTTAAATAGATAAAACTTCTTTTTAAACCTTCACCAAATTTGCTTACAAAATCATTAGAAAAATGCTTTCTTATATAATTTCTAAAATATTTTTCATCTTCATTGCTTTCATCGTTAAAATAAAAAATTTCATTTTGATTTAAAAAATCTTTAATTTCATCTTTTGAAGTGCCAAGCAAAGGACGAATGATATTGTAATTTTTCCTTTTTTCAATTTCTTTCATCCCTAAAATTTCAGCCAAACCTGCCCCACGCGAAAGTTGCATTAAAAACCACTCAAAAACATCATTTAAATGATGTGCCAAAATAAGATTTTCATATTTTTTTTCAAAGCAAATTTTTTCAAAAAATTCATAGCGAAAATCTCTTGCTCGTTTTTCAAAATTATTTTCAAATTTAGGTGCATGAGCAATAAAAATCTTTTTATTAAATTTCAAAGCCAAATTTTTTGCACGCTCTTCTTCTAAATCACTATTTTTCCGCATTTTGTAATTGATCATTACAAGATCAAAATCAATTTTTTCTTGCATTAAAAGATGAAAAAGTGTGCTAGAATCACTTCCATAAGAAAAAGCAAGTAAGTTTTTACCCTTTTTTAAAGCAAGTAAAATTTCATCTTTAATTTTCATCAATTTTTCTTAAAGCTTTTGCAATAAGCTTTTTATCGACATTTTGCGTGATTTCACACTCATAAATTTGTCCCATTTCCAAATCGCCACATTCGCTTTCATTGATGAGAATTTCTCCATCAATTTCTCTATCCCATCTTAAATCCTTTGCTGCAATGAAAAACTCGCCTTCGCTACTTTCTCCAGTACAAACCACCAAACGCTTTTTACCCACTTCCTTTTCAAAGCTTTTTTCTATTGTTTCATCTACGACTTTTTCAATGATTTTTAGCCTTTGATTGATGGTTTTAAATGGCACTTGTTCCATATCAAAAGCAGCAGTATCTTCTTCTTTAGAATACGCAAAAACGCTCACTCTATCAAAACCAAATTCTTTTATAAACTCGCAAAGCTCATCAAAATCTTCATCACTTTCTCCAGGATGTCCCACGATAAAACCAGTGCGTAAAAAGCTATTTGGCGCACTTTTCATCAAATTTAGCATTTCTTTAAGTTTAGCACTATTTGCTCCGCGTTTCATGATTTTTAGCATTTTATCGCTGATGTGCTGAAGTGGCATATCAAAATAATTTACAAAAATACTGGAATTTATAATGCGTTTGATTAATGCTTCACTCGCACTTGTAGGATAAAGATATAAAATTCTAGCCGCTTTTACGCCTTTTACTTTTTCTACCGCGTCAATTAGCTTGATAAGTCCATCTTTTTGCCCCTTATCAAACAAATAAGAACTCGTATCTTGTGCAATAAATGAAAAATCTTTATAACCCTTTGATACTAGGCTTTCAAGCTCATTTATAATGCTTGAAATTTCACGCGATTTTAATTTGCCTTTAAAGCTTGGAATCGCACAAAATGAGCATTTTTGATTGCACCCTTCAGCGATTTTGATAAAAGCGTGAAAATTGCTTCCTGTGATGATTCTTTCGCAATTTTGCTCTTGTAAATAAGTCGAATTTGAAAATAAATTCATCTTTTTAAGTATCATTTCATCAATGCGTTCATAATCGCCAACACCGGTAAAAAGATCAACTTCAGGCAATTCTTTCATAAGCTCATCGCGATATCTTTGCATTAAACAGCCAGTAACGACTAAAAGAGAGTCTTTTTTTCTTTGCTCGTGTAAATTTAAAATGGCGTTTATGCTTTCTTTTTTCGCACTATCGATAAAACCGCAAGTATTTACGATCAAAACATCAGCAAGGTTTGGATCATCAACTAATGCGTAGTTTTGCAAACGCCCTAGCATAATCTCGCTATCGACTAAATTTTTATTACAACCTAAAGACATCAGATAAAGTTTTGACATTTTTCTCACTTTGATTTTGAAATTTTTTATATTAAATTCGTTTTTTTTTTTTT
>NZ_NFNY01000128.1 GCF_002179165.1 Campylobacter jejuni
AACATAAAATTCTTAAATAATAATTATTATTAATTAATAAAATATATTATAACTTTAATCTAAAATTTATTATACTCTTTTTAAATAAATTCTAATCAAGATTTTAATATATTTTTTAAAATAAGTTTTCCTACTTCTACTCCGGGTTGATCATAGGTGTTAATACCAAGCATGATTCCACACGCTGAAGTAAAAAGTTCATAATAATACATCAAATACCCCGCATGCCATGCATCAAGCCTTTCAAGCTCTATTAAATCCACACTTAAATTTTCAGCAATTAAAGCGTGCATTGTTGCATCACTCTGTGCGTTTAAAAGCTCGTGAAGGTTGATTTTATTGCTTATCGAATCTAAAAATTTAAAATCAATATCTGGAATGATAGATGATTTTTTACTATCTTTGATTTTTAAAAAAGTAATGGTTTTATTTTTTGGCCCATCCATAATAAGCTGTAAAAAGCTATGCTGATCCCTTGCACCAATTAGAGCAATAGGTGTTAAACCGATGCGTTTGTAACCTTGCTTTTTTCCCAAACTTTCTGCAATAAGCTGGATATACCATTCATTAAAACCTTTAAAAGCATCACTATAAGAAAAAAGTACATTAATATTTGCATTTTTATGCGTGCAATAATGATAAGCTTTTTGCAAAATTTCTTCTTTTTTATGGATAAAAAAATCATCAAAACAAGCTTTGGCACCCTCTAAAAAACTTTTAGCGTTATAACCACAAAAGCAAAGTGGCACGATTCCAACAGCTGAAAGTATGCTAAAACGTCCACCTACATTTGCAGGGATAAAAAAGCATTTGACACCCAAATTTTCGCCTTCTTTGTGAAGTTTTGAATTCTCATCCGTAATAAATACAAAATATTTTTTCAAATCTTTTAAAGAAATTTTAAAATGTTCTATAATAAGCTTAAAAAGCGAAACCACTTCTATAGTGCTTCCTGTTTTACTAATGATTAAAAATAAAGACCTTTCAAGGTTGATTTTTGACATAATTTTCGCAAAAGTATGAGAGCTTGTATTATCAAGTATAAAAAGCTTTCTTTGGCTTTCTTTTTCATCAAAAAGCATATCTTTTAGAGCTTTTATACCACAACTTGATCCGCCCATTCCTACCAAAACAATGTTTTCAATATGATCTTTATCTTTGATAAATTCAAAACTTTCATCAATCAAAGAAAGGCTGGTATCAACAAGGTGATAATACCCCACATCGCCACTTTGCATTTCATCATTGATACGGTGTGTGAAAGAAATGATCTTTGAAAGTTCTGTTTTATTAAAAAAAAGAGTATGATTTAGCATTTACTTTTCTCATAAAAATAATTCGTCGCTTCTACAAAGCCTTCTACACTGCCACAATCAAAGCGTTTGCCTTTAAATTTGTAAGCTAAAACCATTCCATTGGTTGCTTGGGTTAAAAGTGCATCAGTAAGCTGAATTTCTCCATTTTTCCCTGCTTTAGTATTTTCTAAAATTCCAAAAATATCTGGCGTTAAAATATATCTTCCTATGATGGCTAAATTACTCGGTGCTTCTTTAGGTTCAGGCTTTTCTATCATTGAATTTACCATTATCAAATCATCTTCTACGAAATTTCCCGCGATCACTCCATAGCTTGAAACTTGTTCTTTTGGCACTTCCATGACAGCTATAATAGTGCAGCGGTATTTTTCATAAATTTTTACCATTTGTGCCATAACATTAACACCTTCTTCATTGATACACAAATCATCAGCCAAAATCACACCAAAAGCCTCATCGCCCGCTAAGGGTTTGCCTTTTAATACCGCATCTCCAAGCCCACGCATTTCATTTTGTCTTGTAAAAGTAAAAGTGCAACGATGGATTAAAGATCTGATTTCACTAAGCAAATACTCTTTTTTTGTACCTGAAATTTGGTGTTCTAACTCATAAGAAATATCAAAATAATCTTCCAAAGCCCTTTTTCCACGCCCTGTAACAAAGCCCATATTATCCATACCTGCCTCTAAAGCTTCATCTACACCATAATGGATTAAAGGTTTAGTCAGTATAGGTAGCATTTCTTTTGGTAAAGTTTTTGTTGCGGGTAAAAATCTAGTCCCATAACCTGCTGCAGGAAAAATACAAGTTTGAAGCATATTTGTGTCCTTTTATTTATTTTTTATATTATAACAAAAAATTATAATTTACAAATGAATAAAATAAGCTCAATTTTGTTTGTATTTTTAGGAATTTAAGGCAAATGATTTTCATTTGCCTTTTTTATGAAAGCTCAGCTCTTGCCGCATCAATTATACTTTGAACTACTCCAGCATCTTCAAGAGTAGAAATATCTTGTTTTAATTCTTCACCCCTTGCAATAGTCCTTAAAATTCTTCTCATGATTTTACCACTTCTTGTTTTTGGCAAACCTGTGGTATAAAGAATTTTTTCTAATTTTGCGATAGGTCCAATTTCTGCCCTTAAAATATCATTTAATTCTTTTAAAGTTTCTACATGGGTGCCTAAATCACAACTTGAGGATGGATTTAAAACCACAAAAGCAAACAAAGACTCGCCTTTAATCGAGTCTAGCACGCTCACAACCGCAGATTCTGCAACACTTTTATGTTTTGCAATTGCACTTTCTATCTCGGCTGTTCCTATGCGGTGTCCTGCGACATTTACCACATCATCAGTCCTTCCTGTGATAGTGATATAACCATTTTCATCATAAAAAGCTGCGTCCCCACTAAAATATACCGCTTTTCCATCTTTTTTTGCTTGTGAAAAATAACTTTCCATATAACGCTCTTCATTTCCCCAAATTCCACGAATCATCGATGGCCATGGTTTAGTAATGCAAAGCAAACCATCTTCGCCTACATTTTTAAGATTTCCCTCTTCATCAATAATCTCAGCAAAAATCCCTGGCAAAGGCAAAGTCGCACAACCTGCTTTTAGTGGAGTAGCACCGGGTAAAGGAGTGATCATATGTCCACCAGTTTCAGTTTGCCACCAAGTATCGACTATAGGACAATTTAAATTTCCTACCTTTTCATAAAACCATTGCCAAGCACTAGGATTTATAGGCTCTCCAACGGTTCCAAGTATCTCAAGTGTATTTAAATCATATTTCATAGGCTCATTGGGTGCATCCGCATGAAGCATTCTTATAGCAGTAGGAGAAGTGTAAAATTTACTCACTTGATATTCTTCTATCATTCTCCACCAACGCCCTGAATTTGGATAAGTCGGAGTTCCTTCATGCATTATTGTAGTCGCCCCACAAGCTAAAGGACCATAAACCACATAGGTATGTCCTGTGATCCAACCCACATCTGCACTACACCAATAATTATCATAATCTTTAATATCAAACACCCACTCCATAGTCATTTGCGCCCAAAGAATATAACCCGCACTTGCATGCATTACGCCTTTTGGCTTGCCTGTTGATCCTGAAGTGTAAAGCAAAAACAATAAATCTTCACTATCCATAATTTCAGGCTCACATTTATAAGACTCACTTTTTACAAGCTCATTATAGACATAATCTCGACCCTTAATATACTCGATAGGCTCATTGTTTCGTATAACTATAAGCACTTTTTCTACACTCTCACAACCCTCGCTTAAAGCTTTATCTACTGCAGGTTTTAACATATAAGGTTTACCACGACGAAAAGCTCCATCAGCGGTAACCACAAGCTTTGCTCCTGCATCTATAATTCTATCTCTTAAAGCTTCGGGTGAAAAACCACCAAAAACGACACTATGAATCGCTCCAATTCTCGCACAAGCAAGCATAATAATAGCTGTTTCTGGGATCATAGGCATATAAATAATCACTCGATCGCCTTTTTTCACTCCAAATTTTTTAAGCAAATTTGCTGCTTTGCAAGTTTCGTGCAACAATCTTCTATAAGTATAAACTTCATAATCGCCCATTTCACCCTCAAAAATCAAAGCCGCTTTATTGCGTCTTGTTTTCATATGGCGATCAAGACATTGATAACTTACATTCAAAGTTCCGCCCTCAAACCATTTATAAAATGGGGCTTTACTATCATTTAAAACGCGTGAAAAAGGCGAAAACCAATCAATTTTTTCAAGAGCTTGTCTTTTCCAAAAACCTTCAAAATCTTGCTTAACCTCATCACACAGATCGTAATATTCGCATAAATTTTTAATTCTTGCATTGCGAGAAAGTTGCTTATTTGGCTTAAAAAGTCCTTGGGTATTTTGATGATGCATAAACACTCCTTTTTGCTTATTTTTAAACATTATATAAGACTTTTTTTGCGTTTTATACCAAATGAAAAAATAATTAAGGATAAATTTATAAAAGTGTGAATATTTGTAATATTTTATTTTAAAAAGGAATATAATATGTTAAGTTAAGAAACAAATTGCATCTTCATTAAAAACGAGATTAAGCTCTTTATACAAACTTATATCAGAAACCATAAAATCTTTTTGTTCTAAGGTAAATTCTAAAATTTTATCGCCACATTTTACGCGTATAAAAACAAGTTCTTTTCTTGTTCTAAGCGCTATGACAACGCAATTTTCAAGCATAAATTCAAAAGTATTATTTTCTAAATTTAAAGGTAAAAAAGAAATTTTATAAGGATTGATAGCAATTTTGCTAGGATTTTTCTCTTTGCAAAAATAATTTTTACACAAAGAAAAATCAATAAAATTATTAAATTTCACACTATGATTTTCAAGCTCAAAAACATTAGTATTTTCAAATTCCAAAATTTCCCCGCTATGCAAATAAAATCTTTTTTGTGCCAAAGAATCCAAAAAATGCTTATCATGACTTGCAATTAAAAAACCACATTGAAAATCTTTATGCATTTTCAAAATCGCTTTTTTAAACAAAATAGCCGTATTTTTATCCAAAAAAGCACTCGGTTCATCAAGCAGATAGTATTTTGCTCTCACACTTAAGGCTATGGCAAAAGCGATTTTTTGACTTTGTCCTGAAGAAAGTTCCTGTGGAGATTTTTCCAAAAGATTATAATCTAGTTCAAGCAAATTTAAACTTTCTTCTATGCGTTCTTTAGTATTTGTTTTAATGTTATAAGTTTTTAAAATAAAGATAAAATTATCTTTTACGCTACGATTTAAAAGTATAGGTTCTGGAAAAAGTAAGTAAATTTGTCTTTTTTGCTCTTTATTTAATTTACTAGTGCCAAAATAAGAAATATTTTCACTAAAATCACCCTCTAAAAATTTAAGCACTCTTAAAAAAGTAGATTTTCCACTTCCATTTGCACCCATTAAAATGCTGATTTTGCTTGTATCTAGACTTAAATTTTTAATTTTTAAGACTTCTTTGTTTTTATATTTAAAAAAAAGATTTGAAATTTCTATCATTTAAATTCTCTTTAATTTATGGGTGATGAAATTTAAGATAAAAGCAATAACGATAAGCACCAAAGCCAAAGCAATACCGCTTGCAAATTCGCCTTTGTTGGTTTCAAGTGAAATAGCGGTTGTGATTGTGCGTGTATCGTATTTGATATTTCCACCTACTATCATCGCAACACCTACTTCAGCAACGATTCTACCATAAGCTAAAGCTACTACGCTCACAAGAGCAAAACGCAATTCATAAATGATAGTCATCACAAGCCTTAAAGCGTTTAAATGCAAAGATTTTATAAGCATAAAATGTTTTTTATTCATATTTTCAATTAAATTTGAAAACAAGGCTATTACGATTGGAAGTGCTAAAACAAACTGCCCTAAAATCAAAGCTTTAATTGTAAAAAGCAAACCCAGTTCGCCTAAGGGACCGCGATTTGAAATTAACGCATAAAGTATAAGCCCTACCGCAACGGTTGGAAAAGAAAGGCTTGTATCAACTAAAAGTTTTAAAAAACGCTTCATCTTAAATTCAAAAAAACCTAAAACAAAGCCTAAAGGAAATCCTACAAGCAAAGCTAAAATAATGGAAATGCTAGAGCTAAAAAGCGTTGTTTTTATAGCAGAAATCACACTTTCATCTGCATTAAAAAGTAGTAAAAAAGCTTGCTTAAAACCATCAATTATATATTCCAAATTCTATCTCTCAAACTAAAAAAAATTAATAATAAGAAATTTTAGCATAATTATGCTAAAATATATTTGTAATTATTTCATCAAAAAGGATTAAAATGAAAAAAATTTTTTCTTTAGCTCTTATTTTGGCTTTAAGTGCAAGTGCGGCAGAACTTAGAATGGCAACTACTACAAGTACCGATAATACAGGGCTTTTAGATGCTTTAAAACCGCTTTATGAAAAAGAAAGTGGCAATACTTTAAAATGGGTTGCAGTAGGAACAGGTGCGGCTTTAAAAATGGGCGAAGACTGCAATGCTGATGTACTTTTTGTACATTCTCCAAAGGCTGAAAAAGAATTTATGGATAAAGGTTTTGGTGTGGATAGAACACCTGTGATGTATAATGACTTTATCATCATCGCGGATAAATCTCTAGCTCCTAAATTTAAAGGTAAAAATTTAAAAGAAAGCTTGGAACTTATTAAAAATGAAAAAATCACCTTCATCTCAAGAGGCGATAAATCAGGCACTGATAATAAAGAAAAAAGCCTTTGGAAAAACCTTGGCGGTGTGCCTGAAAAAGAAAGCTGGTATCAGCAAAGCGGACAAGGAATGTTAGCAAGTATTAAAATCGCTGAAGAAAAAAAAGGCGTGATTTTAACCGATCGTGGCACTTATATCAAATACGAAGCCAATGAAAAAGGCGATCCAAATTTAGTGATTGTAAGCGAGGGCGATGATAGCCTTAAAAATTTTTACTCCGTAATCGCCACAAATCCAAAACATTGTAAAAATGTAAATTACACAGAGGCAAATAAATTCATTAAATGGATGATTAGTGATAAGACTTTAAATTTCATAAGTGAGTTTAAACTCCTTAATAAACCTTTGTTTATTGTTGATGCAAAAACAAGAAAGGATTAAAGATTTTTTCTAAGCAAAGAGCCAATTTCTAAGCTTTTTGCTTTATTTTGAAGTAAAATTTCTTCTAAAATTTCTAAATTCTTTGGTGAAAGAAATTCAAGAAGTTCCAAAAAATCAGCATAATTTTGATGAGGTTTTTTATTTTTGTAAAGTTTGTTGATGATTTTAAAATTTTCTTCTTTTTTATCGCTAAAGAGTTCTTGTTCAAAAACCCCTAAAGCATCAGCAATGAAAGGTATCATATCCGCTTTTATGTCTATATTTCCATTTAAATACGCATAGATACTTGAAAGCGTGGGAATTTCGCCTGTTTTGTTTGCTCTCATTCCTAAATTTATCAAGCGATTGGCTAGTTCTTTTTTACTGATATTTTTTTCTTTTAAAATTTCATTGATTCTATCGACAACTTTCATTTTTCTACTTTTAATCTATAGTTTATCTGTAATTTTAAGCCAGTTTATTATTGTAAAAGTATAATTTAAGTATCGATTATCTATAATTTTATCGTTTTTCAATAAAAATTAGGAGTCAAATTTGGCAAAACTATCTATCATCATCCCTTTTGGCACGAGTAAAGAGCGACCCTATATCAAAGAAAGGGTGATAAACAAGGCTAACGAGTATAAAAGTGATGATTTAGTCGAATATATTTTCGTAGAAGGCTTTTCATCTTTAGAGCACCCAGAGCTTAAAAACTTGATTGAAAGCAAAGGGCATCGTTATTTTAAAGATGAAACTCAAATCTCAAATTTTTCACAAGGACAATGCAGAAATTTAGGTATTATCCATGCAAAAAGCGATGTAGTGATGTCTTTAGATGTTGATTATGTGATAAGCGAAAAAAATTTAGAAAATATTTTAGAGTTAATAAATATAAAAGAAATAGATAAAAATCCTAATGCTTTTTTGGTTTTACCCTGCGTGTTTTTAAATGAATTTGGCACTGAATTTTTAAAAGCACATAAGCTTTCTTTATGGGATAATATCATTAAACACGATATGCTTTTTGAGCGCAAACTCATCAAATTTCTTACTCCTGCCTCAAGCACCATTATAATGAATCGTTTTAAATTCTTAGAACTTGGTGGCAACGATAAGGATTTCGTAGGACATGGTTATGAAGATTTTGATCTGATGATACGAATTTTAAAAAATTGTGCCGAATTTGAAGCAATGCCTATGAATTTGGATTTTGATTATAGAAATTGGAGTTTTAATGATTATAAAGGCTTTAGGGCTTTATTTGCAGTGGCGGGAAATGAAGCTTGTGTGCACGGAATTTATCTTTATCATCTTTGGCATATTGAACCCAATCAAAATGGATATTTAGACAACAGAGAACTTAATCATCAAAAATTTTATCAAAAACTTAAAAGCTATAAGAATATTTTTGATTGTCCTGATACTTTAATGGAAAATGGAGCTAAAAATCGCAATGCATTAATATTTTTTCAACAAAATTCAAATTTATATAACAGTTTGCGAGCAATTACACCTTATTTTGAAAAAATGATTTCAACTAAGGAATATTATTTTTTCGATGAAAAGGATCAATTTGATTCTAAAAGTTTTTTAAAATTTTATCATCAAAACAATATCACGCACATCATTTTTCCCAATTCTCACGCTGATGAAAAAAGACTTGAAATTTTTAAATTTGCAAGAGAAAAGAATTTGCCTTTTATTGTTTATGATAGAGGCGCTTTGCCTGATTCTTGGTTTTTTGATAATAAGGGCTTTAATTATGACTCAAGTTCTTATGATGAAAAAAATTGGAACAAAGCTTTAAATGAAGATCAAATTGCTAAAACACTTGCCTACATAGAAGAAGTTTTAAAGGGAGGCAAATTTTTAGAAGAGCAAGGAGCAAGCAAAGGAAGCGATGAGCTAAAACGAAAATTAGGCTTAAGACATAAAAAGATTTTCTTTGTGCCTTTGCAAGTTAAAGGCGATTCTGTGCTTAAAAACTTTAGCTACGAACCCTTTTTATATGAAAATTTTTTAGATATTTTAAATGAACTTGCAACAAAATTATTTATAGAAAACATTGTTTTTGTGGTTAAAAAACATCCTTTAAGTCTTAGCGTGGATAAAAAAGCTTATAAGAATTTAGTTTTTGCACCTGATAATACAAATTTAAACGATCTTTTAGAGCTTTGCGATGCGGTTTTGACTTTAAATTCTGGTGTTGGGGTTTATGCGATTTTGGCTAAAAAACCTTGCATAGTTTGTGCAAATGCCTTTTATCAATTTGAAAATCTCAACTTGCAAGCAAAAGCTTTTAGAACATATTTTAAACATATTGCAAGGAAATTTTAGCTTTGATGAAGAAAAAGCCTTGAGATTTATACATTATTTAAGATATGAATTTTACAGCTTTGGAAAAAGTTATTACAAAAAAAGCGAAGAAAATGGGCGTATTTATACTAGAGTTTATAGAATAGAATTTTATTCTTTAGTGCTTTTTGGCAAAAAACTTCTTAATTTTAATAGTGTAAAAAAGCAAAATTATAAGCTAAATTCTCCTGTTTATAAACCTTATATTTATGAAATTAAAGAGAAAAAATTAAAAACAAATTTAAAGGATAATACTTTAATCCTTATTGCACAATCTAAATTTTCACATTTTAGATTTTACAGACTTTTTAGAAAATTTATCACTAGTCCAAAAGATTTCATAATGGATAGCAAAAAACCTTTTATGAAACCTATAAAACTAATTTTAAGGAAAACTTTATGAAATACAAATTCGGAATTTTACTTGCTGCGACCAAAGATAGTGCTTTTACCGTAGGAACTTTACTGATAAATATCAAAGATAAAATGGATGCCTCGCAAATAATTTTTTATATCATCAATGATGGCTTTAGTCAAAATGATAAATTGATTATGCAAGAACTTGTGCCAAATATCAAATTTATGGATTTTACAATAGATGATTTTGAAACAAAAATCAAAAATTTCAATGCCAACTTTAAACTAGATATTCAAAGTGCAGCACTAAAACGCTACACGCATATGGCTTTTGCAAGATTTGAAGCTTTGAAATTTTTAGAAGAATGCGAGTGCATTGTTTATCTTGATTTTGATATGCTTTTGCTTAAAAGCATTGATGAATTAAAAGAAGTAAAAAACAAAGGCTATGAAATTGCTTGTTTTAAAGGCTCTGCTACGATGAGTATGGGGGGGGGTAAGCTTACTCCTGCTAAATTTATTGATACTAAAAACTACTCATCAGGAATTATAGTTTTTAACGATAATCTTAAAAATCCTTGCGAATTTTATGATTTTATTTATGAATTTATTGCTACAAATGAAAATTATTTTGATGAAGCAAAACTTGGTGATCAGTTTTTGTTTTCTTTATATTTGCTAGAAAAAAAGTTAAAAATTTATGAACTGGATGATAATTATTATGGCAATATTTCTTGGGTAAAAAGCAAAGATGCTTCGATTTTACATGCTTGGGGGCAAAATAATCGTTTTTGGAATAACAAACTTTGTGCCCTTGCTTGGCCTTCTTGGAATGTGTATTATCAAAAATGGTTAAGTTTAGGCGGAAGTGCTTATGAGAAAGGTTTTGTAGGATTTTTAGAAGTTCCACAAAGTGGCGGAGAAGTGTTTCAGTATTTTGAAAGAATTGCTTTAGCTAAAAGAATTTCTCAAATCAAACTCGAAAAGCAAGAACTGATTGTTGATGTTGATTTTAGCAAAAAGATCAAATTTCATCTTGCTTTTGTTGAAAATCTTGCTTTTTATGTGTATTCAAAATCAATTTATACTTTTATACTAGAATGCGAATTTCAAGGTAAAATCACGCAAAGCATTACTATAAAAAAGCCTGAACTTGAAAATGCCTTGAAAGAATTTATCACTGGCAATTTAAATAAATACCAAATTTAAGCAAGAAATTTCTTGCTTAAAAACTCATTTTATCTTTTTTCATTTTAAATACAGCGATGATGAAAAAGATGATAAAAAGTATATCGGCATAAAACATAAAAGCTAAGATGTTTTTAGAGTATGATTTAAAATCAAATTCAAAAAAATAAATGATATTAAAAATTTCAGGTAATGACGATGCGATAAAAGATAAAGAGGCTATTTTAAAAAGATCAATATGAGTTATCTTGCTTAGTTTTAATAAAAATAAAACAACAAAAATGCATTTTATAGGAGCTGTAATACCCCTAAGAATACTAAAATCATCACCAATAGGAACAAAAGAATACAAGGAAAATAAATCCATAATTAAAACGAAAATAAAAACCGCATAAATAGAAAAAAGTCCTAACACAAAATACAAAGTTAAAATCCATTTTTTTGTATTCTTGCAAAATAAAATCGTAGCTATAAAACCCAAAATCAACGAAATACTCATCACTAAAATCCGGATAGCAGAATACATATTAGAAAAACTTTCATCTTTAAAATAAAATTCCAAAAGAAAGCTTCCTAAATATAATATCAAAGCCAAAATTCCAGCTACCATAAAAAGCGTTTTTACAAGATTTAAATTGCCTTTATAAGTTTGATATGAGTTTAAAGTTTGAGGAATTTCGCTGGATAATTCTTGTAATTCTACCCAAGCTACAACATAAAAAATCATACCAATAATAAGCAACACTATGCCTATCATAATGGGCGTAAATAAAATTCCTATAAACAAATACCAAAAGGCATTGATAAAATACTTTTGCTTAGTCACTCTTGCTAATTCATAATAAAAATTTTTAAGAGGCAAAAAAATGATACACATAAAAGTATAGAAATAAGTTAATAAAAGCAAAGTGTTAGCTAAAATTTTTTCTGATCTAAAAAAATAATGATTTTCTATGAAATTAAGATTTAAAAAAAGCCCTATGGATAATACAATATTGACAAAAAAGATAATAAAAATATTCGCAAATAAATTTCTGGCACTAGAATGTTTCTTAACTCCATAAATTGCCATCAAAAAACACCCCAAAGAAAGCAAATTTAAAAACGCAGTTATTTTCATAAGATCTTCAAAATCAAATTTAACAAAAGATAAATCAATACTCTTTAGTGCTATAGCGAATAAAGCAAAAATTCCTGCCATAAAAGCTATTCCTATGCCACTTAAAGCCGATATTTTTATATTTTGTATATGTTTTTTGGTATTTTCTTGCATTGTTTGATTCCTTAAAATATCTTTATTGCTTAATTATAACATATTGTTTTATTTTAATATTCGTTACAATTTGTAATAATTTTTAAATTTTTTATTAAATTTATACTTTTTCATAAAAAGACAAATTTTTTCTCAAAGCAAAAAAGATACAATGGATACAAATCATAAATAAAGGGCAAAAATGTTTAGAGTTGATTTAAATAGTGACTTAGGAGAAAGTTTTGGTGCCTACAAAATGGGTATGGATGAAGAAATTTTAAAATTCGTAAGCTCTGCAAATGTAGCCTGTGGTTTTCATGCGGGTGATCCTTGTGTGATGGATAAAACTTTAAATTTAGCCAAGCAAAATGGTGTTTGTATAGGAGCACACCCATCTTATCCTGATCTTTTGGGTTTTGGCAGACGAAATATGCAAATAAGCTTTGAAGAGGCTAAAAATTATGCTTTGTATCAACTGGGTGCTTTATTTGGTTTTGCAAAAGCAAAAGGTATGAAAATACAACATTTTAAAGCCCATGGAGCACTTTATAATATGGCTGCAATAGATGAAAATTTAGCCCTAGCCCTTTGTGAGGCGGTGGCTAGTTTTGATGATAATGTTATTTTTCTAGGACTTAGCAATTCTGCTATGGAAAAAGTTGCAAAGAAAAAAGGTTTAAAATATGCTAATGAAGTCTTTGCTGATCGTGCTTATAATGATGATGGAACTTTAGTTTCAAGAAAGCTTGAAGGTGCGCTAATTACAGATGAAAATTTGGCAATAAAACGCGTGATAAAAATGATAAAAGAAAATAAAGTTACAAGTATAAATGGTAAAGAAATAGATCTAAAAGCAGATAGTATTTGCGTACATGGAGATGGAATAAAAGCACTAGAATTTGTTAAAAAAATCAAAGAAAATTTAGAAAAAGAACAAATTCAAATGAAAGCTTTAAACGAATTTATAGATTAAAAAAATTTTACAAAAAGGATAAAAATGGTAAATAAAACAGCACTTTTAGGCGCTGCTTTTTTGATGGCAACTTCTGCCATAGGCCCTGGATTTTTAACTCAAACTGCGACTTTTACAGGAAACTTGCTTGCAAGTTTTGGCTTTGTGATACTTATTTCTATTATTTTAGATATTGGTGCACAGCTTAATATTTGGCGTATTATAGGCATAAGTGGAAAAAGAGGAACTGAAGTAGCTAATATGGTTTTACCCAATTTGGGTTATTTTGTCGCTTTTTTAATTGCAATAGGCGGCTTTTTCTTTAATATGGGAAATGTCGCAGGAGCTGGACTTGGGCTAAATATCATTTTTGGTATTAGTGTAGAAAATGCAGCAATTATTAGCGCGATCATTGCTATTGGTATTTTTGTCTTTAAAAAAGCCGGAGAATTAATGGATAAATTTATCGTTTTAGCGGGTTTTGTGATGATTTTACTTACTGCTTATGTCGCTTTTGCTTCAAAGCCTCCTATTGGCGAAGCACTTTTTAGAACCTTCATACCCTTACAAATTGATGTAATCTCCATAGTCACCTTAGTGGGTGGAACGGTTGGTGGATACATAGTGTTTTCAGGAGCACATAGACTCATAGATGCAAAGCTTTGCGGTAAAGAAAATTTAAACTATATCAATAGAGCTGCTATTAGTGGAGTGGTTATTACAGGAATTATGCGTGTGATTTTGTTTTTAGCAGTTTTAGGAGTGGTGAGTTCGGGTTTTATACTGGATAAAGAAAATCCCGCCGGTTCAGTATTTCATCATGCTTTGGGCGATGTAGGATTGAAAATCTTTGGCATAGTATTATTTTTAGCCGCTATTTCATCAGTGATTGGAGCGGCTTATACTTCCGTATCTTTTATAAGATCTTTTCATCCTTTGATAGAAAAATACAATCGCTTTGTGGTTATTTTTTTCATTATTGTTTCAACCTTAGTTTTTTATTTTCTTGGAAAATCTCCTGCAAGTATCTTAATCATCGTTGGCACGATTAATGGCTGGATTTTACCTATCACTTTGTTTGTGATGATAATTGCAGCACATAAAAAAAGTATAGTTGGAGATTATAAACACCCTAAATGGATGAGTGCTTTTGGTCTATTGATAGTGGTCTTAATGTCTTATTTATCCATACTTTCTATGATAAAGCTGGTATGAAATGTTTAGCGTGCATTTTAGCGGAAGCAAAGCGGTGCTTTTGCGTTTTAAACAAGAAATTTCACCCGAAATTAATTCTTTGGTTTTAAGCACAGAAGCCAGAATTCAAAAAAGCATAGATGAAAATGAAATTTATGGCATTGATGAGCTTGTAAGCACTTATGCTAGCTTGCTGATTTATTTTAATCCTTGCGTGCTTTCTTTAAATGCTTTGCTTGATTTTTTAGAAAAAATCAAAAAAGATATAAAAATATCAAGTCAAAAATCTAATCTTTGCATTGAAATTCCACTTTGTTATAATGAAGAATTTGGACTTGATTTAGAATTTGTATGCAAACACAATAATATTTCAAAAGAAGAACTTATAAATCTTCACACCAAGCCTTATTATCTTGTTTTTATGTTGGGCTTTATGGCGGGTTTTCCTTATCTTGGAGGGCTTGATGAAAGACTTTTTACCCCAAGACTTTCAAGTCCTAGAACCAAGATTGAAGCAGGAAGTGTAGGTATTGCAGATAAACAAACCGGAGTTTATCCTATATCAAGTCCAGGTGGTTGGCAAATCATCGCTAGAACTCCTTTCGAATTTTTTAATAAAGATGATGAAGAAAATCCCACTCTTTTGCAAGCGGGAATGTTTTTAAAATTCAAAGCCATTTCAAAAGAAGAATTTTACGATATCAAAGAACAAGTTTTGAAAAAAGTCTATCAAAAGGAAATTTATGAGTATAAAAATCATTGAAGCTTCTATAAATTCAACCATACAAGACTTTGGACGCAAAAATTACGCTAAATTTGGCATAGCAAGAAGTGGTGCAATGGATGAGCTTTCTTTAAGAACTGCTAATATTTTACTCGGAAATAAACAAGATGAAGCAGGACTTGAGCTTTGCTTAAAAGGTGGAAAATATGAATTTTTAAATGAAAGCTATTTTGCATTAAGTGGAGCCGAATTTGACGCTAAACTTAACAATGAAAAAATTGAAACTTGCAAGGTTTATAAAGCAAAAAAAGGCGATTTATTAGAGCTTGGCTTAGCAAAAATAGGTTTTCGCGGATATTTATGTGTAGCAGGTGGTTTTAAAATAAAAAGCTTTTTAAATTCAAAATCAAGTGATGCAAAAATGGGTGTAGGAATCTTTAATGGAAGAGCCTTGAAAAAGGACGATATTTTAGAATTAAACAATGGTTTTATCCCTTTTAATTTAGAAAAAAGAGAATGTAAAAATCCCGTTTTTGATTTTAGCAAAGAACCCACAATACGCGTGATTTTAGGCACAAACGATGATGCTTTTACACAAAATGGTTTAAATGCCTTCTTGCATACCACTTATAAAATAGGCCTAAAGAGCGATAGAATGGCAATTTATGCAGAAGCTGATACCATTATAGAACATATCAACTCAGCCGATATTATTTCAGATCCTGCGGTTTTTGGGAGTATTCAAGTGCCAAAAAGTGGCTTGCCTATCATTTTAATGGCAGGAAGACAAAGCACTGGAGGTTATACAAAAATAGCTTCTGTTATAGAAAATGATTTGCCCTTGCTTGCACAAGCAAAATTAGGCACAAGTTTTAAATTTAAAAGCATTAATATACAAGATGCCTTAAAACTTTACACACAAAGAGAAGAAAATTTTAAAAGCTTGGATAAAAAAATCAATCTTGATTTTGAAAATTTATTTTAAGGAGTAAAAATGAGCCCAAAAGAGCTAAGAGAAAAAATCGCAAAAGGCGAAATAAAAGATCAAACTTCAGGTATGGCCTTAGGCTACGCACAAGCAAATTTAGTCATTTTACCTAAAGAATATGCTAAAGATTTTGAAACCTTTTGTGCACTTAATCCAAAACCATGCCCACTTTTAGAGATAGTACATGGCAAATTCACTCAAAAAATCGCTAAAAATGCAAATATTTACACAGATATTCCAAAATATTTCATTTATGAAAATGGAGTAAAAACTAAGGAAACTTATGATGTAAGCGAGTATTATAATGATGATTTAGTAGGCTTTTTACTGGGTTGTAGTTTTTCTTTTGAAGAAGCCTTGCTTGAAAATGGTTTAGAAATAAGACACATAAGCCAAAAACGCAATGTGCCAATGTATAAAACCAATATTGCTTGTAAAAGTGCAGGAGTTTTTAGCGGAGAAATGGTTGTTTCCATGCGTCCTTTTACTCCTAATGATGCCAAAAAAGCCAGTGAAATTACTGCTAATTATCCTTTAGTTCATGGAGCTCCTGTGCAAATTGATAATGCTAAAGAAATCGGTATAGGTGACATTTTAAAAGCGAATTTTGGCGATGATCCTATTATAAAAGAAGGAGAAATTCCTGTATTTTGGGCTTGCGGTGTAACACCACAAAATGTGATAATGAAAGCAAAATTACCTTTTGTAATCACTCATGCACCAGGGCATATGTTTATAAGTGATATTTTAAATTCATCTTTAAAATCTTAAGATTTTTTCTTGCTATAAATATTGATAAAATATATAGCAAAAATTGCTAAAACACAGCCTATCAAAGTGAGTATAGTAGGCACCTCATCTAAGATAAAAAAGCTACAGATTAACGCACTTGCAGGAGTGATTAAAACAAAAGAATTTGCCTTCACTCCTCCAAGCCTGTGTATGGCATAATAATAAATACTCGTGCCAATAATTGTAGATAAAACCACCACAACAAACATATTAATCCAAAATTTCACATCACTTGTCAAAACCTTAAACGGCTCATCTAAAAACAAAACCCATGAAAACATTAAAGTAGAAATTAAATTGATATAAAGATTGATAGTTAAAGGATTTGCACCTTTTGCCTTGTGTGTAAAAAGCGTAATGCTTGCCCAAATCAAAGCACAAAGCAAAAAGAGTGTATTGAATTTACCAAAAATTTCATCAAGTGAGCCAAGATTTAATAAACAAAACCCTGAAGCAAAACCTAAAATAAGTCCTAAAATTTCACTTTTTCCTACTCTTTGACTTAATTTTTCATTTTTTCTTAAAACAACACTTAACATAAAAAATATATAAGAAAAAATAGGGATCATAGTGGTTACTAAAACACCGCCTTTTCCAGCTTCTCCGTGACTTAAAGCAATGAAAAAAACTAAAGTATAAAGCCCATTTAAAATACCAGCAAATAACACCCATTTAAAAATTTGCAAAGGAATTTTAAGTGGCATTTTTAAAAAATAAAGCATTGAAAAAGAACCCAAAAACACAAACAAAAAACGCCAAAAAGTGATGACGGCAGGACTTGCATAGGTTGTTAAAATTTTAGAAGTGGGCCAAGAAGATCCCCATAAAAACATCGCAACAATCAGTAAAATATACAAATAGCGTTCTTTCATTTAAATTTCCTTAAATTTACTTATCTTGTTTAAATTTTTTAGTATTTAAAATACTAAAAACACTTTTTTTATCCAATGAAAAGCTATTGTTTTCATCGTTTTTAATCAAATAATTTTCTCCAACATTTGAAAGTATATGCAAGTCTTTTACAATCAAAGTTGCATTATTTTCTTTAAAAATAGGAATATGATATAAATCCAACAATTCTTTAACTTCACTTTTATTATAAAGCATAAAACTTTGATTGTAATTGCCTATTTTAGTTATTTTTATAATATAAGAATTTAACATAATAAATACCAATATAAAAGCAGGTATGCCACTAATTAGCAAAATTTTATAAAAATTATATTTTTTATAAATAGAAAAATACATTAGAAAAACAATTATATAATAAATAACACATATAAGCATAGAAATATAAAATTCTTCTATCTCAAAAAATACAATAATAAGACAAAAGCTAAAAAATAAAATACATAAAATGAAAAAAATAATATCACTTTTAAAATAAATTCCTTTATAAAAAATTTCTTTATGCCAAATAAAAACAACGAAGCAATAACAAAAGGCAAAATAGGAACTATATTGTGTATAATAAAAGATTCTAAATTTGGAAAGAAACTTGCAATATCATCTAAAAAATAAATAATTAAAAAAGCCCCGATGCTAGATAATATCATAGGTAAAAATATAAAACACACATTTTTCCAAGTTTTAATACCGGAAATATCTTTTAAAATTTCTTTAAAATATATCAATGGCATAATATATAAAATAACAAAAAAATGAAATAAATATAACCCCAATCCAAGCCGTTAAAAAAATATTAGAAATGATCAAATCTTTACTAAAATCAGGGATAAAATTAATAGTAAAAACATAATACCAAGTTAAAATCAAAACTCCCAAAGCAAAACTTATAAAAATAATACCAGCGCTTATCACTCCTAAATATTGCTTCAAAAAATCCATTATCAGAAAAAATTGCTGCTTGAAATTTTCAAATTCATTTATATTTTCTTTATTCATCCATTTATCTTTTAAAAAATTTTATAAAAGATGATTTTACAAGAAAATGCTTTTTTAAATCTTTAAGCAATATCTAAATCACAAAATTGAAAGATTTTCAAGGGTTTAAGCCCTTGAAATTATAAATCATAAAGTTCTTTGCGTCTTTGCTCTAAACAAGGTAAAATTTTTCTAACTTCTTCAATTTCATCAAGATTAATTTCGCTAAATTCCAAGCCCTCTTCTTCGCCCATTTTTACAAGCTCCACTCCTAAAGGATTTATAAGTGAAGAATGACCTGTGTAGATATTTTTTGTTTGCGAACAAGCACACAAAAATAAAGTATTTTCCAAAGCTCTGGCACGAGCAAGCAGTGAAAAATGTTCTTTTTTAAGCTCTCCATCCACCCAAGCAGTAGGCACTATGATAAGCTTTGCACCTTGCAAGGCTAAAGTTCTAGCAATTTCTGGAAAACGCAGTTCATAACAAACCATAAGTCCCATTTTACCAAAACGCGTATCAAAAGCTTTTAAAGGATTATTAGCTTCCTTTATATCCTTGCTTTCATCATAAGAAAAAGCATTGTAAAGATGAGTTTTGGAATATTTATGGATGATTTTTCCAGAGTCTGCAAAAATCACGCTATTTTTAGTTTTTTGTATATCTTTCTCAAAAAAACCAAAAACCACACAAATATTTGAATTTTTACTCTCTTTTAAAATACCTTGCACAAATTCATCATCTTCACTTTGTGCAATAGCCCTAAAATCTTCCCCACTTGGCACGAAGGCCATGGAAGTTTCAGGAAAAACAATTAAATCAGCCGAATTTTGCTTTGCTTTTTTTATGAGTATTAAGATTTTTTCTAAATTCTCTTGCCATTTTGGACTTGTTTTAATCTGTGCTAAAGCAATTTTCATTTTAAACCTTTAAAAAATTCATTTGCTCCTAAAAGCTTGCTTAATGGCACGCCTTTATCCATTTGTGCCTTGGTATCTTTTTCGCCCTCTTGCACACTCAAGGCTCTTTTGGCTAAATTCTTTATATCATCAAATTCAGGATTTAATACCAAGATTCCATCATCATCGATTAAAATCAAATCCCCAGCATTAACCACTACTCCATCAATGGCAATAGGTATATTAATAGCTCCTTCAATGCCTTTAATCCTCGTAGTAAGAGCTGAAATTTGTCTATAATAAACATTCACCCCCAAATTACAAATCGCATTAAAATCAGTAATGGCCCCATCAATAATCACTGCCCCTACCTTAGCACATTTAGCCATATAGCAAACTAATTCCCCAAAAGGTGCTCTTTCGTAATCTTTATTAGTATCAATAACAACAATATCGCCTTCTTTAACCACGTCAAAAACCTTATGCACCGCAGTAGAATCTAAATGCGGAATTCTAACCGTTACTGCATTTCCTACAATCTTAACACCTTTTTTTAATGCTTTAAGATTCCTAATAAAGCCATGATCTTGCATATGTCCTATGGTCGAAGGACACACATCTTTGCAAAGCTCCATAATGCTTTGATCGCATTTTTGTATTCTTGGTTTTAAAATAAACATTTTTTCTCCTTTTGATTAATTTAACGCATTTTGCGGTTTAACAAACAAATACGCTATTAAAGCAATACTAGCAGGAATGATATTGAAAAATATTGCTACATTCCAGCCCCAGTGTTGCACCATAAATCCCATCACTAAAGGTGAAAGTGCCGAGCCTAAATTTCCCCATAAATTCATCCAAGCACTCACCGCTGCTGCTTGATTTCTGCCTTTATCTGCGGCTACTGCCCAAGAAATCACTACACTAAGCCCTAAAAATCCAAAACCTAGCGAAAGAAAAATAATGCTTAAAATCACATTATTAGCAAGAAAAACGACTAAAAATATAAAAATATCAAACATTAAAAAACCTAAAATCGCTAGATAAGTTCTTGCTTTTACAAAATCATTGCTAAGTTTTAAAATTTTATCACTCAAATATCCACCAAATGCTACAAATAAGCAAATCATAAGCCAAGGCAAGGACGCTCCAAAACCAAGTTCTTTTAGATCAAGCCCTTTAGCTTCTTGTAAAAAATTTGGTAACCACACAATAAAAAGCCCTGTGATATAAATACTGAAAAAATAAGCAATAGCTAAAGCATAAAATTCTTTATTTTTTAAGAATTTTTTCCAAGGAATTTTACTATTTTGCGTGATAAAGCGTTCTTTTTGAATGAATTCTAATTCTTCCTTTTTAATAAATTTATGATCTTCGGGCTTGCTTGTAGAAAGAAAATAAAATAATAATGCAATTAAAATCCCTATGCCTCCAAACACATAAAAAACACTTTCCCAGCCAAAACGCTCAACCAAATATACAGAAACAAAAGGTGCAATCACTGGACCAAAATAAGAACCTGCCAATAAAAAACTCGCCGCTCTTGCTTTTTCTGATTTTGCAAACCAATTATTATTAAACGCAGCGTTGCTAGGATACATAGGAGCTTCCGCAAAACCAAAGAAAAATCTTACAAAACAAAGCATTAGAAAAGTTCCAGCAAGCGGGGTTAAGATAGTGAAAAAAGACCAAAAAACAAGGCTAAAAATAGTCATGGCTTTATTACCAAATTTTTGGATTAACACTCCGCTTGGAAGCTGTGCGAGTGCATAAGCTAAGAAAAATAAAGAATTTAACAAACCAAATTCCGTTTTACTAATGCCAAATTCATCCATCATAAAAGAAGCAACCACAGAAATATTAGCCCTATCCATATAAGCGATAAGCCCTATTAAGAAAAATACAAAAGCAAGTATCCATCTAAGCTTCATAAACACTCCTTTTTCTTTTCATTATAAGACTTTGAATCGATTTTTGTGTTGAAATTTTCAAAAAAAAAAAAAAAAA
>NZ_NFNY01000123.1 GCF_002179165.1 Campylobacter jejuni
CATTCTTTAAATTCAACTAGAGTGGATTTTTGCCCTGTATAAAAGTTAGGATCTAGATATTGGGGTTTATAGTCTTTGTAAGGGGAGTTTCGTTTGATGTTGTGTGCTTTAAAAAGAGCTTTGGAATATTCTTCGGTATAGTTGCCTTTTGCTGGTGGATGTGGATCTAAACTTTCTACAAAATATATTTTGTTTGTTTCTTTATCTACTTTTACGGCTATTCCATTAGGTGTATAAATCTCATAAGTTTCGCTCATTATCTATCCTTTCTTAATTTAACCCATATATAAGCCATCTTCTATGATTATGGTAGTGGCTAGTCTGCCTATCATTTTTGGTGGTTTAATCCCTAATACCCTTTTCATAGCCAAAATTTAAGATTTTATGTCTTAAATCCTCTGGAAAGTTATATCTATATATAGCAGGGATTCTAGGATCTTTTAATTTATCAAGTTTATGTTTTTTGTAAATAAAATCTAATCTTTCAGGAGAAAAATAATAAGGTGCATTAGGATAGCCTTGAGGAGGAGTTAGGGCTGCGAGCTTGGCTTCTAAAAGCATGGAGTCCATGGTTAATTTTGCCGAACTTTCACTTCTTTCGTTTCTAATATCTACATCATAATTTGTTTTCATCCCATTTCTATAAGCATACATTTTTTGATCAAATTCCCATCTGCTTTCAGGAGTAGAATCTATATCTCTTGGATCTTTTAATTTACCTTTTAACACATCATCATCTAAAGCCCTAATAATTCTACCTGTTTCATCATGTGTAATTCTATATTTATTCACATCAATAATCCAATCCACCCCTATTAATTCATCCAAGAAAGGAAGCATACCAAATTCATCATAAGGAGGATTTTTAGAAAAGTCTTTTAGCATTTTCTCCCTTAAAGAATTTTTATGTCCTCCACCTGCTAAGGCTACAGAAGATGAGTAAGTAGTGAGTTGGTGTTCTAAAGAAGGTTGGTGTCCTAGTTGTGCTGCTAAAAATAATGCTTGGTAAGCTCTAGTAGTAAATCCTGTTAACCACATTTCACCTCCACCTTTTGCAAAGCCTAGTTTATCTCCTAATATTCCTGCAGCTAATTCCCATTCACTCATAAATAAAGATCCATCACTTAAATGAGCTAAACCTCTATTAGCTT
>NZ_NFNY01000114.1 GCF_002179165.1 Campylobacter jejuni
GATGTAAATAATAATGATTTTACTAAAATCTTTTCAAATGCAAATTTACACAATATCAAAAGTGTGGATTTGAAGGCTTAGGAAGCTATGTTAAAGTTTATCTCATTGTTTTGAGTATTTTGTTGGTAAATTTTACTTATAAAATTTTTAAAATCTTTATCAAAATTAGTTTGATTTGGCTTTTCTTTGTCATCTTTTTTTATTTCATTATTTTTATCTGAATTTTGATTTTCTTTGTCTTTATTTTCTTCTTCTTTTTCTTTTGATTCTTCGGCTTTTATTTTCATTGCTTCGGCTCTCGCTTCAAATTCCATTTTAATAGCATTTGCGGCAACTTTATAATCTTGCGGACTAGGATCAGCAGGAGCCATCGCTGCTGCAGCTATTTGGCGTGCATTTGCTATGGTTTCTTCAGGTGTTCTTCCTTGTTGCATTCTTATAGGGACTTCGCCTGCAACCGCATACATTTGATTGTCAGGTCCTCTAGTATAGCTAAAACTTGCAGCTCCTGCTAAACCGCCTCCTGCAGCTTGATGTGCTACTTCATGGGCCTTGACATTTCTATCTATGCTTTGGAGTTCGCGAAGTTGCTGAATTTGCTTTGCATCAAGTTCTACACCATTAATATTTTGAGTTTCTTTATCTTCTTGCTTTTCTTTAGTGTTTTTATCATTTGGACCAGAATCAGAATTATTTTCAGATGAATTAGAATTTTTAGTTTCTTTAGATAAAGAGTAATAATTATAGGAATTGTGATTTGAAACAATTTGCATTTTACTCTCCTTTTTAAAACCAAATTTTTTGAAATTTTACTTATTTTGACTAAAAATTTGATAAATTTTGTAAAATAATTAAAATTGAGTCAAAAGGAAAAATATGTTTTATGAAAATGATTTCATTTATATGGAAAAAGAAAACTCTCAAGTGCCGTGGATAAAGATTTTTACCAAGCAAATTTATAAAGAATTTAGTGATTGCTCTAGCGATTTACAAAAAGAACTTTTTGAGAAAATTTTACTTTGCGAAAAGGCTATGATAGAATTTTATAAACCTGAAAAAATTAATATTGCTTCTTTTGCAAATTATGTTCCAAGAGTGCATTTTCATGTGATGGCAAGATTCAAAGAAGATGCGTTTTTTCCTGAGTGTATGTGGGGAAAACAGCAAAGAGAGATGAAAGAGTTAAATTTACCTAGTTTTGATGATTTTGTAAGTTTTTTAAAGAATAAAATGAATTAAAAATTTTCATTAATAATTGATTGTTTTTTGTTTAATAAAATTTCTTGACCCAAAAATTATAAAAAAGGAAAAACAAAATGAAAAAAGTTCTATTAAGTTCTTTGCTTGCTGTGTCCTTACTAAGCACTGGTTTATTGGCTAAAGAATACACTTTAGATAAAGCACACACTGATGTAGGTTTTAAAATCAAACATTTGCAAATCAGTAATGTAAAAGGCAATTTTAAAGACTATAATGCGGTGATTGATTTTGATCCTGCGAGTGCTGAATTTAAAAAGCTTGAAGCGACTATTAAAGTAGCATCTGTAAATACAGAAAATCAAACAAGAGACAATCATTTACAACAAGATGATTTTTTCAAAGCAAAAAAATTCCCTGATATGACTTTTGTGATGAAAAAATATGAAAAAATTGATAATGAAAAAGGCAAAATGAGCGGAACTTTAACCATAGCAGGTGTTTCTAAGGATATCGTTTTAGATACTGAAATTGGTGGTGTGGCTAAAGGCAAAGATGGTAAAGAAAAAGTAGGTTTTTCTTTAAATGGAAAAATCAAACGCTCTGATTTTAACTTCGCATCAAGTACTTCAACCATTACTTTAAGCGATGATATTAATCTTAATATCGAAGTTGAAGCTAACGAAAAATAATTTTTAAGCCTTAGAGTTTTGCTCTTAGGCTTTCTAAATTTTGACTCAATCCTCTTTCGTTTTCTTTCCAAACGAGTTTAAATTCAGGTTTAAAAACTTCATTTTCTAATTTTAATTCCGTATTTTTCAATGTGGATTCTAAAAAAGCAAGATGGTTTAATGCTGTATTCTTATTATCAAAAATGAGAATAAAATCTTTATCTACTATGAAAATTTTTGCTTTAAAGCGTTTAAGAATTTTAGCGATTTGTTTTAGAATAAGTTTAATGTATATTTCTTGAGTATCTCTAAATTCGCTAAAATGAAGCAAGGCTATAATATAAGAATCTTTACCTTTAACAAAATGTCTAAGATTTTTTTCATTTGGAAGTTTAGTTAAGGTATCAAAAAATGCAATTTTATAAGCTTGATAGATTAAATAGATACAAAAAACCAAACTTGCAAATTCAAAATAATTAAATCCCCAAAAACTTTGAAATAAAAACTGAAAATTTGCACCCAAAAAGGCTAAAAAAAGATAACTTTCTCTATCTTTAAAAGATTTGATAATTAAAATAATAGAAATAAAAATAAAAAATAAAAAACTCAGTTCGCTAAGCGGTTTAAAAAAGCTTAAATTTAAGAAGTGAAAATCTAAATTTGCAGCATTAAAATTAGTATTTTTTGATAAGAAAAAGCTTAAAATTGCTACAAAGATGAGCAAAATTACTGAACTTAAATTTTTTTGCTCTATTACTAATTTTCCCATTTGTTTAACGCTTAATAAAATAAAAATTAAAGGTAAAAATAAAGAAACAAATAAATGTGCCTGAAATGCACTTGCGTAAAGATAAGGTAAATGAAAAACAAGTAAAGCAAATGAGAGAAAAAAAATCCTTGTATTTTTAAAATAAAATGCCAAACCAAGAGCTAAAATTTCAAAAAATATACTAAAAATACTTAAAAATTGTAAAAAAAACATTAATTAAAGCCTTTAAAAAGATATGATAGAAATTTTATAGAAAAAAGCTTAAAAGTGGTTTTATTTGAATTTATTAATTTCGTCTTGTATATTTTGTTTTATTTTAAGCAAATCTTCATAATTTTGCTTACTATTTTCTAAAAGTTCGTCAAATTTAAAGCCAAGCATAACAATGCGGTATAAATTAGGTTTGTATTTTCTCCAATTATACAAAGTGCTAACATCAATATCTAATTCATATGCCATATCGCGTTTGCTCTTTTTTGCCATTTGTTGCCTTAAAAATTTAGTTTTTGGTTGAGATTTTACATTAAAAATTCTTTATTAAAAACACTTGAAATATTCAATTTTTTACTTCAAAAATAAAGAATATCTAAAATGTTTTTGTTTAAGCTTTTTTGAGAAATAATACTGATTTTTAATTTTCAATCTTAGGGAGTAAAAGTGGATAGAGAAAAAATTAAACAAAAAATAAACGAGGTGCAAGATGCAAATTAAGCATTTTTTACAAGTTAAAGGTGCTGCTGATATGGGCAAAACTAGTACCATAACAAGAGCTTTTCTAAAAATTTTAGAACTTGAGCAAAATAAATTAGAAAAGATTAAAAATTTAGATTTAGGTGATTTTATCGCTTTACTTAGCGTGGAAAATAAGATTATAGCTTTTATTAGTTGTGGCGATAATGAAAGTGTGAGTAAAAAAAACTTATGATATGCTTTTAGAACTTTCTCAAAAAGATATAGATCTTTTGATCTTAGCAACAAGGACCAAAGGAAATACAATCCGTTTTTGGGAAACAAAGTTAAAAGAAAATCATAAAGAAAATTTTGATGACACTTTAGAAAATAAAGAATTGTTTGCACCCGAAAATAAAGGCAAAATTGCTTCTTATATCGATAAGCAAAGCAATGAACTTTTAGAAAAAATTAATTTAATATTGAAAGGAAAATGATAAAAATTTGTTTTTGTAGTTTTAATTATAGTGGGGATTTTTGTGGGTTGTAGTGAGGAATTTCCGGGTCAGCCAAGCGGAGTTGTGAAGGTAAATATAAGCTACCTTAATAATGGTGAAAAAATTGAAACACCTATTAATAGTGAAAATAAAATTCATGAGATATTGAGAATATATCGTCCAAACGGAATAATGAAAGTTGAAAGATCTTATAAAGATGACTTACAAAATGGTATTGAAAAATTATATTTTAGCAATGGAGGTTTAAGTGTAGAAGAACTTTATGAAAATGGTAAACTTATAAATCAAAAATACTATTATAGTGACGGCAAACTTTATGGTGAAAAGACTTTCTACGAAAATGGCGATGTGAAAACATCTAAAACATATAATACAGATGGTGCATTAAGAGAAGAAATTAGAAAATAAGGTAGGTGTTGGTAATATTAAGCAAAATATAATTTTCTAAGTTTTAAACTTAGAAAATTTTTCTACAAAATTCGTAAAAGCTGTAATTTATAAGCCTAAACAAATTCTATTTTGCTACAATTTCTTAAAAAATATTTAAGGAAAATTATGGTTGAAGTTAAAAATCTTACTATGCGTTTTGCAAATCAGCTTTTATTTGAAAATGTAAATTTAAAGCTTGTTCGTGGTCAAAGATACGGGCTAATCGGCGCTAATGGTGCGGGAAAATCTACTTTTTTAAAAATTCTTTCAGGTGAGTTAGAGTCAAGTAGTGGAGAAGTTGTATTTGATGAGGGTTTAAAAATTGCAGTTTTAGGCCAAGATCAATTCGCTTTTGAAAATTACACCATTAAAGATGCGGTAATGTGTGCAAATAAGCGTTTATATGATGCTTTAAAAGAAAAAGAAAAGCTTTATATGAGCGAAGAATTTACCGATGAAATCAATGAACGCTTAGGCGAACTTGAAATGATAACGGCTGAAGAAGATCCAAATTACGACTGCGAAACGCGTTGTGAGAAAATTTTAAGTTCTTTAAAAATCAAAGATTTTAATGCTTTAATGAGCACTTTACAAAGTGCGGACAAATTTAAAGTTTTACTCGCACAAGTCTTATTTTTGGGTGCTGATGTACTTTTTTTAGATGAGCCTACAAATAACCTTGATTTAGAAGCAATTTCTTGGCTTGAAAATGAGCTTTTAAGGCATGAGGGGACTTTGGTTGTCATCTCTCATGATAGGCATTTTTTAAATAAAATTTGCACAAGAATCCTAGATGTGGATTTTAAACAAATTCGTGATTTTGCGGGAAATTACGATGATTGGTATATGGCTTCGACACTTTTAGCAAAACAAGCTGAACTTAAACGCGATAAAACCTTAAAAGAAAGAGAAGAATTAGAAAATTTCATTCGTCGTTTTAGCGCCAATGCTTCTAAAGCAAAACAAGCCACAAGTCGTGCTAAAGCTTTGGAAAAATTAGAGCTTGAAGAGATTAAAATTTCAAGTCGTAGAGATCCAAGTATTGTTTTTAGGACAAATCGTGAGATAGGAAATGAAGTTTTAGAGCTTAAAGGCATTAGTAAAGCTTATGATAAAGAATTGTTTTCAAATTTAGAATTAAAAATCGAGAAAAACGACAAAATCGCCTTAATCGGTGCTAATGGTGTAGGTAAATCAAGCCTAGCTAAGATTATAGCAAATGCTGTTGCTCCAGATAGCGGAGTGTTGCATTTAGGGGCAACCATAGAGCTTGGATATTTTCCTCAAGATACGAGTAATTTAATATGTGAAAATTTGAAACTTTATGAATGGCTTATGAGTGAAAAATTTAAAGATTTAGATGAAATTCGTAAGTGTTTAGGTAGAATGCTTTTTAGTGGTAGTGATCAAGAAAAAATGGCAGCGAGTTTAAGTGGGGGAGAAAAACATCGTTTGATGTTGTCTCGTCTTATGTTAGAACGCCCAAATTTTCTGCTTTTAGATGAGCCCGATAATCATCTAGATCTTGAAAGTATTATTGCACTAGGCGAGGCTTTATATAATTTTAAAGGCGTTGCGCTTTGTATAAGCCACGATAGGGAATTAGTTTCTGCCTTTGCTAATCGTATTTGGCATTTAGAAAATGGAAAATTAACAGATTTCCGTGGGACTTACCAAGAATTTTTAGGAGAAAATAATGGCTAAATTTAGAATTCAATACAGTGCGGGTTTTGGACATTTTACTCAAAATCACAAAGGCTTTGGACCGACTATTTATATCGAAGAAGTCGTAGAATTTGATAATGGTAAGGATTATTTTGATTATATAGATTTTTATAAAACCTATTCTAAAAGCGATGATACTTATTTTCATATCTCTTTTTTAGAAGATAGACCTTTAAGCGATAAAGAGATTACTATACGCAATGAATACCGCAAATTACGCGATGAGAATTGCAAAAAAGCAAAAGAAGATTTTATAAAAAATAATGAACTTGAAATGGAGCATTTGCCAACTCACGGCGATTAAGGAACACTTTTTGCTTGTATAGTTTTTGCATATTTTGAAAGGAGAAGACTATGCAAGTAAATTATAGGACTATTAGCTCATATGAGTATGATGCAATTAGTGGTCAATATAAGCAGGTGGATAAGCAAGTAGAGGATTATTCTTCGACTTCTAATTCCGATTTTACTGATATACTTAGCAAGCTAGGTGGAGATGATTTTGGAAGCTCAAATTCTGAACAGACTTTGCAAAATAATACGCAAAGTTCTAATTTTAATCAAATGCCTAGCCAATACGCACAAATGTCAAGTGTGTATGCTTATCGTTTCAGACAAAATGAAGGCGAACTCTCTTTAAAAGCTCAAAGTGCAAGTGTGCACAATGATCTTTTAAATCAAAATGCAAATGGACAAAATAAAGAAAATAATCTTTTAAATGATTTGTTAAGTGCAATTTGATTAAAGCCTCGTTTTTGAGGCTTTCTATAATTTTTCTATTTCAAAAGGTGTAAATTTTGTGCAAAAGATTTCAAACTTTTGCTCTTCTTCTTTGTTTAAATTTAAGTTTAAAATAACTTTTTCATTTTGAAAATCACGCTCAAATTCTAAAGAATGAGTTTTCAAAAAATGTTCAAAGCGACTCAGATTTTTAAAATCTATGGCAATTTTGATATTCGTTTTAAATTCAAAGGATAATAAAGAAGCATTGAAAATTACGGCATTAGCTGCATCACTATAAGCTTTTACAAGTCCTCCTGTGCCAAGTTTTATACCGCCAAAATATCTTACTATAATCACAGCTGTATTTATAAGATTATATCCACGCAAAACATTTAAAGATGGCATACCAGAAGTGCCTTTTGGTTCTCCATCATCGCTTTTATCTTCCACGATTTGATTCAGTTCGTTTAAAGCGCGATAAGCATAGACAAAATGTACAGCTTTGGGGTGTTCTTTTTTTAAATCATCGAGTAAATTTTTAAAGTCTTTAAAAGGACAAAGAAAAGATAAAAAAGTGGATTTTTTTATTTCAGTTTTAGCCTTATAAATTTCATTGATAGTTTGCATTTTTGCCTTTTTTTGTTTAAAATTATATCTATAAAAGCTAAAATCAATTTGATAATTTATATTAGGGGTTGGTATGCCAAAAAAGAATCAAAAAGTTTCAAGTGATAGAATCTATGAATTCATTATCAAATCAATCAAAGAAGGTAAATTAAAACCTAATGATAGAATCAAAGAGCAAGATATAGCTTTGCAAACCGGACTTAGCAGAACTCCTATAAGAGAAGCTTTGGGTTTGTTGCAAAATGATGGAATTTTAATCCAAGATGGAAAAAATGGACTTATAGTTGCAGGGCTTGATTTAATATCCATTACTAAACTTTATGAAATGAGAGAATTATTAGAAGGTGAAGCGGCTAGGCTTGCAGCGTTGCATGCTTCTGAGGCCGAAATTGAGATTTTAGTGAATATTTTAAAAGTTCAAAAAAACATCAAAGATTTAAATGAACTTAGAGCAAATAATGTTTTATTTCATCAAACACTCTATCGATGTTCAGGAAATCATTATTTGTTTAAAATTATGCAAAATTTAGATCGTTCATTGTTGCTTCTTGGTGATAGTACTTTGGCAAAAGAAAATCGTCCTAAAGAAGCTTACGAAGAGCATTTGGCTGTTGTGAATGCTATTAAAGCAAGAAAGCCATTAGAGGCTGAAAGATTGGCCAAATTTCACATACAGCAAGCTTATAAAATCCGCCTTGATAATATACTTCAAAATAATTCCTAATCGTATCATTGAATTAAAATAGATTTTTTATATTGCAAATTTTTATCTTTTGTGTAGTTATGTAACTTAAAAAATACTTTTGAATACAAAAAAATATTTTAGTATTGAAAAATCAAAAAACTAGTTTATAATAAAAAGAAAACACAAGGAGTTTTTCTTTATGAAAACAAATTCTAAAAGTGATGCTAAAATTATTTTTAGTGTAGCAAGTGGAAATTTTTTGGAAATGTATGATTTTGCAGTTTATGGTTTTTATGCCGCTTTTATTGCAAAAATCTTTTTTCCTTCAGAAAATGAGTTTGCTTCTTTGATGCAAAGTTTTATGGCTTTTGGTGTAGGATTTTTAATGCGTCCTGTTGGTGCGATAGTGCTTGGATCTTATATGGATAAATACGGAAGAAAAAAAGGTTTAGTGCTAACTTTAGGACTTATGGCTTTGGGAACTTTAACCATAGCTTTGTGTCCAGGATATGAAAGTATAGGAATTTTTGCACCTATTATTATCGTTTTAGGAAGACTTTTGCAAGGTTTTAGTGCAGGAGCTGAAATAGGTGGAGCTAGCATTTATTTAGCAGAAATTGCACCCAAAAATTTACGTGGTTTTTATGTGTCGTGGCAGAGTGGATCGCAACAAATCGCAACGATTTTTGCAGGAGCTTTGGGTGTGCTTTTGCATTATTTAGTTGGCGATTTGATTATGTCGATTTGGGGTTGGAGAATTCCTTTTATTATAGGTTGTTTGGTTGTGCCTTATATTTTTTATATAAGAAGAACTTTAGATGAAACTCCTGAATTTAAGGCTAAAATTCATCAAGCACCAAAAACTTTAGGGGCAATTTTTCAAAGCATAATACAAAATTACCCTGTTATCATTTTTGGGATTATGTTTGTAATGATGACAACCGTGACTTTTTATTTTATCACAGCTTATACGCCAACTTTTGCAAATAAAGTTTTGCATTTTAGTAAGTTAGAAAGTTTTACAATTACTGCTATTATAGGACTTAGCAATACTTTTTGGCTTCCATTTTCTGGTTTTATCGGAGATAAAATAGGCAGAAAGCCGATTTTACTGACTATGACTTTTTTAGGTATGATCAGTGCTTATCCTATGCTTAATTTTTTAACCAATAATGTTTCCTTTGCTAATTTGGTGATAACGGAATTATGGTTTAGTTTTATTTTTGGTGCTTATAATGGAGCTATGGTGGTTTCTTTATCTGAAATAATGCCAAAAAATGTAAAAGCTTTGGGCTTTTCATTTTCATATTCTATAGCAGTGGCGATTTTTGGAGGCTTTACTCCAGCGGTTTCAACATTTTTGATTGAAAAAACAAGTAACCCTACTTCCCCTGCATTTTGGCTAACTTTTGCTGCAATTTGTTCTTTTATTGCTTCCTTAATCATTTTCAAAAAAGGTGGAATTTATGAAAAGCAACAAAAAGGAGAATGAAATGGAATTTGATATAGTCATTATAGGAGGTGGAAATGCTGCACTTTGTGCGGCAATATCTGCTGCTAGCAAAGGGAATTTAAAAATCGCACTTTTGGAAAGTTCTCCAAAAGAATGGCGTGGCGGAAATTCTCAACACACTAGAAATTTGCGTTCTATGCATAATGCACCAACTGATGTTTTAACTCAAATTTATAGTGAAGATGAATTTTTTGAAGATGTTTTTAAAGTGACAAAAGGACAAACCAATGAAGAATACGCGCGTTTTGTCATTTCTCATACGCCACAAGCGGTTGAATTTGCAAAAAAATATGGAGTGCGTTTTCAGCCATCAATGCGTGGGACTTTACATTTAGGACGCACCAATGCTTTTTTTCTAGGTGGTGGAAAGTCTTTAGTGAATGCTTATTATAATGCGGCACAAAATTTAGGTGTTGAAATTTTTTATGAATTTGAAGCTTTGGATTTGCTTGTGGAAAATGGTTTGTGTAAGGAAATTTTAGTTTTAGATAAAAAGCAAAATAAGCAAATTAGTTTTAAAACAAAAGCAGTCATTGTTGCAAGTGGTGGTTTTGAGTCCAATTTGGAATGGCTTGAAGATGCATGGGGAGAAAAGGCAAGACATTTTATTATCCGTGGAACGCGTTTTAATCAAGGAAAAATGCTAAAAGCCTTGCAAAAAAATAATGCTAAAATCATAGGAGATCCTACGCAAGGGCATATGGTTGCTATCGATGCAAGGACTCCAAAATATGATGGCGGTATCGCTTCAAGGGTTGATTGTGTTTCTTTAGGTATAGTAGTCAATAAAAAAGCACAAAGATTTTACGATGAGGGCGAGGATTTTTGGCCTAAGCGTTATGCGATTTGGGGGCGTTTGGTGGCTAATGAAGAAGAGCAAATTGCTTATTCTATTACAGATTCTAAAGTGCAAAAATGTTATATGCCCTCACTTTTTGAACCTATAGTGGCAAATTCCATTGAAGATTTAGCCACTAAGATAAATTTAGATCTAAAGGCTTTAAAAGCAACACTTGATGAATATAATCAAAGTGTAGCAAAAGGAGAATTTGATCACACTATACAAGATAATTGCTATACTAAGGGTTTGAAAATCGAAAAAACGCATTGGGCTTTAAAAATCGATACCCCGCCATTTTATTGCTATCCTTTACGACCAGGAGTAACTTTTACTTATATGGGCGTGAAAGTGGATAAAAATGCAAGAGTTTATCAAAATAATGAAGAATTGTTTAAAAATATTTTTGCTGCAGGAGAAATTATGGCGGGAAATATTTTAACTCAAGGTTATGTTGCAGGTTTTGGTATGAGTATAGGAAGTGTTTTTGGGCGTTTGGCGGGCGAAAATGCCTTTGATTTGGTAAAGGAAATAAAATGAAAATTACAAAAATTTATGAAGAAGCAAACAAATCTTGTATTATATGCAATTCTTGTCGCTATTGCGAAGGACTTTGTGCTGTTTTTCCTGCTATGGAGAAAAAGCGTGAATTTTCTTTAAAAGATATGGATTATTTAGCTAATTTATGTCATCAATGTTCTGAATGTTTTTATGATTGCCAATACGCACCACCGCATGAATTTAATGTTTCTATTCCTAAGCAATTTGCAGCTCTTAGGCAGTATAGTTACGAAAAATACGCTTTTCCAAATTTTTTAGGGGTAGTTTTTAGAAAAAATGCGATTTTGACAACCATTGTTTTGGTTTTATGTTTGTTTTTTGGTTTTTGGAGTGCTAGTGCGTATAAGGGCGAAGATGTAAAAGGGAATTTCTTTGCAGTGGTTTCTTATGATTATATGGTAAGTATTTTTAGTGTGGTTGCTATTTTGGTATTTTTAGCTCTCGTTGGAAGTATAATTAAATTTTACAAAGCTATAGAAATTAAAGGCGTAAATTTCAAGGTTTTTATTAAAAGTATTAAAGATGCTTTAAGTCTTAAATATCTAGGAGGACATAAAAATGAGGGTTGCACTTATCCCAATGAAAAGCGTTCTAATATAAGAAAAATATTTCATCATTTTACTATGTATGGCTTTTTATTTTGTTTTATTGCGACAAGTTTAGGGGCTATTTATCATCATTGTTTAAATTTGGTTGCTCCTTATGATATTACAGAGCTTCCTAAAATTTTTGGAATTTTGGGTGGAATTATGCTTTGTATAGGAGCTTTTGGGCTTTTTATTTTAAAATGCATTGCTGATAAAAATATAGTCGATGAAAAAAGTGTGAGCATGGATTATGCTTTTATTTTTATGCTTTTTTTAGTGAGTTTTACTGGGCTTTTGCTGATGTTTTTAAAACAAAGCTCTTTTTTATCTTATGCACTTTGGTTTCATTTAAGCTGTGTTTTGGCCTTTTTTATTATGATTCCTTATTCTAAATTCGTGCATATGTTTTATCGTTTTATTGCTCTTTTGAAATACAATAGTGAAGAAGAAATTTGATATAATAATGCCTTTATTTTAAGGCATTATTTATGAAAAATATTTTTAATTATCTTAAAAAACAAGATTATGTTTTTGTAAAAGCAAATTCTTTTCAAAAAATTTGGTGTATCTGGTGTTTGATACTTGCTTTGATTGCTGGTATAACTTTTATTAATAAATTTCATTGGCAAGATGAAGAAATTCAAGCAAAAATGTTAGCGTATATAAAAAATTTAGCACAAAAAGATGAGTTGAGATATGAAAAATTACTTCAAAGCATGAGTCAAGCAGATGAGAGAGATTTGCTTGAAGGCAAATACAATAGTAAATTTTTAACTTTAAAAGATCAAATTGAGATTGCTGTGCATTTTATTGTTAAAATTTGCAGTATTTTTATTTTAACTTTTATGCTTTTTAATGCCATTTATTGGCGAAATTTTTTATTTTTATTGGCAGTCAATTTTGTTTTTTTTATTAGTATTATTCCTTTTACGATTTGGAATAACACCAATATTTATTTTTTCTTATTGTATTTTGTTTTATCTTTACTTGCTTTAAGAATAATTAAAAATTTCTTAGCATTTTTTAATACTTTGGCTTTTTATCTTATTTGGCTTGTGCTTTTTAATCTTCATATCGGTTGATATTTTAAGTTTAATTTTGTAAAATCAAATTTATGGAAAAAATCAAAAATTATAAACTCATCATTATTTTACTCGCTTTTGATTTATTTGCTTTGCTTTATGGAATTTCAACCCTTAGCATTAGTGCTGATGAGGCTAAAATTTATTTTGAAGAAAAAGGAAGTTTTCTTTTTTTAAATCATAGTTTGCTTTATTATCTTACGCATTTTGGCACTTTTATTTTTGGACAAAATGATCTTGGCTTGAGAATTCCTATTTTATTTTTTCATTTTTTAAGCTGTATTTTGCTTTATATTCTAGCTTTAAAATATACAAAAACACATTTTGATAGCTTTTTATCTCTTTTGCTTTTTATTTTATTGCCCGGAAGTGTCGCCAGTGCTTTATTGGTTAATGAAGCCTCTTTTGTGATTTTTTTAACTCTTGTTATACTTTGTGTTTATGAATATGAAAAAAAATGGCTTTTTTATCCGTTATTAATTTTAGCCTTATTTATTGATAAATCTTTTAATATTTTATTTTTGACCTTTTTCTTTTTTGGAATTTATAAAAGAAATTCCGTTTTGTTTATTTTATCTCTTGTGCTTTTTGGATTGAGTGTTAGTTTTTATGGTTTTGATACAGGCGGTCGTCCAAGAGGATATTTTTTGGATACTTTAGGGATTTTTGCTGCTTGTTTTTCTCCCTTGGTTTTTATTTATTTTTTTTATGTGATTTATCGTTTAACTTTTAAGGAAAATAAAAGTTTGTTATGGTTTTTAATGAGTGTAACCTTTATTTTTTGCTCTTTACTTTCTTTAAGACAAAAACTTTATTTAGAAGATTTTTTACCTTTTTGTGTGATTTGCACTCCTTTACTCATTAAAACTTTGATGGCAAGCTATAGGGTGCGTTTGCCAAAATTCAGATTAAAATATAAAATTTTCATAGAATGCGCCATAATTTTTTTACTTCTTTGCTATTTTGTTATTATAGCAAATCAGTTTTTATATTATATTGTTCCAAATGCAAATAAACATTTTGCCAATAATTATCATTTTGCGAAAGAACTTAGCGAAGAACTTAAAAAGAAAGATATTAATCAAATACGAGTTTCATCAAATTTACAGATAAGATTAAAATTTTATGGTATTGAAGATAGTAATATTTTTTATCTTAAAAGTATAAAAAATGAGAAATCACTAAATCAAAATGAAAATATTATCAAAGTAAAACTAGGTAAATTTGAAAAAAAATATCAAATCAAAAAATACAATTAGAGCTTTTACACTTTTAGAACTTGTTTTAGTGATTTTAATTTTAGGTATCATGATTTCCGTAGTGCAAATCAATACAAAACAAGATAAATTAATATATGGTGCAAAGCAAATTCTTAATGATATTGATTATGTAAGAAATTTGGCTATGATACAAGAAAGCTTTAGAAGTACGGATTTATCAGTAGCTAAAAAGGAGTGGTATAAAAGCAGATGGCAACTTTATTTTATCAATTCTGCAGCGACAAATTATGAGCAAACTTATACTATATTTTTGGATAAAAATGGTGATGGAAATGCAAATTTAGGTAAGAAAAATAATAAAGATCGAGAAATTGCTGTTGATATTTTAAATCCTAATAAATTAATGAATTCAGGACAAAGTGGAGTGATCAATAAAGATGATGAAAAAGCCACTCAAAGATTTAATATTTTTAAAAAATTTGGCATAGTGAAAGTAGAGCTTAAAGGATCGTGCGGAAAAAATGGTGCAACCAAGATTATTTTTGATGAATTTGGGAGATTGTACTCTCCACTTTCAAGTTCAAAAAGTGCTTATCATAAAACTTTAGCCAAGACAAAGCAAGAATGTATTATACGCTTAACTTCAATACAAAAAAATCAAATTTGCATAGTGATTGATCCTTTAAGTGGTTTTGCTTATATTCCTAAAATTAAAGATTTTCATCAGCAAATCATCGCAAATGGCAAGAAAATCAGTCAATGTTTTGAAATTTAAAGAATAATTAATATAAAATAGTTATGATTAAACAAAATTTTAATGTTAAAAAAATAATAAAGGAAAAAAATGGGAAATTTAGGTATTTCAGCAAGACTTTATTTAAGTTTTGCATTGATTGTTTTTATTATGTTGATTATCGCTTTTTTTTCTATTGCCAAGGTGAGTTTTTTAGATGAAACTCTTTCAACAGCAACAGGAGAAAATACTTTAATCTCGCGTCAAGCGATTAATTTTAGAGGAAGTATTCACGATAGATCTATTTTGATTCGCGATGTTGTATTGGCTCAAGATAATAAGGATTTACAAGAAACCCTAGAAAAAATCAAAAAATTAGAAAAAGATTATTTAGAAGCCGAGGTTATTTTAAATGATATTTTGGCTAAAGGTGGTGGAGATTCTAATGTTCGTGCTATGGTAAGCGATATAACAAAGACCAAGCAAACGACAATACAATCTTATCAAAAAGTGATTGATATTGTTGTTAATCAAAAAAATGAAAAATTAGCCACAAAACTTGTTTTAGAAGAAGTTAGGCCTAAATTTATTTTATGGCTCGCCCAAACAAACAAACTTATTGATTATCAAGAATATGCAAACCAAGAACTAACTCAAATGGCATTAAAAGAAACAAAGTCTTTTAGATTTATTATGGTAAGTATAGTGGTTATTGCTTTAATAATTTCTATTTTTATTGCTTATTTTATTGTTAGATATATTAAAAAATCTGTAGGTGGAGAGCCAAACGATGTAAATCATATTATTGCTCAAGTGGCTAATGGGAATTTGACTCAAAAAATTCAAACAAACTATAAACAAAGCATACTTTATTCTGTTGCAAGAATGCAAGAGCAATTAAGGCATATTGTAGAAAAGATGATCGCTATTTCAAATGAACTTAATCAAAAAGCAGATATTGTGGTTTCTCGTATTTGTGAAACTGAAAAATCGGTTATGTTTCAAGGAGAAACTTCAAGAGATTCGGCATTGAAAATTCAAGAAGTAAGTCAGAAGACTCAAAATGTATCAAAAATAGCACTAGAAACAGAACAAAACTCTAAAAATACAACAGAGGTTTGTCAAGACAATAAAAAACATGCAGAAGATACAGCTGCTCAAATGGAGTATATAGCAAACAATTCTTCGAAAGTTTCGCAGCAAATTGCACTTCTTAGCGAACATGCAAGAAATATTGGCACAAGCACAGAGCTTATTAGTGAAATTACAGATCAGACTAATCTTTTAGCATTAAACGCTGCCATTGAAGCAGCTCGTGCTGGAGATGTAGGCAGAGGATTTGCTGTTGTAGCTGATGAAATCCGCAAACTGGCTGAAAAAACAGGGGGAGCGACAGATCAAATTGCTATAATAAATAAGAAAATTCAAGAAGAAACAATGGCAACGGTTGGAGTAATTGAAGAATCGATACCTTTAATTTCTCAAGGTAAAAGTTTAAGTGAGGAAGTGAGAGATAGCGTTGATTTGATCTATAAGCAAGCCAATGATAGTCTTTCTAAGGCACAGGATGTAAATCAAGAAGTTGCAGCTCAGGTTAATCTTATGAAAGAAATTGAAGAAAAAATTAATTTAGTAGCTGATATATCCGCAAAAACTCAACAAGCAGTAAGTGAAAACAAAGATGCGATGACAGAGCTTAAAAATATTTCGGATAATCTTCAAGCTGAAATTAGAGTCTTTAAACTTTAATTTTTGCTTTTTTCAAAATTTTTCTCAAACAAGGCTAAATTCAAGCCTTGTTTAATCCCCCTTTAAGCTTAATTAGTTATACTTTCATTTCCTTTTTTGTAAAAAGGACTTAAAATCTTTTAAATTA